>JAICXL010000044.1 GCA_025980475.1 Nocardioidaceae bacterium | reverse complement strand
GGCGCGGACGACGGCACCATCGGGAAGCGTCACCTTGGTTCCGGCCGTCACGTAGCAGCCGGCCTCCACGACGCAGTCGTCACCGAGCGGGATGCCGATCCCGGAGTTGGCACCGAGCAGGCAGCGCTCGCCGAGGCTGACGACGATGGTCCCGCCACCGGACAACGTGCCGATGATGGATGCACTGCCGCCGATGTCGGTGCCGTCGCCCACCACGACGCCCGCGGAGATGCGGCCCTCGACCATCGAGGCGCCGAGCGTGCCGGCGTTGTAGTTGACGAAGCCTTCGTGCATCACCGTGGTGCCCTCGGCCAGGTGGGCGCCGAGCCGCACCCGGTCGGCGTCGGCGATCCGGACTCCGGTCGGCACCACGTAGTCGGTCATCCGCGGGAACTTGTCGATGCCGAAGACGTGCACGGGCCCGTCCGCGCGCAGCTCCGCCCGGATCTCCTCGAACCCGCTCACCGGGCACGGTCCCAGGCTGGTCCAGACGACGTTGGCGAGCACGCCGAAGATGCCCTCGGTCGAGAGTGCATGGGGGCGCACCAGCCGGTGGCTGAGCAGGTGCAGCCGCAGGTAGGCGTCCGCGGGGTCGTTCGGCGCGGCCGCGAGGTCGATCTCGGTGCAGACCACCTCGGTGCGTACCCGCCGCAGCGGGTGGTGCCGAGCCGCCTTGGCCAACGGCTCCGGGACCTCGGCGCCGGGGGAACCGGTGCCGAGCTTCGGTTGGGGGTACCACGTGTCGAGCACGACCCCGTCATCGGACACGGTGGCGAGGCCGAAGCCCCAGGCGCGGGTCCCTGCAGGCAGCGGAGGAGGCGGGGCGTCGTCGAGCATGGCGTCAGGCTACCCAAGCACCCGCAGGCCTCCGGCGCGGCTCAGGAGGGGCGGCGCAGGTTCTGGTCGATCCAGCCGACCACCGAGCCCACGAACCCGGCGGCATCGTGCACCAGCCGGCCGAGCGTGTCCTGGGTCTGCCGGAACGTCTCGGCGTAGCTCTGGGCCGCCTCGCGGGCCGCCTCGCCTGCACTGGTCGAGTCGTCGTCGCCACGGCGGGCGTAGCCGCCGCCCAGCACGGCGGTGTAGTCACCGGAGTCCACCCAGCGTCGCAGCTCGTTGGCCCGCACGACGGCGAAGGGGTGTGAGCGGGCCTCGATCATCAACATCTTCAGCACGGAGTCGCGCACGTCCCCGGCGTCGTCGTACTCCCGGCCCTGGTCGAAGAACGAGGTCTGGTCGAGGTCCTCCAGGTGGCCGCCGCTGGCCAGCTTCATGTGGGTGCGGAACGCGACCGCCGGGTCCTGGGTGGCCAGCAGTCCGGCGCGGTCGGCGGACAGCTCGGCCTTGCGCGACCACTCCATCAGCGCCGCCATGATCAGCCGGATGCCGAGGCCGCCGACGGGAACGGCGGTGAGTACGGCGCTCAGCCGGACGAGTCGCTGCAACAGGGTCTGGTAGACGGCGTGGCCGCTGAGCGCGTGGCCGAGCTCGTGGCCCACGACGAACGACAGCTCCTCCTCGTCGAGGAGGTCGACCAGGCCGGAGTTGAGCACGATCACCGGCTTGTCCATCCCGATCGTCACCGCACCCGGGACCGGGTTTGCGGTCACGAAGAGCTCCGGCACCCGCTCTGCGTCGAGGACCGTGCAGACCTCGGTGAGCAGCCGATGGATGGTGCCGAACTGGCGCTCGTCGACCCGGATCGCCGAGCCCAGCAGCTCGAGCCGGACGGCGCGCTCGCTGACGAGTCCGGACAGCGCCTTCAGCACCGCGTCGAAGCCCTTCAGCTTGCGCAGCGCGACCAACGCACCGCGGTCGGCCGGGTGCTCCCACGCGCGGGAGCTGATGTCGGTGAGGGTGACCCGGGAGCGGGCGGGTTGCGACGGCATGCGGTCAGTGTGCCGCACCTGAGAGGATGGCGACCATGGGACTGGAGCTGGGCCTCGACCTGCGCAGCGACGTGGTGGCGCTGACCGCGGCATTGGTGGACATCGAGTCGGTGAGCCGGCACGAGGGTCCGGTGGTCGACGCGATCGAGGCGGCGCTGCAGACGCTGGGGCACCTCCAGGTGACGCGGCTGGGCAACTCGCTGGTCGCCCGCACCCGGCTCGGTCGGTCCGAGCGGGTGGTGATCGCCGGTCACGTGGACACCGTGCCGCTGAACGCCAACCTCCCCTCCCGCAATGACGGCATCAGCCTGCACGGGCTGGGCAGCTGCGACATGAAGGGCGGCGTGGCGGTGGCGCTCAAGCTGGCCGCCGAGGTCGTCGAGCCCGTCCGCGACGTCACCTACGTCTTCTACGAGTGCGAGGAGATCGAGGCCACCGAGAACGGCCTCCGCAAGATCGCCGAGGCACGGCCCGACCTCCTCGAGGCCGACTTCGCGATCCTGATGGAGCCCTCCGACGGCGTCGTCGAGGCGGGCTGCCAGGGCACGCTGCGTGTCGAGGTGGTCACTCGGGGCGAGCGGGCGCACTCGGCCCGCGCCTGGCGCGGCGTCAACGCCATCCACCAGGCGGTGGACCTGCTCGCCAGGCTCAACGACTACGAGCCGCGGCGCCCGGTGATCGACGGGCTGGAGTACCACGAGGGGCTCAACGCCGTGCTGATCCAGGGCGGCGTCGCGAGCAACGTGCTGCCCGACGAGTGCCGGGTCACGGTCAACTACCGGTTCGCGCCCGACCGCTCGGAGGGCGAGGCGCTGGCGTTCGTCCGGGCCTTCTTCGAGGGCTACGAGGTCGAGCTCACCGACACCTCTCCGGGGGCGTTGCCCGGGCTGGGCGTGCCCGCGGCGAAGGCGTTCGTCGACGCGGTCGGAGGCACCGTCAACCCGAAGTTCGGCTGGACCGACGTCGCCCGGTTCTCCGCACTGGGCGTCCCAGCCGTCAACTACGGCCCGGGCGACCCGATGCTCGCGCACAAGCAGGAGGAGTTCGTGCCGCTGGCCCAGCTCACCGGTTGTGAGCAGATGCTGCGCCGTTGGCTCGGAGAGCCCGCGTGAGCACCGGTCGGGCTGCGGGCAACGGGGACCGCCCCACCCAGCGCAAGGGCCCGCTCTTCCTGCGCGGGCCGCGCATCGAACGTTCGACCACCGACCAACGGTTGCTCGACCAGCGCGGGCCGACCGACTGGGTGCACACCGACCCCTGGCGGGTGCTGCGGATCCAGGCCGAGTTCGTCGAGGGCTTCGGTGCTCTCGCCGAGCTCGGCCCGGCGATCGCCGTCTTCGGGTCGGCGCGGATGCGTCGGGACGAGGCGGCGTACGCCGACGGCGTCGAGATCGGCCGGCGCCTCGCCGAGGCCGGGTTCGCGGTGATCACGGGCGGTGGCCCCGGCGCGATGGAGGCGGCCAACAAGGGAGCCAGCGAGGCGGGCGGGGTCAGCGTCGGGCTGGGCATCGAGCTGCCCTTCGAGACCGGGCTCAACGAGTACGTCGACGTGGGGCTGAACTTCCGCTACTTCTTCGCCCGCAAGACGATGTTCGTCAAGTACAGCCAGGGCTTCGTCGTCCTGCCGGGCGGCATGGGAACCCTCGACGAGCTCTTCGAGGCGCTGACCCTGGTGCAGACCCAGAAGGTCACCTCCTTCCCGGTGCTGCTCCTCGGCAGCGACTACTGGGCCGGGATGCTGGCGTGGTTGCGCGACACCGTGCTGGCCTCCGGAAAGATCGCCGCCCGGGAGCTGGAGCTGATCGAGGTCACCGACGACATCGACCTGGTCGTCGAGCGAATGGTCGCTGCACGCGCCGACCACGAGGCCGACGACCCCGAGCGAGCCCCCGGCCGAGAGGTGGGCGACCGATGACCTGGCTCTTCGCGGTCCTGGTCGTGCTGGCGATCGGTGGGATCGCGGTGGTGGCGGCCGGGCGCGGCGGCTCACTGGCCAGGGAGTACGACGACCGACCCGAGGTCAGCCTCCCCGACGGACGGCCGCTCGTCGGCGAGGACCTGCGCGAGATCCGGTTCTCCACCGCGGTTCGCGGCTACCGCGCCAGCGAGGTGGACGCGTTGCTGGAACGTCTCGCCCTCGAGCTCGACCGGCGCCCACCCGGCCCGGACACGGCACTCTGATCGGGTGCCTGCCGCCCTCGACAGTGGTCGACGTGCTCGGCTCCTGCGACTCGAGCGGTCACGAGCCGGTGAAGGTCGGCTTCTCCTTGGCCAGGAACGCGTCCACCGCCCTGCGATGGTCGTCGGTGGCACCGGTGGACGTCATCATCTGCGACTCGAAGGCGAGCGCGTCGGTCAGGTCATGCCCTGCGGCATGGACCACCGAGCGGCGGATGGCGCCGTACGCCGCCGTCGGGCCCAGCGCGAGCCGACCCGCGAAGCTGGCCACCTCGGCGGCGAACTCGGCGTCGGGCACCACCCTGGTCGCCAGCCCGAGCTCGGCCGACTCCGCGGAGGACAGCGTCGTGGGGAAGTAGAGCAGCTCCATCGCCTTGGCGCGGCCGAGCAGGCGCGGCAGCGTCCACGACGATCCCGTGTCGCAGGAGAGGCCGATGGCGGCGAAGGCGAGGTTGAAGCCGGCAGACTCGGCGAGGATCCGGAAGTCGCAGGCGAACGCCAGGCTCGCGCCGGCTCCGGCGGCGACGCCGTTGACCGCGGCCACGACCGGCTTGGCCATGGTGGCCAGCGCCTCGACCGTCGGGTTGTAGTGCTCGTCGACCGTCGTGAACAGGCTCGAGGCGTCGTCGCTCCGAAGGATCTGCACGTGCTCCTTGAGGTCCTGCCCGACGCAGAAGGCCCTCCCGGTGCCGGTGAGCACGACGCAGCGGGCTGCCTCGTCCGCGGCGGCCCGGCGCACGGTGGCCAGCAGCGCCTCCTTGGTCTCCACGTCGAGGCCGTTCATCGCCTGGGGCCGGTTCAGCGTGATCGTCGCGATGCCGTCCTCCACGTCGTAGCGGACGGTCTCTCGATCGTTGGCTGGCTGGTCGGCTGGGGACTGCTGGTCGGCCACGGTCGCGCCTTTGCTCGCTCGGACGGGATGCTGCGGCCACAGTACGGCTCGATGGGGAATAATGGCCGCCGTAGGGCGCGTCACGACGACGCACTGGAAAACCATACGGAAGAGGTGTACGCATGGCGGCGATGAAGCCCCGGACGGGCGATGGCCCGCTCGAGGTCACCAAAGAGGGGCGTGGCATCGTCATGAAGGTGCCCCTCGAGGGCGGTGGTCGACTCGTCGTCGAGCTCAAGCCTGACGAGGCCGGTGCCCTCGGTGACGCGCTCAAGGATGTGGTCGGCTGACGCCGGCCGTCGAGGCTTTGGAGGCCCGGGTCGTTGCCTGAGGGGGACGGTCCGGGCAGCTTCGTTATTGTCGGGACGTGCCGTCCGCAGCCACCGCCCACCCCACCCTGCCGCCGCAGGTCTCCCCGCCCGAGCTCGCCTTCGCCGAGACGGCCCCGTCCCGCGTGGCCGGCGTCGGCATCGTCGCGGTTCCCGTGCTCACCGGTTCCGACGGGCCGCTGCTCGGTCCCGGGTCCGACGCGCTCCTGCAGGACCTCGACGTCGACCTGTTGGAGGCGCTGGCCGTGGCCGGTGCCACCGGCGCGGCCGGTGAGGTCACGCCCGTCCCGGTGGCCGGGTCGGTGCCGCACGCCGGCTTCGACCTGGTGCTGCTGGTCGGCGTGGGCTCGGGCACTGCGGCCGACCTCCGGCGAGCAGGTGCAGCGTTGGCTCGTCGTACCTCCGACCAGGACGCGGTCGCCACGTCGGTCCCCGCGGTCGCCGACGACGACGGGCTGGTCGCCTTCGTCGAGGGTGCTGTCCTGGGCTCCTTCGGCTTCCAGCTGCGCTCCGCCGGCCCGAAGCGACGGCCGGTCCGGCGGATCGTCGTCGCCGGCGTGGGGACACGGGATCCCGACGTGCTCCACCGCGCGCTCGCCGTTGCCGGCGCCGGCTGGCGATCACGCACGCTGTGCACGGTGCCGTCCAACATCAAGAACCCGGCGTGGCTGGCCACCGAGGCCGAGCAGGTCGCGGCCGCCGCCGGCCTCACTGTGCGCGTGTGGGACGAGCGCCAGCTGGAGCGCGACGGCTTCGGCGGGATCCTTGCCGTCGGCCGGGCCTCGGCCCAGCCGCCCCGTTTCGTCCGCCTCGACCACCGTCCTGCCCGAGGGGTGCGCAGGGCGCCGCACGTGGTGCTGGTCGGCAAGGGCATCACCTTCGACAGCGGTGGGCTCTCGATCAAGCCCGGCGAGGCGATGGCGAACATGAAACGCGACATGACCGGTGCCGCGGTCGTCCTGGCGGTGATGGGCGCGCTGCGTGACCTCGGCTGCCAGATCCGGGTCACCGGACTCCTCTGCCTCGCCGAGAACGTCATCGACGGCGACGCGCTGCGGCCCGGCGACGTCATCCGGCACTACAGCGGGCGCTCCACCGAGGTCAACAACACCGATGCCGAGGGGCGGCTGGTGCTCGCCGACGGGCTCGGCTACGCCGTGGACAAGCTCAAACCCGACGTCCTGGTGGACGTCGCGACGCTGACCGGCGCCGTGAAGGTGGCACTCGGGCTGCGCATCGGGGGTCTCTTCTGCACCGACGACGCGCTCGCCGGCCGGCTGCTCCAGGCGGGGTCGGCCGCGGGTGAGCCGCTGTGGCGGCTGCCGCTGGCGGACGACTACGAGGACGGCCTGTCCTCCAAGGTCGCCGACGCGCTCAACACGCCGTCGCGGGCCCCGGCCATCAGCGCTGCGCTGTTCCTGCAGCACTTCACCGGCGGGCTGCCCTGGGCGCACCTGGACATCGCGTCGGTGGGTGACGCCGTGGAGGACGAGCACGAGTGGACCGCCGGGCCGACGGGGTTCGGTCCGCGACTGCTGCTGCGCTGGTTGTGCGGGCCCGACCCGTTGGCCGGGGTGGTCCGGTGAGCTGCGGCCTGACCGTGCGCTGGTCTCTCACCGAGGCGCCCGAGGGGGTCGAGGACAAGCTGCGGAGATACCTCGAGGAGACTTCCCACGCCCGCTTCGAGGGCAGGCCCGGGCTGCGCTTCAAGACCTGGCGGATGCGGTCCGGTGCCTGGTTCGAGGGTTGCTACGTCTTCGTCGACGATGCGGCGCGGCGCGCGTTCCAGGAGGAGTTCACGGCGGTCGCCGCCGAGTCGGCCGGCTCGAGGATCATCGGGTCGGCTCCGGTGCTCATCGAGGAGTGCGAGGTCCCGGCGATCGCCGAGGGTGGAGCGGGCTTCCTGTCCGCCGCCGTCCATGACCGCGGCTGAGCCGACTGCCGGACCGGCGGCCGGGATGCCCGGCCTGCCGGCGACACAGCCGGCGGAGCTGTTCCGCGAGGTCTCCAGCCAGCTTCAGCGCCGCGGTCACGCCTCCGGTGTCCACACCTTCTTCGCGACCAGGAGGCCGTCCCCGACGGGCAGCAGCACGGGCACCAGCTTCTCGTCGTCGCGCACGGCGGTGCCCAGCTCCCGGACCGCCACCGTCTGCGGGTCGCGCTGGGCAGGGTCGGCCACCTTGTCGTGCCACAGGGCGTTGTCGAAGGCGACCACGCCACCGGGTCGGAGCAGTCGCAGCGCCTCGGCGAGGTAGTCGGGGTACTCCTCCTTGTCGCCGTCGCAGAAGACCAGGTCGTAGTGGCCGTCGGTCAGCCGGGGCAGCACCTCCAGGGCTGCGCCGGCGATCAACCGGGCTCGCTGCGCGGGGATGCCCGCCTCGGTGAAGGTCTCGCGCGCCAGCCGCTGGTGCTCGGCCTCGATGTCGACGGAGGTCAGCACGCCGTCGGGCCGCATGCCGCGCAGCAGCCACAGGCCGGAGACGCCCGTGCCGGTGCCGATCTCGACCACGGCCCGGGCTTCGAGCACCGAGGCCAGGAAGCGCAGCGTGGCTCCGCCCCCGGAGTGGATCGGCACGACGCCGACCTCCTCGGCGCGGGTCCGCGCGGCGGCGAGCACGTCGTCCTCGGCGACGAACTCCTCGGAGTAGGTCCAGGTCGCGGGCTTTGGTGCGGTGGCGATGACGTCCTCCTGGGACACGGCTCGATCCGGCTGCTCCGGACTCTACCGGCCGGCCGGGCCGGCTCACGGGGAACACGCGACGACCGTCAGCCGTTGTACTGGTTCCCAGCCTTCTGACGGGCCCTGCTCAGCGCCGTCTCAGGGGTCGTGCCTAGCGTGAGGTAGAGGACCAGCGATGCCGAAGCCCTTCAGCAGGTCCGCCACCCGATCCGCGGCCCAGCGCCAGGAGGACACCGTGACCGTGCCAGGCTCCACGCCGGGCATCCCCGACACACCCGACGCGACGGTCGGGGTGCCCACCTGGGAGGAGATCGTCACCGATCACTCCGCGCGCGTCTACCGGCTGGCCTACCGGCTCACCGGCAATGCCCACGACGCCGAGGACCTCACCCAGGAGGTGTTCGTGAGGGTCTTCCGCTCGCTGCACACCTACACGCCGGGCACCTTCGAGGGCTGGTTGCACCGGATCACCACCAACCTCTTCCTCGACCAGGCGCGCCGCAAGAGCCGGATCCGCTTCGACGCGCTTGCCGACGACGCGGACAACCGGTTGCCCAGCGCCCTGCCCGCGCCCGACACCGCCTATGTCGAGCAGACCTTCGATGACGACGTCGAGGCGGCGTTGGCCCAGCTGCCCCCGGACTTCCGTGCGGCCGTGGTGCTCTGTGACGTCGAGGGGCTCACCTATGAAGAGATCGCCGAGGTGCTCGACGTCAAGATGGGCACCGTGCGCTCCCGGATCCACCGCGGTCGGACGATGCTGCGCGACTCGCTGGCCCACCGAGCCCCGAGGCACGGCCGGATCCGGGTAGCCGGTCCGCGGCTGGCCGGAGGGGTCCGGTGATCCTCAACCTGACTGGCCACATCGGTGCCGGCGCCTCGGCACTGGTCGACGGCCAGCTCTCCCCGCAGGAGGAGGAGCGTGCCTGGCAGCACGTGCTCCGGTGTGCCGGCTGCCGTCGGCTGGTCGAGCGAGAGGGATGGGTCAAGCGTCGCCTCTCGACGCTGTCCGCCCCGACGGAGCCCGCCGCCTCGACGGGACTGCTCGGCTCGCTCTACGACGTGGACAGCTGGGCTGCGGCCGACGAGGTCGAGCGTCGTTCGCGCCGCCGCCGCAGCATCGCGCTGGTCGGAGCGGGGTCCATCGGGGTCGCGGTCCTGGGCATCGTCGCGCTGACCACCCCGCCTGCCGGTCGTGGCGAGGTTCCCGGGTCACCGGGCACCGCCACGGTCACCTCCGACATCTCCCATTCCGGGGTGACCACGCCGACGACGTTGCGGCGTACGCCAAGATAGACGTGTGAGCGACGACCAGCCCACTCCCGAGCGACCGGGCGACGAGCCGACGAGGGAGCTGCGACCGGGGGCGCCGCACTGGTGGTCGCAACCTCCGGCCCAGCAGGCCCCTGAGCACCCCTACCGGCAGCAGCCGGCCGGCACCTGGCCCGCCCCGGCGCCTGCGCAGTTGCCCGGACCCTTGCCGGCGCAGGCACGCGCCACCCGGGTTCCCGGCTGGCTCTGGCTCGCGACCACGGCCCTGGCCCTCGTCGTGGGACTGCTCGGCGGGCTGGCCGGTGGAGCCCTGGTCGCCAGCCACCAGGAAGCGTCCGGTGGCGGCGGGCTGCTGCACGTGCAGCGGCGAACGGCCGTCCCGCTGCCTGCCGACAACCGAAGCATCCCCGCGGTCGCGGCGAAGGTGCTGCCGAGCACGGTCCAGATCATCGCGGAGTACGACGGCAATCCGCAGGGCGCCACCGGTTCCGGCTTCGTGATGGACCGGGAGGGCCACGTCATCACGAACAACCATGTCGTCGCCGAGGCAGCCGCCGACCACGGGCCCATCGAGGTGATCGACCACCGTGGTCGGCACCTGCGGGCCACGGTCGTCGGCCGCAGCTCGGTCTACGACGTCGCGGTGCTCGAGGTGAAGGGTGCCCGCTCGCTGCGCCCCGCGGCCTTCGGGTCGGCCGACCAGATGCGCGTGGGGGAGTCCGTCGTGGCGATCGGCTCGCCGCTCGGCCTGTCCGCGACGGTCACCTCCGGCATCGTCAGCGCGGTGCACCGGCCGGTGACGACGGGCAACGGCAGCGACTCCTCCTACATCAGCGCAGTGCAGACCGACGCCGCCATCAACCCCGGCAACTCCGGCGGTCCGCTGGTCAACCTGCAGGGTCAGGTGGTCGGGGTGAACTCAGCCATCGCGTCGCTGGGTTCCTCCTCGGGGAGCAACGGCGAGAGCGGCAGCATCGGCGTCGGTTTCGCGATCCCCATCGAGCAGGTGGAGGTCACCACCGACCAGATCCTGCGCACCGGTGAGGCGAAGTACCCGGTGATCGGGGCCAACGTCCGCGGCACCCGCAATCTCGACGGCGCCAAGGTCGACAGCGTCACCCCCGGCCAGCCGGCCGCCCAGGCCGGTCTGCGCGCCGGGGACCTGATCACGGCTCTGGACCATCAGCCGATCAGCGGGTCGATCGACCTGGTCGTGGCCATCCGCACCCACGTCCCGGGAGACACCGTGACCCTGACGGTCCGGCGCGGCAGCCACACCCAGCGGATCAGGGTGCGGCTCGCCGCGAAGGTGGGCTGAGGAAGCTTTCCGGAGTCAGGTGGCGTCGGGGTCGAAAGGCGGTCGCTCGCCTGACGGGAGCACGTCGTAGGCCGGCCGCCGGCCGAAGTCCGGCGGGCCGTCCTCGTCCATCGCGTCGAGGATGTGCTTGCGAATCGCCACCCGCGGGTCGAGGTCGGTCAGCTTCAGGTCGGAGTAGTCGGGGCCGAGCTCGCGGCGAAGCTCGTTCTGGGCGTTCTGCGCGAGGTTGCGCAGCTGACGCACGAAACGACCGGCCTGACGCGCGAACTCGGGCAACCGGTCGGGCCCGAAGACGATGACGGCGACCACGAGGATGACCGCCAACTCGGGTAGACCGATGCCGAACACGCAAAGAATCTAACCCAGCGGGTCCAGCCCGGCTCAGGAATGCGCCGTGGGGGTGAGACCGAGCTGCATCCCCGCGAGCCCGCGACCCCGTCCTGCCAGCCGCCGGGCCACTGCGTGCAGGAGCGCCCCGGCGGGGGAGTCGGGGTCGGACTCGACGATCGGCCGGCCGGTGTCGCCGCCCTCGCGCAGCGCGAGATCCAGCGGGATCTCGCCGAGCAGCGGCACGTCGTAGCCGAACCGCTGGCTCAGGGTCCCGGCGACGCGGGCGCCCCCACCGGCGCCGAACACCTCGAGCCGGTGCTCCTTGCCCTCCGCCGTGCAGTGGGGGCACGGCAGCCAGGACATGTTCTCCAGCACACCGATCACGCGTTGGTGCATCATCGAGGCCATCGTGCCCGCGCGCTCGGCGACCTCGGCGGCCGCCTCCTGCGGGGTGGTGACGACGACGATCTCGGCGTTGGGGAGGTGCTGACCGAGCGAGATCGCGATGTCACCGGTGCCCGGCGGCAGATCCAGGAAGAGGGCGTCGAGGTCGCCCCAGTAGACGTCGGCCAGCATCTGCACCAGTGCACGGTCGAGCATCGGGCCACGCCAGGCGACCACCTGGTCCCGCCGTGGCTTGAGCATCCCGATGCTGATCACCGAGACACCCGACGGCGTCGGCACCGGCATGATCAGGTCCTCGACCTGGGTCGGCCTCGTGTCGGCGACTCCGAGCATCGCGGGGACGGAGTGGCCATAGATGTCGGCGTCGACGATGCCGACCTTCATGCCCTGGGCCGCCATCGCCAGCGCGAGGTTCACGGTGACCGACGACTTGCCCACTCCCCCCTTGCCGGAGGCGACCGCATAGACCTTGGTCAGCGAGCCGGGCTGGGCGAACGGGATCTCCCGCTGCGCCTTGCCGTCGCGAAGCACCTCCTGCAGGCCGGCTCGCTGCTCGGCGGTCATCACGCCGAGCTCCAGGTCGACTCCGGTCACGCCGGGCACCCTGGACACCGCGGCCGTCACGTCCCGGGTGATCTTGTCGCGCAGGGGGCAGCCGGCCACCGTCAGCAGCACCCTGACCCGCACCATGCCGGTGTCGTCGATCTGCAGGGTGTCGACCATGTTGAGCTCGGTGATCGGCCGCTTGATCTCGGGGTCGTTGACCGTGGCGAGCGCAGCCTGCACCTGTTCGAGGACAGGGGAAGTCATGGAACGAGACTACGTCGTCAGCCGTCGACGTCGGAGGCGCGGGGAGCATGGTGCTCGTCACGCAACCCGCCGGTCTCGGCGTCTGCCTCCGCGCCGGGACCGCGCTCCTCGAGCTCGGCCAGCAGCGCCCGCAGCTCCGAGCGCAGGTAGTCACGGGTGGCGACCTCGCCCATCGCCATCCGCAGTGACGCGACCTCACGAGCCAGGAACTCCATGTCGGCGTGCGCCCGGGCGTTGGCCTGCCGGTCCTGCTCGCCGACGACCCGGTCGCGGTCCTCCTGCCGGTTCTGCGCGAGCAGGATCAGCGGCGCGGCATAGGACGCCTGCAGGCTCAGCATCAGGGTCAGGAAGATGAACGCGTAGGGATCGAACCGCCAGTCCCGGGGTGCCAGCACGTTCCAGCCGAGCCAGAGCAGCACGAAGAGGGTCATGTAGATGAGGAAGCGGGCGGTCCCCATGAACCGCGCGAACCGCTCGGCGAAGACGCCGAAGGTGTCCTGGTCGACCGCCGGTCGGCGCAGGAGGGTACGACGGACCTCGCGCGGTGTGTCCAGCCGCGGGTAGCGGCTCCGTTCCTCCGGCTCGGGCACGGCTCACCGCCTCCCGATGCTGCGGTCGCGCCAGCCCTCGGGCAGCAGGTGGTCCAGCAGGTCGTCGACGGTCACGGTGCCGAGGAGGCGGCCCTCCTCGTCGACCACGGGCGCGGCGACGAGGTTGTAGGTGGCCAGGAAGGTGGCCACATCCTGCAGGCTGGCTTCCGGGTGCAGGTAGTCGATGCTGGTGTCGAGCACGCCGGCCACCAGCGTCGAGGGCGGTTCGCGGAGCAGCCGCTGGATGTGTGCGATGCCGAGCAGCCGGCCGCTCGGCGTCTCCAGCGGGGGCCGGCAGACGTGCACGAGGGCGGCCAGCGACGGGGTGAGCTCCTCGTTGCGCACCCGGGCGAGGGCTTCGGCAACGGTGGCGTCGGGTGGGAGGATCACGGGTTCGGGCGTCATCATGCCGCCTGCGGTCTCCTCGCCGTACTCCATCAGTCGGCGGACGTCCTCCGCCTCGTCCGGCTCCATCAGCTCGAGCACGTGTCGCGCGGTGTCGGGGGAGAGGTCGGCGATCAGGTCGGCAGCGTCGTCCGCGGACATCTCCTCGAGCACGTCGGCGGCGCGCTCGTGGTCCATGTGCTCGAGGATCTCGACCTGGTCCTCCTCGGGCAGCTCCTCCAGGACGGTGGCGAGGCGCTCGTCGTCGAGCGCGGCGACGACCTGGCGGCGGCGCTCGGGAGGCAGCTCGTGGATGACGTTCGCGGCGTCGGCCGCGCGCAGGTCGGCGAGCGCCGCCAGAAGGTGCTCCGCACCCTGGTTGGGGGAGCGGCGGTGCAGTCCCTCGACGTCGTCCCACTCCACGACGTGGCTCTGGCCCCGGCGTCGCCGGAAACGGCCCGAGCCCTTGCCCGCCTCCATCAGGGCCACCCGGGAGAGCACCCAGTCGCGGGTGCGGGCCTGCTCCATCCCGATGTCGTAGACGGTGCCTTCGACCCCGGTGGTGCGCACGCGCACGTGCCGGTCGAGCATCTGCCCGATCACCAGCGTCTCGGTCGGCCGCTTCTCGAAGCGCCGCATGTTGAGCAGCCCGGTGGTGATGACGGACTCGGCGTCGATGTTGGTCACCCGCGTCATCGGCGCGAAGACCTGGCGGCGGCCGAAGACCTCGATCACCAGACCGACGACTCGCGGCTGGGCGATGTCGGAGCGCATCACGACCACGACGTCGCGCACCTTGCCGACCTGATCACCCTGCGGGTCGAACACCGGCAGCCCGACCAGCCGGGCCGCGAAGACGCGCGTGGGTGTGGTGCTCACGAGCCTCCACCCTAGTGTGCGACGGGCATCATGGGCGTCATGTCCGACACTGCGCTCGACTTCGATGTGGTCGACGTGTTCGCCGACGAACCGTTCGCGGGGAACCAGCTCGCCGTCGTGCACGGCGCCGGGGAGCTGCCCGACGACGCGCTGCTGGCGCTGGCGAGGGAGTTCAACTTCTCCGAGACGACCTTCCCCGCGGAGCCGGTCGGCGACCGCTACCGGGTGCGGATCTTCACCCCCGGCGGCGAGGTCCCGTTCGCCGGCCATCCCACGCTCGGCACCGCGTGGGTGCTGCGAGAGCGTGGCCTGGTCAGCGGCGACCAGCTGGTCCAGTGCTGCGCCGCCGGGGAGGTCGACGTCCGGTTCGACGGTGGCGGCGTGGAGCTGGGCGCCGTACCCCGCGACCTGTGCGGCCCGGTGGCACCGGCCGTGGCCCGCGCCCTCCTCGCCGACCTCGGGCTGGGTCCGGACGACCTCGCGGGGGAGGTGTGGCTGGCCGGCGCCGGACTGACCTTCGTGCACCTGCCGGTCACCGACGACGCGGTGAGCAGGGCCCGTCCTTCGCTGCGACCAGTGTCGGAGTACGCCGGTGACCTTCCCGACTGCGCAGACCCGGTCGACGGGATCAACCTGCACAGCGTGGCGCCGGGCGACCCGCTGGACATCCACGCGCGCGTCTTCGTCCCGGGGCTGGACGTCGCAGAGGACCCTGCTACAGGCTCGGCGGCCGTGGGCCTCGGGATGGCGCTCGTGGCCGCTGGTCGGCTGCCCCGCGGCGGGGAGTACCTCATCCGCCAGGGGTTCGAGATCGGTCGCCCGTCACGACTCCGCGGTCGGGTCGATGCCGTCGGCGGAGCCGCCACGCGCTGTTTCGTCGCTGGTCTGGTGCACCCGGTGGCTCGGGGCACGATCCGGCGCCCGTGAAGCGCTGAGGAAGTCAGCTCTCAGCTTCCCCTGCGGGGAGATCCAGTCGTCGCGGCTCACTCTGCCGGCTCCGGCCGAACGGACGGGGGCCGTGTCCAACCGCCAAGGTCTCGCGCATGCGGAGCAGAGCTCTCTCGTCGCACGCACCGGTCAGAAAGGTTGCGATCTTCGCCAGCTCGGTCTGCACCGAGTGTTCGTCGTCGGAGGTGAACAACTCGTACCTGGTGTCGAGCACCCGCTGCGGGCGGGTGCTCCGGAGGAAGTCCTGGATCTCCTCGACGCGCCGCACGGCCGCATTGATCTCGTCAGGATGGCGGTTCGCCCAGAACCCCGACGACGCGACCGCGTCGTGGGCCCGTTGGTTGAGGAGATACACCGCTCCCGGGAACAGAGCCTCCAGAAATGCGAAGAACGCAGCCGTCTCCTCCGGCTCGACGCGGTGCCAGAGCACCTCCTTGAAACCCAACAGCTCGACGTCGCCACGGTCGACGCTGCCCAGCAGCTGGCGAATCACGAGGCGTCTGGCCATGTGGACGAAGTCGCGCATCGACGTTTCGTCCAGGCCGTAGAAGGCCGATCGCGGTCCACGATCTGCATCCTTGGCATACTGCCGTCGGAAGGATCTGAGGTCCGCCCATGCTCGGAAGATGTGCAGGAGATAGAAGTTGTTCTCGCCACGGAGGAGCGCACCCGGCAGCGCGTTGACTAGTCCTTGCAGCAGCGTCGAGCCGGAGCGTCCGTAGGTGACCACGAAGACGAACCGCGGCTCCCACGGCTTACGGGGCGGTCGTCGCCGAAAGCGGGTCGGCAATCTGCGAAGCCCCACGGGCCACACCCTCCCCCCACTGTCCTGCGGACCGCTCCACAGCATAGGGCCTGGTCACCCAGCCGAGGTCACCACCCTTGCGCCTTGCGCACCTGCGCTCATCTGCCTCGACGGGGTCAGGACGGGGAGGGAGCGGTGACCGTGAACAACCGGTTCGGGTCCTGCCCGCTGCCCGGGATGGCCGGCTGGCCGAGCAGCTTGGTGACCAGGTTGGCGATGTAGCTGGTCCGGATCGGCTGCACCACGCTGCTCGAGTACGACGGGCGAGTCGTGCCGGGGTCGGCGAGCTGCGGGTTCAGCGCGTAGAGGTCCGCACCGGCGGGAACGCCGGGACCGACCACGAACATCGGCACCCGGTAGTAGGCCAGCCGCCGGTTGAGGTGACTGCGGGCGGCGCTGCCGCCCCGCTCCGCGGTGACGATGACGACGGTGTGGCCGGCGAGCCCCGGGTCGGAGCTGGCCGCGTCGAGCATGCTGCCGATCCTCGCGTCGGCGCGCTTGACCGCAGTGAGGTAGCGCGTGCTGTTCCAGCCGTAACGGGCCCCGGCGTCGGCCACGTTGGACAGCTGCGTGAAGGTGACCGCCGGCTCGTCGTCGCGGAGCACCCCCAGGGTGTCCCTGGTGACGGCCCCGTCGTTCGAGGCGAGCACGAACCGGGAGATCTTGCCGCGCCCGTCGTTCGGGGGACGGTAGGCGTCCACGGCGCCGTTGACCGAGTTCCAGCTGTCCCGGACAACGGTCATCGGCGACCAGTCCGTCACCACTGCGGTGTGCAGGCCCACGTCGTGGGAGCCGTCGAAGACGCCAGGGACGTAGTGCCCGGCGGCGGCCTCGATGGTCGACTGGGGCCGACCGCGCCACCCGATGCCGTGGCCGCCGTTACCGGGGTAGGTGCGCAGGCTGGTCAGCATGTCGACCGCGTTGGAGAGCCGCTTGACGGAGCTGTAGTCCGTGCGGGCGTTGCCGGTGAAGGCACCCTCGCTCACCATCCGGTGCAGGTTGGGCGTGCCCGTGGCCCCGGTCTGGTTGAGGGCCTGCGGACGCAGACCGTCCACGGCCACCACCAGGACGTGGTCGACAGGCGAGTCCTCGGACGCCACCGACGGGATCTGCGCGTCGCTGTAGACCAGGTGGTGGTCGGTGGTCTTCTGGATCAGTGCGTCGCGGACGTCCTGGTAACCGCTGAACCGCACGTCGCTGGTCCCCATGACCCAGTCGATGCGCGACGGCTTGGCCAGCGTGCAGGTCGTCGCGGTCGCCACGCTCCCGCTCGCGGCGTGCAGGTCGGAGTGGCGGGCAGTGGGGCAGAAGTAAGGCGCCTTGTCGTTCTTGTCGCCGGTGCTGAAGAAGGGCACGTCGGGATACTCGCTGCGCAGCTGGCTCTGCAGGGCCCACTCGAGGCGGTAGCCCTGCCTGCGCCACTTCCCTGCAGGCCCGCGGGCATCGGCCGGGTTGTGGGTGTTGAAGAACCACGCCAGCCGACCTGTCTGCACGTTGCGCAGCAGGACGTACGGCATCTTCACCGGGTTGCCGTAGAAGTAGGGGATGTCGATCCAGTGCGACTCGACCAGCTGCCACTTCGACAACCGCCAGACGATGGAGTCCCGCATCGCCATGTTGCCCAGCTGGTCACCGGGGTAGACGCCGAACTGGTCGCCCACCAGGTTCATGAACTCGTCGTACTGTGGGCTCTCGAACTCCTGGAGGCCGACGACGTCGAGCCGGTACTTCTGGATCGCCTGGACGGCCCACTGCATGCGTTGCGCGCCGGAGGCCCAGCCCCGGCCCGCCTTGTTCCCGCTCGGGCTCGTGTGCCCGGCACCCAGGACGTTGAAGCTGGCCACGCGCACGGAGGTCGGCTGGCTGTCCCCGGGCAGGGATGTGCCCGGGTCGGCGGTCGTGTTCCCCGGAGCGGTGGCGGCCTCGGCCGATCCGAGCAGACCCTGCCCGGCCAAGGCCAGTGACAGCGCCAGGATGCCCACGAGCGACCAGCGACGGGGGTGGGTCGGATGCATCGGCAAGCTCCTTTTGAACCGATTTGCCGGGAGGGTCCGGTGAACGCGCCAACTCTAGTTTTCCTGATGATGCTTGTGGGGCAGATGTGAAACTGTGATCGTTTCGTTATCAAGCGCCCGCGTGTCGGCTTGCTTCCATCGGTGTCATTCCGTTGTCTGAGCGGCCGACCCCTCCCGGTGTCGAGGGGCGTCAGGCCGCCGTACCCTTCCTCACACTCGCTGTCTGCCCTCCGCAGCGGCAGGCAATACTGTCCTGTCACTCGCCAGCGACGGGAAGGGTTGCCGATGAGCCGCCTCTGTGAGACCGAGGGTCTGACCGACATCCAGCAGGAGATCCTCAAGGCGGTGCGCCAGTTCGTGGAGGACCGGATCCTGCCGGTTGCCACCGAACTGGAGCACAAGGACGAGTACCCGACCGAGATCGTTGAGGGGATGAAGGACCTCGGCATCTTCGGGCTGATGATCCCGGAGGAGTACGGCGGCCTCGGCGAGTCACTGATGACCTATGCCTTGGCTGTGGAGGAGATCGCCCGCGGCTGGATGAGCGTGTCGGGCATCATCAACACCCACTTCATCGTCGCCTACCTGCTGCTGCAGCACGGCACGGAGGAGCAGAGGCAGAAGTACCTCCCCCGGATGGCCACCGGCGAGGTCCGCGGCGCCTTCTCGATGTCCGAGCCCGGGCTGGGCTCCGACGTCGCCGCGATCAAGACCAAGGCGGTCAAGGGTGACGACGGGGGCTACGTCATCAACGGCCAGAAGATGTGGCTGACCAACGGCGGGTCGTCGAACCTGGTCGCGGTCCTGGTCCGCACCGACCTGGGCGACGAGAGCCGCGCCAAGCCGCACCAGAACATGACCACCTTCCTGGTGGAGAAGGAGCCCGGCTTCGGCGAGACGGCGCAGGGCGTCACGATTCCCGGCAAGATCGACAAGATGTGCTACAAGGGGGTCGACACCACGGAGATGGTCTTCGAGGACCACTGCATCTCGGCCGACCAGATCCTGGGCGGGGAGCCCGGCAGGGGCTTCTACCAGATGATGGACGGCGTCGAGGTGGGCCGGGTGAACGTCGCCGCCCGGGGCGTCGGCGTGGCCAACCGGGCATTCGAGCTCGGCGTCTCCTACGCCCAGCAACGGGAGACCTTCGGCAAGAAGATCGCCGAGCACCAGGCGGTGCTCTTCCGCCTTGCCGAGATGGGCACCAAGGTCGAGGCTGCGCACCAGATGGTCGTCAAGGCCGCGCGGCTCAAGGATGCCGGTGCCCGCAACGACCTCGAGGCGGGGATGGCGAAGTACCTGGCGTCGGAGTACTGCTCGCAGGTCGTGGAAGACTCCTTCCGGATCCACGGTGGCTACGGGTTCTCCAAGGAGTACGAGATCGAGCGGCTCTACCGAGAGGCGCCGATGCTGCTGATCGGCGAGGGCACCGCCGACATCCAGCGGATGATCATCGGGCGTCGACTGCTGGAGGAGTACAAGCTCCGCTGACTCCTGCTACTTCTGCCGGTCAGCCGCGCTTGTTGCGGGCGAGCTCGGTGAGTAGAGCGCACCACTGTTGCGCCACCGCGAGATGACTGCGATCGCGAGCGCGAACCAGGGCTGCTCCGCCCATGCTCTTGCGCGTGTCTGCGTCGAGTCCGATCGCCCGGATGATGGCATCAGCGAGGGCAGTGACGTCTTCGTTCGGCACGAGAAAGCCGTTCACGCCATCGGTGATGATGTCGCGCGGCCCGCCGGCCGGGCAGTCGGTGCTGACCAGCGGCAAGCCGCAGCCCATCGCCTCGAGCAGCACCATGGGGTAGCCCTCCATGCGCGAGCTGAGCACGAACAGCGATGCCGCCGTCATTTCACTCTCGAGATGCTTGGTGAAGCCCATCAGCCGGACCTGCCCCTCCAGGCCTCGCTGCGCGATCAGCCGTTCGAGCCTCTGACGCTGGGCGCCTTCGCCGAAGATCCGCAGTTCCCAGTCCGGGTGTACCGGGGCGACCACCGACCACGCGCGGACCAATAGGTCGAAACCCTTGCTCGCCTCGAGCCGCCCGGCAGCCACGACCACCTTCGAATCAAGGGACGAGGGATTGCCGGTAAGAGGCGGCGCGCCGTTCGACATCGTTTCGATCCGCGTCCGGGTACCGACGAGCTGTCGGTAGTGGGCGCTGTCCTCGTTCGTCAGGGCGAGGAAGGCGTCGTACCGGTGCGCGTACTTCTCGTAGGCCGAAAGGGTGCTCTGCGGCCGCGATATGAACGGCCGGTGGTCCTGGGCAACCCGCACGTACTTGTTCGTCCCTAGTCGGGCCAGCGCCATGTTGAGGCCGGGTTGCATGGTGACGACTGCGCCGCCGCGCAGCGAGCGGAGGTAGCGCAGGAGCACCAAATCGGTATAAGCGCTGTACTGCTTGATCCGGGGCTCCGGCCCGGGGATGACTTGGGACGGAAGGTGGGCAAGTGTCCTTTGCACCCTGGACTGGGCGCTGTTCCGGTCTATCAAGGTGCGAACCGAGACACCCGGGGGTAGGGCGTGAACAGGGTTGCCGCCACCGTACAGGCTGGTCAGCTCCACCTCGTGCCACTGCGCCAGGTCGCGCGCGAGAGCCAGTGTCACCGTCTTCACACCGCCGGCCTTGCCGAAGACATCATGCAGCAGGAAGCGTATGCGCATCCTCGATCTCCTCGGTCTCGAGCGTTTCTTGATGGATCGGGGGGCGGGGGGACATGCTACCCGGCAGGCACACGAGCCCTCGTTCCCGCCCGACCTGCGTCGGTTAGGGTGATGCGGTGGCCCGACGAGTGTTTCTCCACCTGGGACTGCCAAAGAGTGGAACGAGCTACCTGCAGGCCGTTTTCGGTCACAACAAGGCGCAGCTGAGGGAGCGAGCGGACCTTCTCTACCCGGGTGACTCGTGGGGTGACCAGGTTGACGCCATCCGCGACCTCCGACGAATTTCGGTCTCCCCAGAGAGTCAGGCGCGAGTGGCTGGTGCCTGGAATCGGCTCGCAGCGGAGATACGACGCTGGCCCGGCGACGCCGTGGTCTCGATGGAGTGGCTCTGCATGGCTGGGCCCCGCCAGGTTGCCCGCGTCGGGAGAAGCCTTGGGGATGCCGAGGTGCACCTGGTGTTCACGGTCCGTGACCTCGGCAGGACGGTTCCGGCGGCCTGGCAGGAGTTCGCCCAGAACCGGGCGTCCTGGTCCTGGAGGGAGTTCCTCGAGCAGGTGGCCGGCGAGAACGCATGGGACACCCCTGCCGGGCGTCTCTTCTGGCGGCAACAGGACATGGAGCTGCTGCTGGATAGATGGTCGAAACTGGCCCCGGCCGAGCGCGCCCACGTCATCACAGTTCCTCACGATGGCCGGCCTGACGAGCTGTGGCGGCGCACGGCCGGGGTGTTGGGCGTCGACGCAGGCGTCTGCGAGGTCGGCGAACTAGGGGCGAATGCGTCGCTGGGCATGGAGTCCGCGGAGCTGGTACGGCGCCTGAACGAGAAACTGGCCGAGCGCCACATGCCGCTTGCCCAGTACAACCGCGTGGTCAAGCGGGGCCTTGCCAAGCAAATCCTCGTCCAGCGCCGGACGAGTGAGCACAAGGTCGTGCTGCCACCCAGCTATGCCGAGTGGGCCGCCGAACGCGCTCGTCAGCAGGTCAAGGCGATCGAATCATCCGGCGCGCACGTCGTAGGCTCCTTGGAAGAGCTCCGCCCCCGATCTGAAGGCGTCGATGCAGGGAGGTCTGAACCGTCCCTTGAAGCGGTGCTTGAGGCTGGGCTCGATGGCCTTGCCTCGCTCGCGATCACTCACGCCGCAGCCCTGCAGGAGCACAAGGAGCGCCTCGGGGTGGCGGAGACGACGATCGATCAGCTGCGCGCGGAGATCCAGCTCCGCTCCAGTCGACCGGTTCGGCAGGCGCTGATCGACATCTCGGAACGGCGCCCGATGGTGCGCCGCGCACGCGTCAGTTACTGGAGGCTGGTCAACGCCGCCCGCCGGCTCTCCCGGTCGACCCCCTGAGCGGGGCACACTGCCCGACATGGAGCTCGGCGAGGCGTTCAGGACCCAGGCCGCGGCCTGTGCGCGTCTCGGCTCGCCGATGTATGCCGAGCTGCTCGGTCGGCTCGCCGACGACATCGGGGCCGGTGGTGAGACTGCCGCGGTGCTGCGCGGGCACCAGGACGATTCCGGCCCCTCGGCCCTCGCCCTGCGGCTCGCGGGCAGCCTGCACCGGTTGGTGCTCGACGGGGAGGAACCCGGACTGGCCGCGTTCTACCCGTCGGTCGGCGGGAGCTGGGACCTGCAGCAGGCATGGCCTTCCGTGCTCGACGTGCTGGCCAGACGGTCGGAGACCGTGCGTCAGCGGTTGCGCCAACCCCCGCAGACCAACGAGGTCGGCCGCGCCGCGGCCCTGCTGGGAGGGCTGCTCCTGCTGGTCGGCCGCTTCGGGCTGCCGGCTCGGCTGACCGAGCTCGGCGCGAGCGGTGGGCTGAACCTGCACGCGGACTCCTTCCGCTACACCGACGACCGGGGACGCGCATGGGGGCCTCCGGACAGCGTCGTGGCGCTCGAGGGCGCCTGGCGGGGCGAGCTGCCGGGCCTGTCCGGGCCCCTGCGGGTCGTCGAGCGGTCGGGCTGCGACGTCGCACCGGTCGATGTCGCCACCCGGGACGGCCGGCTCACCCTGGCGTCGTACGTCTGGGCGGACATGGCAGAGCGGCACCGTCGACTCCGGGGCGCCATCGAGATCGCCCGACGGGCGCCGGTGCAGGTGCGGCGCCAGGACGCCGCTTCTTTCGTCGAGGCGCTGGAGCTGGCCGAGGGCAGGCTCACCGTGGTCTGGCACAGCGTGATGTGGCAGTACCTACCTCGGGACCAGCAGCTGCGCGTGCAGGCGCGGCTCGCTGCACTCGGAGCCGCCGCGGACCGCGACCGTCCGCTCGCGCACCTCTACGCAGAGCCAGTGCGCCCGGAGCCCGGCGCCGGGCACGAGTTCTGGGTCTGTCTGGAGCAGTGGCCCGGCGGCGGCGAGCGCGAGCTGCTGGGCCGCGTGGCGCCCCACGGCGTCCCGGTCGACTGGGCGCTGCCCGGCTAGCAGTGCCCCGCCGGTCCGGGCCGGGTGACGAGGTCGTCGTCACCCGTGGTGAGCTCGCTCCAGACCACCCTGGTGCCGTAGGCGGCGACCGGCGTCAGCTGCGGTCCGCTGGCGCACGAGACCCGGCGGAGGGGACCGCCGGAGGCCCGCACCTGGAAGAGGTGCCAGGAGCTGAGGGTGTCGAAGGTGACCGCCTTGCCGGAAGCGGTCAGCTCCGGCAGCACCGGTGCGCGCCTGTTCGAAGCCGCGACGACCACGCTCCGCTGGTTCCCGTGGCGGTTGACGCGGACCAGGGAGCTGCGCATGCTGTTCAGGCTGCGATCGGCGGCGTAGAAGATGTGGTGCCGAGTGAGCGCCGGACCGTAGACGGCGGCCGGCAAGGGCCCGGCCGTGTGCACTGTGGCCAGCACACGGGTCGTCCCGGTGTCGGCGTCGTAGGAGAGCAGCCGGGCCGGATCCTTGCGACGGGTGCTGTTGTCGCTCCACACCACCTGGTCGCCCAGGATCGCGACGTGCCCGACGTCGTGGCCGCGCCTGACCGAGACCGCATGGAGCCGACCGTCGGGCCGCCTGACCACGAGCCTCTCGCCCTTTCGGTTCTCGACGTCCCAGGCCACGGTGGGACCGTCGATGGCGACCGACCAGACCACCGCCCGTCGATAGGACGCGAGCGTGTGCACGCGGCCACCGGAGAAGGAACGCACCTGGATCCGGGTGCGCGTGCCGGTGCGCGCGTCGGTTGCCGACCAGGCGACCAGGCGTCCGTCCGTCGCGGGGCGGTCGTAGACGGCGCCGACCTGGGGTGAGAGGACCCGGTGGTGCTCCCCGCGCAGGTCTCCGACGTAGATCGACGGCAACCGGTCACCTTCAGGCCCCATGTCGGCGATGGCCCACCGGCCGTGGCCGACGGCGAGGCCCGCTCCCAGGGACATCCCGCGGTAGAGCGGCTTGCTGTCGACGTGCAGGACCTGCCGCTCCCAGCCGGGGCGGACGCCGCGGACGTCGAAGGCGTGCCGAATCTGCTGCAGCTCCGCCCGGGTCGCCTGTTCGTCTGCTGCCGCGTGGAGCACGGCCCGGCGCGCGTCGACGAAGCTCGAGAGCGGGGTGAGGTACTGGGTCAGCGCCCGGTACATCACCTCGTCCGCACGCTGGTCGCCCTGCTGGTCACCGCCGAAGATGCGCCGCAGCTGCCAGAAGGCCCCGGAGACGATCGTCGAGTTGGCGTGCACGCCGCCGCTGTCCAGCGGGTCACCGAAGAACTGCTTGGTCGTCCTGACCTTGTCCAGGTTGCGGTCGGCACACTGCCTGGGTGCGCGGTTCAGGCACAGGTCCTGGCCCATGAGCCCGTCACGAGGGTCGTTCTCCCCGATGCCTTCGGCGGCGTTCTCGATCGAGTTTCCGAAGAAGTCGGCGATCGCCTCGTTGAGCGCACCTGACTGGCCGAAGCCGAGCAGCCCGGCAGTGTGCTGGACGACTCCGTGCGTCATCTCGTGGCCAACGACGTCGAGGGCAGCCGCGAACGGCTTGTAGCCGTAGCCCCCGTTGCCGTAGACCATCTCGTTGCCGTCCCAGAACGCGTTGGGGAAGTCATGGCCGTCGGCGGTGACGTCGACGTAG
>JAICXL010000009.1 GCA_025980475.1 Nocardioidaceae bacterium | reverse complement strand
GAGGACGCCATCCTGACCTGCCGGCTGATCGACCGGCCGCTGCGCCCGACCTTCAAGAAGGGCCTGCGCAACGAGGTCCAGGTCGTCATCACCGTGCTGGCGCTCGACCCCGACCACCCCTACGACGTGCTCGCGATCAACGCGGCGTCGCTGTCCACCCAGCTGTCCGGGCTGCCGTTCTCCGGCCCCGTCGGCGGAGTCCGCGTCGCCCTGATCGACAGCCAGTGGGTGGCCTTCCCGACCCACAGCCAGCTCGAGGAGGCCGTCTTCGACATGGTCGTGGCCGGGCGGGTCACCGAGACCGACGACGTGGCGATCATGATGGTCGAGGCCGAGGCCACCGAGCAGACCTGGCACCTCGTCCAGTCCGGCAGGCAGGCCCCGACCGAGGAGATCGTCGCGGGCGGCCTCGACGCTGCCAAGCCCTTCATCAAGCAGCTCTGCGAGGCCCAGGCCGAGCTGGCCAAGCAGGCCGCCCAGGTCGGCCTGGCACGGGCCGCCGCCGAGGTCCCGGTCTTCCTCGACTTCGAGGACGACGTCTACGACGCCGTCGAGGCCACGGCCTCGACCGACCTCGCCCAGGCGCTGACCATCGCCGGCAAGCAGGAGCGGCAGGACCGGCTCGACGACGTCAAGTCGGCGCTGATGGAGAAGGTCGGCCCGCAGTTCGAGGGACGCGAGAAGGAGATCGGCGCCGCGTTCCGGGCGCTGAACAAGAAGCTGGTCCGGGAGCGGATCCTCCGCGACCAGGTCCGCATCGACGGCCGCGGCCTCACCGACATCCGCACCCTCTCCGCCGAGGTCGCCGTGGTCCCGCGGGTGCACGGCTCGGCGCTGTTCGAGCGCGGGGAGACCCAGATCCTGGGCGTCACCACGCTCAACATGCTGACGATGGAGCAGAAGCTCGACACGCTGTCGCCGGAGAAGTCCCGCCGCTACATGCACAAGTACGTGTTCCCGCCGTTCTCCACCGGCGAGACCGGCCGGGTGGGCTCGCCCAAGCGCCGCGAGGTCGGCCACGGGGCCCTGGCACGGCGGGCACTGCTGCCGGTGCTCCCGAGCCGCGAGGAGTTCCCCTACGCGATCCGCCAGCTCTCCGAGGCGATGGGCTCCAACGGCTCCACCTCGATGGGCTCGGTCTGCGCCTCGACGCTGTCGCTGCTGCAGGCCGGTGTGCCGCTGCGCGCACCGGTCGCGGGCATCGCGATGGGCCTGGTGTCCGGTGAGATCGACGGCAAGCCGGAGTACGTCGCCATCACCGACATCCTCGGCGCCGAGGACGCCTTCGGCGACATGGACTTCAAGGTCGCCGGCACTCGCGAGTTCGTCACCGCGCTGCAGCTCGACACCAAGCTCGACGGCATCCCCGCCGACGTGCTGGGCCGGGCGCTGACCCAGGCCCGCGATGCCCGGATGACCATCCTCGACGTGATGGCCGAGGCCATCGACGCGCCCGAGGAGATGTCGGTCCACGCCCCGCGGATCATCAGCGTGAAGGTCCCGGTGGACAAGATCGGCGAGGTCATCGGCCCCAAGGGCAAGGTGATCAACCAGATCCAGGACGACACCGGCGCGTCGCTGTCCATCGAGGACGACGGCACCGTCTACATCGGTGCGACCAACGGCGAAGCCGCCGAGGCGGCCCGGGCCGCGGTCAATGCGATCGCGAACCCGACGATGCCCGAGGTCGGCGAGCGCTACCTCGGCACCGTGGTGAAGACGACGAACTTCGGTGCGTTCGTCTCGCTGCTTCCCGGCAAGGACGGCCTGTTGCACATCAGCAAGCTGCGGGCGCTGGCCGGCGGCAAGCGGGTCGAGAACGTCGAGGACGTCGTCTCGGTCGGCCAGAAGATCCAGGTGGAGATCGGCGAGATCGACGACCGCGGCAAGCTCTCGCTGGTCCCGGTCGTGGAGGAGTCGGACGAGGCTGCGGCCCAGGCCGAGGCGGCCCACTGATCTCGTTGTCCAGGGACCCCTTGACCAGAGCACCCGGGGGCCTCCGGAGCCGGGTCGCGCCGATCGCGGCCGACCAGGCTCCGGGGACCACCCGCACCTTGCTGTCCACGCGGGACGACGCCGGCCAGGTGGTCTCCCGGGTCCGGCGCACGGTCCTGCCCGGCGGACTCCGCGTCGTGACCGAGCAGATGCCCGGAGTGCGGTCGGCCTCGATCGGGGTCTTCGTCGGGGTCGGGTCGCGTGACGAGGCCGCCTCGCTGAACGGCGCCTCGCACTTCCTCGAGCACCTGCTCTTCAAGGGCACCGCGCAGCGGTCGGCGATGGACATCTCCGCGGCCCTCGACGAGGTCGGCGGGGAGTTCAACGCCTACACCGCCAAGGAGTACACCTGCTTCCACGCCCGGGTGCTCGACGACGACCTGCCGATGGCGATCGACGTCCTCGGCGACATGGTCACCTCCTCGCGGATCAGCAGCGAGGACGTCGAGGCCGAGCGCGAGGTGATCCTCGACGAGATCGCCATGCACGACGACGACCCCGACGACGTGGTGCACAACCTCTTCACCGCGACCGCATGGGCGGGCACCGCGCTGGCCCGGCCGATCGCCGGGACCGCCGAGTCGATCAAGGCGCTGGGCCGCACCCAGATCAACCGCTACTACCGCGCCCGCTACCGGGCCGAGGCGATGACCGTGGCCGTCGCGGGCAACGTCGACCACACCGACGTCGTGCGCACGGTCCGTCGGTCCTTCGGCCGCGCCGGCTTCCTCGACGGCTCTTCGGGCCGCCCGCAGTCGCCCCGGCTGTCGAGCCGGATCCGGCCGGCCCGCGCCGGCGAGGCGCACGCCACCCGTCCCTTCGAGCAGGTCAACCAGGTGCTGGGCATGCGGGGGCTGGTGCGTTCCGACGTACGCCGTCACGCCCTCGGCGTCCTCAACGTCGCGCTCGGCGGCGGGTCGTCCTCCCGACTCTTCCAGGAGGTGCGCGAGCGCCGCGGGCTGGCCTACTCCGTCTTCTCCTTCGCGACCAGCTACTCCGACGCCGGCCTGGTCGGCGTCGCGGTCGGATCGCTGCCGAGCAAGGCCGGCGAGGTCCTGCAGGTGGTGCGCGCCGAGCTGGCCAAGGTCGCCGAGTCCGGGATCAACGAGGAGGAGCTGCGCCGCGGCAAGGGTCAGCTGCGCGGCGGCCTGGTGCTCAGCCTGGAGGACTCCGCCTCCCGGATGACCCGGCTGGGGGAGGCCGAGCTGTTCCTCGACCGGCTGCTGTCGGTCGACGAGGTGCTGCACCGCATCGAGGCGGTCAGCTGCGCGGACGTCCAGCGGCTCGCGGCCGAGCTGTTCAGCCAACCCGAGACGCTGGCGACCGTCGGTCCCGGCTGACGCACTAGGTTGTCGGTCGTGAGCGCACTCAAGGTCGGCGTCCTCGGCGCCAGGGGCAAGGTGGGCAGCGCGGTCTGCGAGGCCGTCGAGGCGGCGGACGGCATCGATCTGGTCGCCCGCATCGACGCCGGCGATGACCCGGCCGAGCTGGTCCGGGCCGGTGCGGACGCGGTCGTCGACTTCACCCACCCCGACGTGGTGATGGCCAACCTCGAGCTGTGCATCGACCACGGCATCCACGCGGTCGTCGGCACCACCGGCTTCGACGAGGGGCGACTGCGACAGCTGCGCGACTGGCTCGCGGGCAGCCCGCGGACCGGCGTGCTGGTGGCGCCGAACTTCTCCGTCGGCGCGGTGCTGATGATGCGCTTCGCCGTCGAGGCGGCCCGCTTCTACGAGTCCGTCGAGATCGTGGAGCTGCACCACCCTGACAAGGCCGACGCCCCCTCAGGCACGGCCCGCAGGACGGCGGAGCTGGTGGCCGCGGCCCGCCGCGAGGCGGGCCTGGGGCCGATGCCCGACGCCACCAGCACCCAGCTCGACGGCGCCCGCGGGGCCGACGTCGACGGCGTGCGCGTGCACGGCCTGCGGATCCGCGGGCTGGTCGCCCACCAGGAGGTGGTCCTGGGGGCGCCGGGGGAGACGCTCACCATCCGGCACGACTCGCTCGACCGCGTCTCCTTCACCCCGGGGGTGCTGCTGGCCCTGCGCCGGATCGGCGACCGGCCCGGCCTCACCGTGGGTCTCGAGCACTTCCTCGACCTGGCCTGACCGCGGTCAGGCCAGCCTGATCAGACCAGCCTGATCAGGCCAGCCTGATCAGGGCCGCCACGACGGCGGCCAGCACCACCACGACGATGAACGGCGCCCGGAGCAGCAGCGCGACAACCGCAGCGGCGAGGCCGGCGAGCCGGGCGTCGACGGCGAGGTGCTGGCCGCCGTTGTGGCCGCTGGTGGCGAAGACCTGCACGGCGACCAGCGCCGCAAGCAGCGCGACCGGGATGAGGTCGGCGATCCTGCGGACCACGGGGCGCTCCAGCACCTGGGGCGGCACGGAGAGCCCGGCCAGCTTGAGCAGGTAGCATCCGACCGCGCAACCGAGGACGGCGGCCCAGATCATCCCAGCCCGCCCTCGGGGAGGTCGTGCTGGTCGGGCACCTCGGTGGGGTCCAACCGGTCCCGGGCGAGCAGGCCGAGGCCCAGGGCGACGCCCGCCGTCGCCAGGACCGGGACGCCGGCGGGCACCACCGGCACGAGGACCAGGGCGACGGCGACGGCGAGGGCGGCGCAGATCTGGTTGCGGCGGTCCTTGAGCCGCGGCCAGAGCAGTGCGAGGAAGGCGCCGCCGACGGCGGAGTCGAAGCCCCACGCCTTCGGGTCACCGAGCGCGTGCCCGGCGAGGGCGCCGCCGAACGTGGACAGGTTCCACAGCACGAAGACGGCGATCCCGGTGGCGAGGAAGCCGACGCGGGCCGCCTCGCGGGTCTCGCGGGTGACGCTCATCGCGGTCGACTCGTCGATGACGAGGTGGGCGGCGGTTACCCGGCGTACTCCGCGGAACCCCAGCAACGTGGACAGCCGGAGGCCGTAGAGCGTGTTGCGGGTGCCGAGGAGCAGCCCGGTGACCATGCCCGACAGCGGGGCGCCGCCGGCGCCGATCACGCCCACGAGTGCGAACTGCGACGCACCGGTGAACGCCAGCAGCGACAGCACGCACGCCTGCCAGACGTCGAGGCCGGAGGTGACCGCGATCGCGCCGAAGGAGAGACCGTAGGCGCCGGTCGCCACCCCGACGGCCAGTCCGTCGCGGATGATCGAGCGCCGGCGACCCGGATCCAGGCCGGCGTCCAGATCGCTCACCCCTCGGCCAGGCCCGTGTGCAACCTGACCTGCTTGACCGTCACCGACCCGTCACCGGTGAGGTCGAGCGTCCGGTGCGCGCCGTCGGGCGCCCAGCCCGCACTGGTGAGGAAGGCCCGCAGGTCGTCAGCGCTCGCGGGCAGCCAGCTGACCGCGCGGGTGAACCGGTCGGCCCGCAGCGTGTCGGCGCAGGCCTGCAGCAGCCGGGAGCCGTGGCCCTCGCCGCGCTTGTGGGGGTCGACGGTCAGGTCGTCGACCTCGCCGTCTGCGACCTGGTCGCAGTCGGGGTCGGTCGCCGGCCCGGTCACCGCGAAGCCGGTCACGAGGTTGCGCTCCAGCGCGACCAGCACCCGGTTGCGGGCATCGGGCGGGTGGGAGAGCGCCTCTCGCCAGCCGTCGGCGATCTCGTCGGGATCGAGGGACTCGAGGACGTCGGCGGGGAGGAGCCCGTCGTAGGAGGACCGCCAGGCGCGCACCTGCACAGCCGCGATCGCCGCCGCGTCGTCGGTCCAGGCGACCCGGACGGAGACGTCGGCGCCATGACCGTGCGGGGTGCTCATGGCACCCATGAAACCAGCCGTCGGGACGCGTTGCACCGCCACCCCGGCCGTCGTAGGCCGACGGTAGGTTGTCGCCATGCGGAGCTACCTCGACCTCGTGCAGCGGGTCCTCGACGAGGGCGTGCGCAAGTCCGACCGCACCGGCACGGGCACCCTCAGCGTCTTCGGCCACCAGTTGCGCTTCGACCTTGCGCAGGGTTTCCCGTTGGTCACCACCAAGAAGGTGCACACCCGGTCGGTCTTCGGCGAGCTGCTGTGGTTCCTGCGCGGCGACACCAACGTGAAGTGGCTGCAGGACCGGGGCATCACCATCTGGGACGAGTGGGCCGACCCCGACGGCGACCTCGGTCCGGTGTACGGCGCCCAGTGGCGATCATGGCCCACGCCCGACGGCGGCCACGTCGACCAGCTGGCGCGGGTGATCGAGCAGATCCGACGCAACCCCGACTCGAGGCGCCACCTCGTCTCGGCGTGGAACGTCGCCGACCTCCCGAGGATGGCGCTGGCGCCCTGCCACGCGATGTTCCAGTTCTACGTGGCCCCTCAGGAAGAGGGCCCGGGGCGGCTGAGCTGCCAGCTCTACCAGCGCTCGGCCGACGTCTTCCTCGGCGTGCCGTTCAACATCGCCTCCTACGCGCTGCTCACCCACATGGTCGCCCAGGTGACCGGGCTGCAGGTCGGCCACTTCGTGCACACCTTCGGTGACGCCCACCTCTACCTCAACCATCTCGACCAGGCCCGGCTCCAGCTCACCCGGGAGCCGCGGCCGCTGCCGACGCTGCGGCTCGACCCGTCGGTGACAACCATCGACGGCTTCGACCTCGACCACATCACCGTGGAGGGCTACGACCCGCACCCGGCCATCAAGGCGCCGATCGCGGTATGAGCCCCGCTCACCGCGTCGTGATGCTCGCGGCGCACGCCGACAACAGGGTCATCGGCGACCAGGGCCGGATCCCGTGGCACCTGCCCGAGGACTTCGCCCACTTCAAGCGCGAGACCCTGGGCAACACGCTGGTGATGGGCCGCGCGACCTGGGACAGCATCGGCCGACCGCTGCCGGGCCGCACGACGGTGGTGGTCACCCGCGACCCGGGCTGGAGCGCCGAGGGCGCCCTGGTCGCGCACTCGCTGGAGGAGGCGATACGCACCGCGACGGAGCTCGACAGCGAGCCGGGCCGCGACGTGGTCATCGCCGGCGGCGGCCAGGTCTACGCGCAGGCGATGCCGCACGCGACCCACCAGGTGCTCACCGAGGTGCACTGCCAGCCGGCCGGCGACGCGTTCTACCCGGAGTTCGACCGCTCGCAGTGGCGGGAGACCCGGCGTGAGCCGGGACCTGCGGGCGACCTCGCCTACGAGTGGGTGTGGCTGGAGCGCGTCGGCTGACCCAGCTGGGCGGGGGCCTCGGTCGCGATCGTCTCGAAGGTCGTCAGGTCGGCCTCGAAGATCGAGTCGGGGACCGGCCAGTGCAGCACGACCTCGGTGAAGCCCAGCTCCGCGTGCGCGCCGGCGAAGTCCACGAACGCGGCCACCGAGTCCAGCGCCCCCTCGGGCGGGGTGCCCAGGAGCAGGATCCGTTCCTCGACGCGTCGGCCCTCGGCGGCACAGGCCTCATCGAGGCGCTCCACCTGTCGCCGCAGCGCTTCCCGGGACTGCTTCGGCGTGGCGGTGTCGGACAGCGCGGGGTCGCCGAAGGTCACCCACGCCTGTCCGAACCGGGCGGCGAGCCGCATGGCCCGCGGCCCGACCGCGGCGACGGCGAACGGGACCCGCGGCTGCTGCACACAGCCGGGCAGGTTGCGGATCTCGTGGGCGGAGTAGAACCGACCGTCCCGGGACGCGTCCTCCGGGTGGCTGAGCAGGTGGTCGAGCAGCTCCACGAACTCCTCGAACCGGTCGGCCCGCTCGCGCGGCGACCACGGCTGCTGGCCGAGCGCAGTGGCGTCGAAGCCGGTGCCGCCCGACCCGATGCCGAGGGTGATCCGCCCGGCCGAGAGGTCGTCGAGGGCGACCAGGTCCTTCGCGAGCAGCACCGGGTGCCGGAAGTTCGGGGAGGTGACCAGCGTGCCCAGCCGGATCCGCGCCGTGACGGCCGCTGCGGCGGCCAGGGTCGGCACCGCGCCGAGCCAGGCCCGGTCGCGGAAGCTGCGCCACGACAGGTGGTCGTAGGTGTAGGCGGCGTGGAAGCCGAGCTCGTCCGCGCGGCGCCAGACGTCGGCGCCGCCCTCGTGCCACCGCTGGTGCGCCAGGATGACCGTGCTCAGACGGATGCTCATGACGAGTGACGGTATCGCCGTACCCGTTGACTAGGTTGGGTCCATGGAACTGCGCATCTTCACCGAGCCCCAGCAGGGCGCGACCTACGACGACCTGCTCGCGGTCGCCCGCAAGGCCGAGGAGCTCGGCTTCGGGGCGTTCTTCCGCTCCGACCACTACCTCGGCATGGGCACCGAGGGCTTGCCGGGGCCCACCGACGCTTGGGTGACGCTGGCCGGGCTGGCCCGCGACACCAGCACGATCCGGCTCGGCACCCTGATGACCTCAGCGACGTTCCGGCTGCCCGGCCCGCTGGCGATCGCCGTGGCCCAGGTCGACCAGATGAGCGGTGGCCGGGTCGAGCTGGGCATCGGCGCTGGCTGGTACGACGCCGAGCACACCGCCTACGGCATCGCCTTCCCCGACGTGCGCGAGCGGTTCGACCGGCTGGAGGAGCAGCTCAGTGTGATCACCGGGCTGTGGGAGACGCCGCCGGGGGAGCGGTTCTCGTTCAACGGCCGGCACTACCCGCTGGTGGACTCGCCGGCCCTGCCCAAACCGGTGCAGCGGCCCCGGCCGCCGGTGATCGTGGGCGGCCAGGGCAAGCGTCGTACTCCTGCCCTCGCCGCCCGCTTCGCCGACGAGTTCAACCTGCCCTTCGTCGACGAGGCGACCACCCGGACGCAGTTCGCCCGGGTGCGCTCGGCGTGCGAGGAGGCCGGCCGTGACCCTGGCGACCTCTTGTGGTCCAACGCGCTGGTGCTGTGCTGCGGCCAGGACGAGGCGGAGTTCCGGCGGCGTGCGAAGGCGATCGGCCGCGAGCCGGACGAGCTCCGCGGGAACGGGTTGGCAGGCACTCCCCACGAGGTCGTCGACAAGCTCGGGAGGTACGCCGCCCTCGGCGCGGAACGGGTCTACCTGCAGACGCTCGACCTGTCCGACCTCGAGCACCTCGAGCTGGTCGCGGCGGAGGTGCTGCCGCACGTCTCGTGACGTCTAACGACTGAGGCCCCGTACGGTGGGGCTGTCGTGCGGCCGGCCGAGGACGAGGAGAAGTGGATGGCCCATCGGATCGTGGTCGGCGGTGTCTCGGGCTCCGGCAAGTCGACGGTGGGCAAGGAGGTGGCCGAGCGACTGGGCGTGCCGTTCGCGGACGGCGACGACTTCCACAGCAAGGCAAACGTCGACAAGATGACCGCGGGGATCGCCCTGGACGACGAGGACCGCCGGCCGTGGCTGCTCGAGATCGGGGCCTGGCTGAAGGGCCACGACCACGGCGGCGTGGTCGCCTGCTCGGCGCTGAGGCGCTCCTACCGCGACCTGATCAGGCAGTCGTGCCCGGACCTCTTCTTCGTCCAGCTGACCGGCGACCGTGACCTCATCGCCCAGCGGCAGGCCGCCCGGCACGGGCACTTCATGCCGACCTCGCTGATGGACTCCCAGTGGGCGACCTTCGAGCCGATCGCCGACGGTGAGGCCGGCGTGGTGGTCGACGTCGGCCCGGCGGTCGAGAAGCTGGTCGACCAGGTCGTCGGGGCGCTCGGGGAGTGATCAGCCGAACTGGGCGGCGAGGGCGCCCACACCACCGCTTCGCGGCCAGCTCAGCGCTGCCGGATGCCCACGTGGTCGAGCGTCGCCTCGACGTGGATCCGGGTCGTCGGGAAGACCGGCAGGTCGGTGGCTCCGGCCGGGATGAGCAGCTCGATCTCGGTGCAGCCCAGCACGATCCCGGCAGCGCCGGCCTCCCGGAGCCGGGAGATGACCCCGCCGTAGGCCTGGCGCGACTCCTCGCGGACGACGCCCAGGCAGAGCTCGTCGTAGATGATGCGATGCACCAGGGCGCGGTCCTCGGCTGCCGGCACGACGACGTCGAGCCCGTGGGAGGCGAGCCGGTCGCGGTAGAAGTCCTGCTCCATCGTGAAGGCCGTGCCGAGGAGCCCGATCGTGTCCAGTCCGGCACGCTTCACCGCAGCCGCAGTGGCGTCGCCGAGGTGCAGCAGCGGCACCGACACGGCCGCCTCGATCACGGGCGCGACCTTGTGCATCGTGTTGGTGCACAGCACCAGCAGCTCGGCGCCGGCGCGCTCCAGTCCGACGGCGGCCGAGGCCAGCCGCTCGCCGGCCGTGTCCCAGTCGCCGGCCACCTGCAGCTGCTCGATGTCGGCGAAGTCGACCGAGTGCAGCAAGAGCTCGCAGGAGTGCAGCCCGCCGAGGCGTTCGTGGGTCAGCTCGTTGAGGAGCCGGTAGTACTCCGCGGTGCTCTGCCAGCTCATCCCGCCGATGAGGCCGACCCGCCTAGTCACGGACCAGCCCGCGGCGACGCAGCAGTGGCGCGAGGTCCGGGGGGTGACCGACGACTGACTCGAAGGCGCCGACCGGGTCCGTCGAGCCGCCCACCGAGAGGAGCCGGCGGCGGAAGATCTCGCCGTTCTCACGGGTGGGTCCGCCGTTGGCCCGGAACCAGTCGACGGTGTCGGCGTCGAGGACCTCGGACCACAGGTAGGAGTAGTAGCCGGCCGAGTAGCCGTCGTTTCCGGAGAAGACGTGCTGGAAGTACGGCGTCCGGTAGCGCGGCGGGACCAGCGGCGAGGCGACGCCGGCGCGCTGGAGCGCCTCGGCCTCGAAGGCCGCGACGTCCGGCACGTCCTCGTCGGCGCGCAGTCGGTGCCAGGCCTGGTCGAGGAGCACCGCGCCCAGCGACTCGGCCGTGGCGAAGCCCTGGCCCCACCGCTCGGCGTCGCGGATCGCCTGCACCTGCTCGTGGGGCAGTCCCTCCCCGGTGCGGTGGTGGATCGCGAACCGGTCGACCACCTCGGGCCACATCGCCCACATCTCGTTGACCTGGCTCGGGAACTCCACGAAGTCCGTCGGCACGTCGGTGCTCGCGATGCGTGGGTAGGTCACGTCGGAGAAGAGCCCGTGCAGGGTGTGGCCGAACTCGTGGAAGAGGGTGCGGACCTCGTCGAGGGTGAGCAGCGCCGGCTGTCCCGCGGGCGGGTGCGGGACGTTGAGGCAGTTCACCACCACCGGCCGGTCGCCGAAGAGGTGGTTCTGCTCGACGAAGCAGGTCATCCACGCGCCGCCGCGCTTGGTGTCCCGGGCGAAGTAGTCGCCGAGGTAGAGCCCGATGGAGGTCCCATCGGGCTCGAGAACCTCCCAGACCCGCACGTCGGGGTGGTAGGCGACGAGGTCCTCCCGACGGCGGAAGGTGATCCCGTAGAGCAGGCCCGCGGCGTGGAAGACGCCGTCGTGGAGCACCCGGTCCAGCTCGAACCACGGGCGCAGGGCGGTGCCGTCGACGTGGTAGCGCTCGCGAGCGACCCGGGCCGAGTAGAACGCCCAGTCCCAGGGGGCCAGGTCGATGCCGTCAGCCCGTGCCAGCGACTCCAGCTCGGACTGCTCGGCCGCCAGGTTGGCCATGGCCGGTCCCACCAGCTGCTCCAGCATCGTGTCGACCGCGGCGGTGCTGCCGGCCGTCTGGTCGAAGGCGACCTGGTCGGCGTGGGTCTCGAAGCCCAGCAGCTGGGCGGCCTCGGCGCGCAACAGGGCCATCTCGCGCGCGATCGGCGCATTGTCGTGCTCCCCGGCCGAGGCCCGACCGACGGAGGCGTCGTACAACCGCTGGCGGGTGTCGCGATCGGTGAGGCTGGCCAGGAGCGGCTGGTTGGTGGGCAGCACCAGGGTGAGCAGGTAGCTGCCCGGGTGGCCGTGCTGCTCGGCTGCGCTGGCCGCCGCCTCGACCTCGTCCGCGCCGGCACCCGCGAGCTGCTCCCGGCTGCCGACGAGGACGGCCCGCGCCTCTGCGTCCTTGAGGAGGTTCGTGCTGAACTGCGTGCCCAGGGAGGCGATCCGCTGGTTGATCTGCTTCAGCCTGGATCGGTCCGACTCGGTCAGGTGGGCACCCGCCAGCCGGAAGTCGGCGTGGTAGCGCTCGACCAGCCGTACCTGCTGGGGGGCCAGCCCGGCTCGGTGGCGGTCGGCGTGCACCGCGTCCACTCGCGCGAAGAGGTCGGGGTCGAGGCGGATGGCGTCCATGTGTGCGGCGTGGGCCGGCGCCAGCTCCTCCTCGAGGGCCAGCATCTCCGCGGTCCCGTCGGAGGACACGAGGTTGAAGAACGTCGCCAGGACTCGGCCGAGCAGTCGGCCGCTGCGCTCGAGCGCGACCACGGTGTTGTCGAAGTCCGGTTCGGCCGGGTCAGCGACGATCGCAGCGATCTCGGCGAGCTGCTCGGCAGCTCCGGCGTCGAAGGCGGCCCGGTAGTGCTCCACCCGGATGTCGGCGAACGGCGGCAGGCCGTAGGGGAGGTCCGAGGGGCGGGCGAACGGGTTGTCCTCGGCGAGGGTCGGAGCAGGCATGGCGGCATTCCACCACGCCATTTGCCCGGGTCCGCCACTAACCTAGGCCGCATGAGTCTTCCCGCAGCGCCTTTCGGACGGGTCCTGACCGCGATGGTCACCCCCTTCACCAGCGACGGCGCGGTCGACCTCGAGGCGGCGCAGGCCGTCGCCACCCACCTCGCCGACCACGGCCACGAAGGGGTGGTCCTCTCCGGCACCACCGGCGAGTCACCCACCACCACCGTGGCCGAGGACGGCGACCTGCTGCGCGCGGTGATCGAGGCGGTCGGCGACCGGCTGCATGTGGTCGCCGGCGTCGGCACCAACAGCACCGCGCACTCCCTCGAGCTGACCGAGCAGGCCGACAAGCTCGGCGCGGCCGGAGTGATGGTGGTGACGCCGTACTACTCCAAGCCCTCCCAGCCGGGGGTGCTGGCGCACTTCCGGGCCGTCGCCCGGGCGACGGAGCTGCCGGTGATGGTCTACGACGTGCCCGGCCGCACCGGCCTGCGCATCGGCTGGCCGACCTACCAGCAGGTCGCGGAGATCGAGAACATCGTCGCCGTCAAGGAGGCCGTCGGCGACCTCGTGCAGGGCGTCCGGCTGATGCGTGACCTCGGTCTGGCCGTCTACTCCGGCGACGACGCGCACAACCTGGCCTGGCTGGCCCACGGCGGCTGCGGCGTCATCTCCGTCGTCGGCCACGTCGCCGGGGACCAGCATGCCGCGCTGGTCCGCGCTGTGGACGCCGGAGACCTCACGAAGGCCCAGGAGACCTTCCACGCGCTGCTGCCGGCCATCGCCGCCGTGATGGGGGTCGCCAACTACGGTGGCACCACCGCGAAGGCAGCGCTCCAGCTGGCCGGCGTGCTGGACAACCGTCGCGTGCGGCTGCCGCTCGTCGAGCTCGACGACGACGAGGTCGACGCGTTGCGCGCCGGCCTGGGCGCCGCCCACCTCATCTGACCCCCGACCGAACCCCCACTGCCCCGACAGGACTGAGCACACTCGTGAGCCATCCCCATCCCGAGCTGTCCACCCCGCCCGCCCTCCAGCAGGGCGGGTTGCGCGTGATCGCCCTCGGCGGTCTCGGCGAGGTCGGCCGCAACATGACCGTCTTCGAGTACGACGGCCGGCTGCTGGTCGTCGACTGCGGAGTGCTCTTCCCCGAGGAGAGCCATCCGGGCGTGGACCTGATCCTGCCCGACTTCGAGTCGATCCGGGACCGCCTCGACAGGGTGGACGCGCTGGTGCTCACCCACGGCCACGAGGACCACATCGGCGCGGTGCCCTACCTGCTCCGCGAGCGCGCGGACATCCCGCTCGTCGGCTCGCAGCTGACCCTGGCACTGGTCGGGTCCAAGCTCCGCGAGCACCGGATCAAGAACACCGTCCAGCACGTGGTCTCCGAGGGGGACCGCATCGGGTTCGGCCCGTTCGGCCTGGAGTTCATGGCCGTCAACCACTCGATCCCCGACGCACTGGCCGTGGCGATCCGCACCGGCGCAGGCACGGTGCTGCACACCGGCGACTTCAAGATGGACCAGCTGCCTCTCGACGGCCGGATCACCGACCTTCGTGCCTTCGCCCGGCTGGGCGAGGAGGGCGTCGACCTCTTCCTGACCGACTCGACCAACGCCGAGGTGCCCGGCTTCACCACGTCGGAGCAGAACATCGCCCCGGTGCTCGACCGGGTCTTCCACAACAGCAGCAGGCGGATCATCGTCGCCTGCTTCGCCTCACACGTCCACCGGGTCCAGCAGGTGATGGACGCGGCGGCTCGGCATGGCCGCAAGGTCGCCTACGTCGGCCGCTCGATGGTCCGCAACATGGGGATCGCCGGCGACCTCGGCTACCTGCACGTGCCCCCACACCTGCTGGTCGACGCGAAGGCGCTCGCGGACATGCCGCCGGAGAAGGTCGTGCTGATCTCGACCGGGTCGCAGGGTGAGCCGCTCTCGGCGCTGAGCCGGATCGCCCAGCGCAGCCACAGCTTCGTGCACCTCGAGGAGGGCGACACGGTGATCCTCGCGTCGTCGCTGATCCCGGGCAACGAGAACGCCGTCTACCGGGTGATCAACGGGCTCACCAGGCACGGCGCCGCCGTGGTGCACAAGGGCAACGCCCTCGTCCACGTCTCGGGCCACGCGAGCGCCGGTGAGCTCCTCTACGCCTACAACATCGTCAAGCCACGCAACGTGCTCCCGGTGCACGGCGAGGTGCGGCACATGCACGCGAACGCCGAGCTGGCCCGCGCCACCGGGGTGCCCGCCGACCGCGTCGTCGTCGCCGAGGACGGCGTGGTGGTGGACCTCGTCGACGGTGTCGCCCAGATCTCCGGGAAGGTGGACTGCGGCTACGTCTTCGTGGACGGCACGTCGATCGGTGACGTCACCGAGACCTCCCTCAAGGACCGTCGCATCCTCGGCGAGGAGGGCTTCATCTCGGTGGTCGTGGTGGTGGACTCCCAGACCGGCAAGGTGGTCAGCGGACCGGAGATCCACGCCCGCGGCTTCGCCGAGGACGAGACCACCTTCGACGCGATCAAGCAGCCGATCGTCGAAGCGCTGGACAAGGCGGTCGCGGAGGGCGTCGACGACACCCACCAGCTCCAGCAGACGATCCGCCGGGTCGTCGGGCGGTGGGTGTCCAACACCCACCGCAGGCGGCCGATGATCATCCCGGTGGTTCTCGAAGCCTGACGTATCAGCCGATGGGGACGGCGCTCCTGACGGCATGGACACTGATGCCGACCGGCTCGTCCAGCGAGCCGTGCGCCGCGACCTCACTCGCACGCGCCTGCTCCTCTCGACGACCACCTTCATCGACCGGGCCCGGCGCCGCGCGCTCGTCCAGCACCTCAGCTGGTTGGTCGAGCTGTTGCGCACCGACGACCCGCTGCTCTGCTGCGCGGTCGGCGAGCTCGCCGCCGCGGACAGCGCGTTCCGGGAGTGCGGCGACCCCGCCGAGCGCCGGCGGGTCCTGGCGGCAGTGGTCCGGATGCAGGCCCTGCTGGCCCGGAGTGGCGACTGGGTCGGGCCCGCCGCGATAGCCGGCGCGACGCGCGACGTCTACTGGCTGGTCGACGGGCTGGACGCCCGCGCCTGCGAGCACGTGACCCGGGTGCTCGCGCCGCGGACGACGCCGGTCATCCGACGGCAGCGCGCCGACGTCTACCGCTATCGCAAGACGCTGCTCTGGGGAGGCACCCCGGCGTACGCCGTCCGCGCCCAGCGCGTCGGCGCCTGACCGGTGGACCCCGGGTCGTGCTAGACACGGTCCATGAAGAGCAGCGAGCTGTTGTCCGACGCCCTCGGCCGCGTCCGCGAGCAGGTTCCCGGCATCGTGGAGGGCCTCGACGAGGATGCGCTGGCGTGGCGGGCCGACCCTGAGGCGAACTCGATCGCCTGGCTGCTGTGGCACCTGACCCGCGTGGAGGACGACCACGTCGCCGACGTGGCCGGCACCGGCCAGGTTTGGGTCGAGGACGGCTGGATGGCCCGGTTCGAGCTGCCGCTGCCCGAGGAGGACCACGGGTTCGGCCACTCGAGCGAGCAGGTGGCGGTCGTCCGGGCCACCGGTGAGCTGCTCACCGGCTACCACCAGGCGGTCGCCGACCGGGCCCAGGAGTATGTCCGAACCCTGTCCGACGACGATCTCGACCGGGTCGTCGACGAGCGGTGGGACCCGCCGGTGACCCTCGGGGCCCGGCTGGTCAGCGTGGTCTGCGAGATCAACCAGCACGTCGGCCAGGCAGCCTACCTGCGGGGACTCCTCGCCCGACGCTGACCGGGGACCGGCGAGAGCCACGCCATGCCGGGGGCAGGAAGGATCTCTCGCTGGACGTGCCTGTCCGGGCTGCAGGTGCCCCGAACGGGGTCGACGAGCGGCTGATCGGGGAGACCGTGGCATGGGCGGACGGCCACGGCGTACGCCGGGTCCCACTCGCCTTTGCGCCGTTCCCGGACCTCTTCGCGCTGGTGCACACGCTGGACCCGCTGATCCGGGTCGGGCGGCTCTACCACGACATGCGCACGTTCCACGCGTTCGACCAGGAGCGCTTCGTGATGCTGCGGTGGCCGCAGGTGGTCCGGGTCGCGGCGGCGCTGCTGTGGCTTGAGTTCCGTGGCGGACCGCCCCAGCGGAGGCAGGGCCGGAGTCGAGCGGCGCCAGACAGGTCGAAGCCGTGGCGCAGATCGCTGCGCCACGGCTTCGGTGCGTCGCTCAGGTTCTCACTCGATGGTGCCGCGGCCCTCGACGGGTCGCTGGCCCGGGACGGTCGTCTCCCGCTGGGCAGCGCGTTCCTCAGCCAGGCGCTCCTCAGCCAGGCGCTCCTCGGCGCGACGGCGGCGGTGCACGTCACGGGCGCCGACGACGCTCATCCGGCCGAGCGCGCTGGCCGCCAGGAACGTGATCACTACGCCCAGGCCGGTGAAGAAGCCGATCCACTCGGCCACGTAGCCGAGGTTGCTGGCGCTCACCGGGAGACCAGCAGCAGGGGTGCCGCCGGTCCACAGCCGGCTCACCTGCTGGCCGATCACGAACCAGGCGCCGCCCAGGGCGGCGAGCCAGGCGCCCAGGTGCCCGGTGACCCGGTTGGCGCTGCCGAGCAGCCACAGGCCACCGAGGAAGGTGGCGGCCGCCGGAAGGATCTCCAGCCAGAAGCGGCCCCACGTGAAGTGCCAGCTGAGGTCGGGCGTGAAGGCGTAGCCGAAATATGGTCCGACGAAGGGGACCAGGCCACCCCAGATCCCCAGCAGGACCAGCAGGATGCCGCTGGTCGCGCCCCGGGACCGGGGCATGTGCAGACGGTCACGCATGTCCACGGCGTGCTCACGACGGGTGGTCGTGGTGGTGGTCATGGCAGTCATCTCCTCCCGAGACGTCGTCTCGTTGAAGCAGTTCGGTACCCAGCAGTCACGAATCCACGCGCGAGTGCGGTGGCGGCGTGTAACACCTGTGACTGGTGGGGCGGCTGTGTAGATTCGGACCATGGCGACCCGTACGTCTTCCCCACCGGGGTCGCGAACCCGAGGGACCCCTGCGAAGGGCAGCTCGGGTTCGAGGTCCCGGTCGTCCGGCAGCCAGGCCAGGCGGAAGCCCGCGTCGAAGCGCCCGAAGAGCTCGAGGCGCCCGGCCCCACGGGCGGTCCGCAACGGACCTGGTCCGGTCGCCCGCGCCTGCACGGCCCTCTTCGGCGTGCTCGGGCGGCTGTGGCTCGGGGTGGCCCACGCCGTCGGCGCCGGGGTCCGCCGGATCGGACGCACCGCCGCCGAGCTCGAGCCCGAGCACCGCCGGGACGGAGCCGGGCTCTTCCTGGTCGCCCTCGCCGTCGTGGTCGCGGCCTCGGTCTGGTGGCAGCTGCCCGGATCGGTCTTCGCCGCCACCCGGGCCGTAGTAGCCGGCTCGGTCGGGCTGGTGGCCTGGTTCGTGCCCCTGCTGCTGCTGTTCGTCGCCTGGCGCAACCTGCGCGACCCGGACCGCAACGGCCCCGCCGGCCGACAGCTGGTGGGTTGGGGAGCCCTGCTCTTCGGGACCCTCGGGCTCGTCCACATCGCGAACGGCTCGCCCAGGCCCGTCCTCGGCAACACCCGGCCACTGCAGGAGGCCGGAGGTGCGCTCGGCTTCGTGGTCGCCAAGCTGCTCACCGACCTGCTGCAGTCGACCTACGTCGTGGTGCCGATCCTGGTCCTGCTCGCGCTCTTCGGGCTGCTCGTGGTCACCGCCACGCCGGTCTACCAGGTCCCCGCCCGCGTCCGGGAGGTGCGCGACCGGCTCCTCGGGCGCGCCGCGAAGGACGAGGCCCCTGAGGTAGAGGACACCGAGCCGGTGCGGCGCCGTCGTCGTACCCCCGACGACCAGGGCGACCCCGACGCGGGTGACCAGCCCTACGCGAGTCCGGTGCTCGAGGGCCGCGAGCTGGGCCGTCGGGGCCGGCGGAAGTCAGCGCCGGCGGAGGCCGACGTCGTCGACCCGCCCGACCAGGGGGACGGCGCCGGCAAGGAGGAGCTCGAGCCGCCGCCGCACAGCCCATTGCCGGCGCGCGTCGAGCAGCTCTCCCTGTCCGGCGACATCGCCTACTCGCTGCCCGACAGCCAGGTGCTCAAGCCGGGGTCGGTGCACAAGGCGCGCTCGAAGGCCTCCGACGCGGTCGTCGACCGGCTCACCCAGGTGCTCGACGAGTTCGGCATCGATGCCCAGGTCACCGGCTACACCCGCGGCCCGACGGTCACCCGCTACGAGGTCGAGCTCGGGCCGGCGGTGAAGGTGGAGAAGGTCACCGCGTTGAGCAAGAACATCGCCTACGCGGTGGCCAGCGCGGACGTTCGGATCCTGAGCCCGATTCCGGGGAAGTCCGCGATCGGCATCGAGATCCCCAACAGCGACAAGGAGGTCGTCTCCCTGGGCGACGTGCTGCGCTCCGGCACCGCGCGCAGCGACCCGCACCCGATGGTGGTCGGCCTGGGGAAGGACGTCGAGGGCGGCTTCGTGGTCGCCAACCTGGCCAAGATGCCGCACCTGCTCGTCGCCGGCGCCACCGGATCCGGCAAGTCCAGCTTCATCAACTCGATGATCACCTCGCTGCTGATGCGCTCGACGCCCGACGAGGTGCGGATGATCCTGGTCGACCCGAAGCGGGTGGAGCTCAACGTCTACGAGGGCATCCCGCACCTGATCACGCCGATCATCACCAACCCCAAGAAGGCTGCCGAGGCGCTGCAGTGGGTCGTGCGCGAGATGGACCTGCGCTACGACGACCTGGCCAACTTCGGGTTCCGGCACGTCGACGACTTCAACAAGGCTGTGCGTGCCGGCAAGGTGCAGCTGCCGACCGGTAGCGAGCGGGTGCTGGCGCCCTACCCCTACCTCTGCATCGTCGTCGACGAGCTCGCCGACCTGATGATGGTCGCGCCCCGCGACGTCGAGGACGCCATCGTCCGGATCACCCAGCTCGCGCGCGCTGCCGGCATCCACCTGGTCCTGGCCACCCAGCGGCCGTCCGTGGACGTCGTGACCGGCCTGATCAAGGCCAATGTGCCGTCCCGGCTCGCCTTCGCGACCAGCTCGCTGGCCGACAGCAGGGTCATCCTGGACCAGCCCGGGGCGGAGAAGCTGGTCGGTCAGGGCGACGGGCTCTTCCTGCCGATGGGCGCGAGCAAGCCGGCGCGGATCCAGGGGAGCTGGGTCACCGAGGCGGAGACCCATCAGGTGGTGAAGCTCTGCAAGGAGCAGCTGGAGCCGACCTACGTCGAGGAGGTCACCGCGCCGCAGCAGAGCAGGCGCGAGCTCGACGACGACATCGGTGACGACCTGGACCTGGTCGTCCAGGCCGTCGAGCTGGTGGTGTCGACCCAGTTCGGGTCGACCTCGATGCTGCAGCGCAAGCTGCGGGTCGGCTTCGCCAAGGCGGGCCGGCTGATGGACATCCTGGAGAGCAGGGGCGTGGTCGGGCCGAGCGAGGGCTCCAAGGCCCGCGACGTCCTGGTCAAGCCTGACGACCTCGACGACGTGATCGCGACTTTGAGCGGGGAGCAGTGATGGCGGCAGAGCTGGAGAGAGTGCCCGATCCGGGCTTCGAGGACGACGGCGACCGACTCGCACGGGGGGACGCAGGGCCCACGGAGCTGGTCGTCCGCCGCAACGCGGCGCTGAGCGGCGTGGTTGGCGTCGCCGCCTCGGCGATGGCGATCGCCTACGTCTGGCGGGCGTCTGCCGGTGACCTCTGGTCGGGCGCCATCTGGGACTGGGTGATCTTCGCGGTGATGGCGGCCGTCGGCGTGGTGCAGCTGGCCGCCCTGGTCGATGCCCGCACCCCGCTGCTGCTCGCGGACACGCTGGGCGTGCGGGTGCGGCTGGGCAAGGAGTGGCGCGGGCTGCCCTGGTCCGCGCTCGACCAGGTCGTCGTGGAGCGCCGCGACTCGGCGCTGCGCGACGGCCGGCTGGTGCTCTCGCCCCGCGACCTGGCCGGCGCCCTGGAGGGTCTCGACCGCGGTGCCCGGCGGCAGGTGGCGCGCACCCAGCGGTGGTACGGCGCCCCCCTCGCCGTCCCGTTGGCCGTCACCACCAAGGTCAACACCGACCGGCTGCTGGACGACCTCGCCGAGCTCGCCGCAGGCCGCACCGAGGTGGTGCTGCTGCGCGGCAAGGAGCTGGCCAACCTGGACGGGCCGGCGGACCCGGAGGCCGCCGTCGAGGCGGATCCGGAGCCGATGGCCGTCCCCGAGCCGGCGACCGAGGAGGCCGCGGCGGCGGACGCCCACGGGCAGGATCCTGCCGACCCGCGGCAGCGCCGGGTCATCGGCGGCCTGGCCACGCTGGTCTCCCGGGTCGGCAAGACCCGCTCCCGCGACGTCGACACCGAGGACCCGGTCGCTGCGCCCGTGGCGCCGCTGCGGGAGCCCCGGCGGGCCCTGCGTGTCGAGGTCACCCGCGAGGTTCCGGCCGCGGAGGTGCGGGCCTCGGGCGCGCCCGGAGCCGGATCAACCGGGGAGCGCGAGCTGCGCAAGCCGGGCTCCGTGCCGCTGGTCTTCGACGACGTCGCCCTCACCGGCAACGTGCGGCCGCTGGCCCGCGTCGCGGACCCGGTCATTCCGCCGGTCATCGACGACTTCGTCACCCAGCCGGCCCTGGAGCCGGTGATCGGGCCGGAGGTCGCCGCGGCTCGCACCCGTGCGGGACTGAGCGTCGACCAGCTCAGCGACCGCACCCGGATCCGGCCTCACGTGATCGAGGCGATCGAGGTTGACGACTTCGCGCCGTGCGGCGGCGACTTCTACGCCCGCGGACACCTCCGGACGCTCGCGCGGTTCCTGGGGCTGGACGTCGAGCCGATGCTGCGGATGTACGACGAGCGCTACGCCCACGCCCCGATCAACGCCCGGCGGGTCTTCGAGGCCGAGCTGGCCACCGGGATGAACGGCGGCCTGCGTGCCAGCTTCGGGGGCCCGCGCTGGAGCCTGCTGGTCGGAGCCGTGCTGTGCCTGCTGATGGTCTGGGGAGTCGCGCGCTTCTTCACCGCCACCCCGGAGCAGCTGGTGAGCCCGTCGCCGGAGATCAGCGACTCGGCCGGGCTGACGGCGCAGCACTCCCGGTCCGGCAGCTCGCCGATCGCGGTGACCAGACGCCTGACGGTGGCGGCCCAAGGTGCGGCCAGCCACGTCATCGTGCGGGACCGCACGGGCGAGGTCCTCTGGTCCGGTCGGCTGCACCCGGGCGGTCACCATGGCCTCGCCGGGCTGCCGCCCTTCAAGGTGACGGCCACCGACGCCGAGGCGGTCCACGTCCGGGTCGGCAAGCACGACCTGGGTGCGGTCGGAGCCGCCCCTGGACACGGCAGCCGCACCGTGGGCGGCCGGCACTGACCCTGCTCGCCCCCCACCGGGCGCCGGGCAGTTCGGCGGAACGGGTCACCGCCCGTCATACTCGGTGACGGCCATGACCCGACCCACCGAACCCGTGCCCGACGCCACCACCGCCACCACCACGGTCGCGATGGTGACGCTGGGCTGTGCCCGCAACGAGGTCGACTCCGAGGAGCTCGCCGGGCGGCTCGAGGCCGGCGGCTTCCGCCTGGTGGCGGATCCCGCGGATGCCGAGACGGTCGTGGTCAACACCTGCGGCTTCGTCGAGGCGGCCAAGAAGGACTCGGTCGACACGCTGCTCGCGGCCGCGGACCTCAAGGACGGCGGCGGCACGAGAGCGGTGGTGGCCGTCGGTTGCCTGGCCGAGAGGTACGGCGCCGAGCTGGCCACGTCGCTGCCGGAGGCCGACGCGGTGCTCGGCTTCGACGACTACCCCGACATCGCCGCCCGGCTGCGCTCGGTCCTGGCCGGCGAGCAGCTGCACCCGCACACCCCGCAGGACCGGCGCAGGCTGCTGCCGATCAGCCCGGTGGAGCGCTCGGCCAGCGCGGTCGTCGTCCCGGGTCACGGCCTGGACCAGATCGGGGTCGGCGCCCCGGCCAGCGGACCGCGCGCGGTCCGACGCCGGCTCGACGCCGGTCCGATGGCCCCGCTGAAGCTCGCCTCCGGGTGCGACCGGCGTTGCGCGTTCTGCGCGATCCCGTCCTTCCGCGGCTCGTTCGTCTCCCGTCGCCCCGCCGACGTGCTCGACGAGGCCCGGTGGCTGGCCGACCAGGCCGTCAAGGAGCTCTTCCTGGTCTCGGAGAACTCCACCTCCTACGGCAAGGACCTGGGTGACCTCCGGCTGCTGGAGACGCTGCTGCCCGAGCTGGCCGCGGTCGAGGGCGTGGAGCGGGTCCGGGTCTCCTACCTGCAGCCGGCCGAGACCCGCCCGGGCCTGGTGGCAGCGATCGCCTCGACCGCGGGAGTCGCGCCGTACTTCGACCTCTCCTTCCAGCACGCGTCCGGGCCGGTGCTGCGCAGGATGCGCCGCTTCGGCGACGCCGAGTCGTTCCTGGCGCTCCTCGAGCAGGTGCGGTCGCTGGCGCCGGAGGCCGGCGTGCGGTCGAACTTCATCGTCGGCTTTCCCGGCGAGACCGAGGACGACCTCGACGTGCTCTGCGACTTCCTCGAGCGGGCGCGGCTGGACGCGGTCGGTGTCTTCGGCTACTCCGACGAGGACGGCACCGAGGCGGAGGGCTATGCCGACAAGCTCGACCCCGACGCCGTGCGCGACCGGGTGGAGCGGGTCGTGTCGCTGGCCGACGAGCTGACTGCCCAGCGCGCCGAGGACCGGATCGGCGAGCGGGTGGTGGTGCTCGTCGAGTCGGTGGCCGACGGGGTCGTCGAGGGCCGTGCCGCCCATCAGGGCCCCGAGGTCGACGGCTGCACCATCCTCGATGGCGCGCCCGCAGCGGGGGTCGGCGACCTGGTCAGGGCCACCGTCGTCGGGTCCGACGGGGTCGACCTGGTCGCACGGGCCTCACCGTGAGCGTCCCCGAGCAGGAGACGGTGCCCAGCAACTGGAACGTCCCCAACGCGCTGACCACCCTGCGGATCCTGATGGTGCCGTTCCTCGGCTGGACGCTGCTGGTCGACCACGGAGCCGACAACCTCTGGCGGTGGGTGGCCTGGGCGATCTTCGCCCTGGCGATGGTCACCGACAAGGTCGACGGTGACCTGGCCCGAAAGCACGGACTGGTCACCGACTTCGGGAAGATCGCCGACCCGATCGCCGACAAGGCGATCACCGGGATGGCGTTCGCCGGGCTCTCGGTCATCGGCGACCTGTGGTGGTGGGTCACCGCGCTGGTGCTGTTCCGCGAGTGGGCGGTGACCTTCGCGCGGCTGTCGATAGCCCGGCACGTCGTCATCGCCGCCCGGCAGAGCGGGAAGGTCAAGACCGTCGCACAGACGTTTGCGCTGGGCCTGTTCATCGCCCCGTTCAAACAGTTGCCCGGGGTCTGGCACACGCCGGGGCTCGTGGTGTGGTGGATCGGCGCGGTGCTGATGGGTCTGGCGGTGGTGTTGACGGTGACCTCTGGCCTGGAGTTCGCCCGGGACGCCTGGCGGCAGACGCGCCCCGTCAGCCGCGCGTGAGGTCCGTCAGCGCTCCGGTGAGAGCTGCTGCGCCGCGGTCCGACATCACGATCGTGTAGTGGTTGACGTCATCGACGTCGCGGATGTCCACCGTCGGGAAGTCCTGCGCGTGCCGACTGATGAGGTCCGGGGGATAGAGGCCCCCGGGTTCGGCCATCAGCCCGGCCGGCGCGCGCAGGAACACGGTGCCCGGGGGCAGTGATCGCGCGCGCGCCCGCACGGCGTCGGTGTCGAGCAGGTCGCCCGAGTCGTCGCGGACCGCCTCGAGAGAGACGCTCGAGCGGCACTCCGGTGGCTCCCCGACGAGGTCGTGGAGGAGATAGTCCTCCACATCCGGGGACCAGGTGTCGCGCAGGGCGGGATGGTCGCGCCAGAAGCGCAGGTAGGCATCCGGGCCCGCGAACGTCATCCGCAGCCGGTCCGCAGCCGGCCCGATGGTCGCCGCGATCGCCTGGTCGGCGGTCACCCCCGGCGGTGGGGCCGGCAGCGGCAGGCCCCCGTCGACGAGCAGCACACCGGCGACCCGCTCGGGATGGGCCGCGGCGAGGGCCGCGACGACGAAGCCGCCCATGGAGTGCCCCGCCAGCACGATCCGGTCGAGGCCGAGGTGGTCGATGACGGCGAGCAGGTCGGCAGCGTGCGTCGCCATCCCGGCCGGACCGGGCAGGGTGCTGCTGCGTCCGCGACCGCGGAGGTCCGGCGCCACGACGTTGACCGCGCCGGCGCGGGCCAGGGCGATCCAGCACCGGTGGTTGGCGGTGACGCCGTGGACCGCGAGGACGGTGGGTGCACCGGGAGCGACCGTCCAGCGACCCACGTGCAGGCCACCGCCGGCGACAGGCAGGGTGAGCGCGTCGTACGCCGTCATCTCAGCGAGTCGCGGGAGAGCACTTCCGCCGCCCGGACGAGCGCGAGGTGGGAGAACGCTTGCGGGAAGTTGCCGACCATCCGCTGGTTGGCCATGTCGTACTCCTCGCTGAGGAGGCCGACGTCGTTGCACAGCCCGACCAGCTTGTCCATCAGCCGCTCGGCGTCCTCGCGCCGGCCGGCCAGGGCGTAGGCCGAGACCAGCCAGAACGAGCAGGCCAGGAAGGGGTTCTCGTCGCCCTTCAACCCGTCGACGCCGGAGTCGGTGCGGTAGCGCAGGAGGAGCCCGTCGCGCATCAGCCCCTTCTCGACGGCCTCGATGGTGCCCAGCATCCGGGGATCGTCGCCGTCGATGAAGCCGACCAGCGGCAGCACCAGCAGCGAGGCGTCGACCTGGTCGGTGTCGTAGTGCTGGGTGAAGGTGTTGAGGTCCTGCCGGAAGCCCTTGGCGAGCACCTCGTCCCGGACCTTGTCGCGCAAGGCCCGCCAACGCTCGACGGGTCCCTCGAGGCCGTGCTGCTCGACGGCCTGCACCGCCCGGTCGAAGGCCGCCCACACCATCACCCGGCTGTGCGTGAAGTGCCGCAACGGCCCGCGGATCTCCCACAGGCCGTTGTCGGGCTGGTCCCAGTTGTCGGCGAGGTTGTTGATCAGCGTGCGTTGCAGCGACCAGCTGTCGGGGCTCTCCTGCAGGCCTTCGTCGCGGGCGTCGGCGAGGGCGCACATCACCTCGCCCAGCACGTCGGTCTGTCGCTGGTCGACGGCGCCGTTGCCGATCCGCACCGGCCGGGAGCCGGCGTAGCCCGACAGGTGGTCGAGCTGCTGCTCCGGCAGGTGCCGGCCGCCGTCGATGGTGTACATGATCTGCATGTCCTCCGGGTCCCCGGCGATCGCCCGCAGCAGCCAGCCGCGCCACAGCCTGGCCTCGTCGGAGCGGTCGGCGAGCAGCAGCGCCTGCAGGGTCAGGGAGGCGTCGCGCAGCCAGCAGTAGCGGTAGTCCCAGTTGCGCTCCCCCCCGAAGTCCTCGGGCAGCGAGGTCGTCGGGGCGGCGACGATGCCCCCCGTCTCGGTGTCGGTGAGAAGCCGGAGGGTGACCAGCGACCGGATCACCACGTCATGCCAGGGTCCGCCGTAGTGGCACGCGTCGGCCCAGGCCTGCTGGCGATCCAGTGTCTCGGCCAGCCGCTCCGCGAAGTCCAGCGGCTTGGGCACCTTGCGGTGCGACGGGATCCAGATCGTGGCGAACTCGTGGTTCTCTCCGTTCTTGATCTCGAAGTCGTCGACGTGCTCGCCGTCGTGCGCCTCCGGGAGCCTGGTGCCGTGCAGGACCAGCCGGTCCGGACCGGCGGTGGCCAGGATCACCTCCTGGCCGTGGTGGTGCTCGCGGTTCACCCACGGCCGGACGTCGCCGTAGTCCAGCCGGACGCGCCAGACATGGCGCATCCGGACCGTCCCGGCCTTGCACTGCACCCGACGCACGAGGTCGAAGCGGCCGTCGTTGATCGGCATGAAGTCGGTGACCACCACGGTGCCGGTCGCGGTGGTGTAGGTCGTCTCCAGCACGGTGGTGTCGCCGATGTAGCGGCGGCTCACCTCGGCGTCGTCCGCCGGTCCGATCAGCCAGCGACCGTTCGTCTCGTCGCCCAGCAACGCCGCGAAGCACGCCGCGGAGTCGAAGCGGGGAAGGCAGAGCCAGTCGATCGAGCCGTCTTTGCCCACGAGTGCGGCGGTGTGCCCGTCGGCGAGCAGTGCGTAGTCCTCGATGGGGAGTGCCATGCCCGTGAGACTAACGTTCAGTCCGTGGATGGTGTCGACTTCGCCGCCCAGGTGCACGCCGAGCTGCTGCGCCGTGGCCTGACCATCGCGGTCGCCGAGTCGCTGACCGGCGGCGACCTCGCCGCGATCCTCACCGCAGCGCCGGGAGCGTCGGACACTGTGCTCGGCGGCGTTGTCTCCTACGCCACCGAGGTGAAGCAGCGCGTCCTCGGGGTGCCGGACCACGTCGTCGCATCCCACTGGGTGGTCTCCGGCGAGTGCGCCGAGGCGATGGCTGCCGGGGTGCGTCGGCTGCTCGGCGCCGACTGGGCGCTGTCGACGACGGGGGTCGCCGGGCCGGCCCGCCAGGAGGGCAAGCCCGTGGGCACCGTCTTCGTCGGCATCGCCGGCCCGTTGGGCGTGCGCTCGGCGATGCTGGCGCTCTCCGGCGACCGAAGTGAGATCCGGGAGCAGGCCTGTGCCGAGGCCCTGAAGGGCCTGCTCGCTGAGCTCGCTCGATGAGTGCGCCGGAGCCGCTGGTCGAGGTCGCCGACCGGCTCTACGCGGTGCCGGTGGAGGCGTTCACCGAGGCGCGCAACGCGGCCGCGAAGGAGATCGCGGATCGGGAGCTGTCGCGGCAGGTCAAGGCCCTGCGCAAGCCGTCCACCGCGGCCTGGGCGGTGAACCTGCTCGTCCGCCGTGAACCGCGCCAGATCGATCAGGTGCTGTCGCTCGGCGCATCGCTGCGGGAGGCAGCCGAGTCGATGCAGGGCGAGGAGCTGCGCACGCTGACCCGCCAGCGACGCCAGCTGACCGCGGCGCTGGCCTCCGCGGCCCGGGCGCTGGCCCGGGAGGGCGGCGCCCGCCTCACCCCGGCGGTGGTCGACCAGGTCGAAGGGGTGCTCAACGCCGCCATGCTCGACCCGGTGGCCGCCGACGTGGTGCGTTCCGGCGTGCTGGTGAAGGCGTTCACCTCCACTGGCGTCTCCGATGTCGACGTCGCGTCAGTGGTGGCGATCCCGGCGGCCGTCGGGAGCCGGGCGACACCACTGGACCGGCCCCCGACCGAGCTCAGGTTGGTGCCCGAGGACGACGAGCTCAAGCGGGCGCGCGCGCAGGAGACCCTCGACGACGCGGCGGCCCGGGTCGGGCACGCGCAGGCCGAGGTCGACGAGGCTGCCCGGGCCGTGGCCGACCTCGAGGCGCGCAGGTTGCAGGTGCACGAGGAGATCGACGAGCTCCGCCGCCGCCTGGCTGAGCTCGAGGGCGACGCCGACCGGGTCGAGGAGGACATCGACGAGGCGGTCGCGGCCCGCGACGAGGCGGCCGGCCGCCTCGCCGAGGCCGAGGCCGGCCATGAGCGCGCCGTACGAGCGCTGGAGAAGCTGAAGTAGCTGCCGGCCCACCAAGTGCCGGGTCGTCTGCGGTCCTCGACAGGCGCTCGGCTGTGGTCAAGGCCACAGATTCGTTTATGTGCTCGATTCTGTCGGTGGTCGGTGGCATCATGGATGCATGGAAACCACCGACTATCCCGACATCGAGACCGCGGGTTTCGGCGTTGGGTCGGAGGCCCGGTTCGGGCGTGGCCCGGCGGTGTTGGACGCGGTCGTCGCGGCGGCTCGCGGTGAGCAGCGGTGTGCGGCGGAGAAGCTGGCGGCTGCTGTGGTGTGGGCGCACGCCCATCCGGGTGGGGAGGGTGATTGTGCCTCCTGGGAGCCGCAGGCGCGCTTCGGGCCGGTGGGTGGGCGGGGGGAGGACTTCGTCGACCTCCTCGGTGGGCCGGGCACCCCGCCGGTGGCCGAGTTCGCGGTCGACCAGCTCGCCACCAGGCTGGGTGTGTCGAGCTTCTCGGCGATGTCGCTGGTCGCCGATGGGCTGAACCTGGCCCACCGCCACCCGATCCTGTGGGCGCGCGTGCAGGACCTGGACTGCCCGGCGTGGGTGGCGCGCAAGGTCGCGGTCGAGTGTGCCAACCTGCCCCTGGAGGGCGCCCTGTGGGTCGATGAGACCACCGGGGCCCTGGCCGGGCGATGCGCGTTCTCGACGATCTTGCGGCAGCTCTCCTACGCGATCGCGAAGTGGTGCCCGCAGGAGACCCGGGACGCCGAAGACCAGGCGAAGGATTCCCGCAAGCTCGACCTGCACCTGCCCAGCGACACCGATCCCGGCCGCTCGGGGGCGGTGGCCGACCTCTACGGGCGGCTCTCGACCACCGACGCGGTCAAGTTCGATGCCCTGGTCGCGGCCCAGGCCGCCGAGCTGGCCCGACACGGTGACACCTCTTCGTTGGACGTGCGCCGCTCCAAGGCCCTGGGCCTGATCGCCGACCAGCTGCTCTCCGGTGAGCTCGACCTCGACGACTGCGAGACCGAGGAAGCCAAGCGGATCCCCGCCGGGACGGGTTCCCGCTCGGTGGTGCCGGTGCGCAAGGCGGCCTCCACGACCCTGTTCATCCACGCCTCCCTGGCCGACCTGGCCACCGCAGTGTTCGCCAGCCGCCGGGTCGACCTCGACGGGCCCCCGATCGACACCGGCGAGCCCGGTGTGGGGTGGGTGGAGCGCCACGGCCCGGTGCTGCTGGCCACCATCCGGGAGTGGCTCGGGGAGACCAACGCCACCATCCGCCCGGTCTGGGACCTCAACCGCACCGACGCCGTCGACGCCCATGATCCGCCGGAGTGGATGCGGGAGCTGGTCATCAACCGCGACAGCCATTGCGTGTTCCCGTTCTGCGGAACTCGTGCGCGGGCTTGCGACCTGGACCACATCGACCCCTACGTCCCCCTGGACGAGGGCGGCCCACCCGGCCAGACCAGTCCGGAGAACCTGGCGGCGTTGTGCCGGCGGCACCACCGGTGCAAGACCTTCACCCGCTGGCGCTACCGACGCCGACGCGACGGCACCTATGAGTGGACCGACCCGGGAGGCACCCGCTTCCTCGTCGTCCCAGGACACGGCACCTACCAGCTGCCCGACGAACCCCGGCCCCTCTGACTGCCTGACCCGGGCGACCGGCACCAAGCCGGCCACCGCCCGGGCCACCGGCCTGCCCCGAGGTGGTGGGGCCCAGGCGCAGGTCCAGGCTAGGTCCAGCCCTTGCTGCGCTCGACGGCCTTCTGCCACAGGGCGTAGCCGTCCGCGACGCGTTCCCTGGCCGCGGGATCGGCCTCGAAGCGCCGGTCGAGCTGCCAGGTCTCGCGCAGCTCGTCGGTCGACGACCAGACACCAGTGCCGAGCCCCGCCATGAACGCGGCGCCGAGGGCGGTGGTGTCCACGATGCGTGGCCGCTCGACGGTGACGTCCAGCAGGTCGGCCTGGAGCTGGCAGAGCAGGTCGTTGGCCGAGGCGCCGCCGTCGACACGCAGGGTGGTCAGCGCGGCATCGCCCGCGAGGGTGTCGACGACGTCGCGGACCTCGTAGGTGATCGCCTCGAGCGTCGCCCGCACCAGATGCGCGCGCGTCGTCCCCCGGGTGATGCCGAGGATCGTGCCGCGGGCTCGCGAGTCCCAGTGCGGGGCGCCGAGACCGGTCAGCGCGGGCACGAAGACCACGCCGTCGGTGGAGTCCACGGTGCGTGCGACGGCCTCGGTCTCGGCCGCGGAGCCCACGATCTGGAGGCCGTCGCGCAGCCACTGCACGGCCGCGCCGGTCACGAAGATCGCGCCCTCGAGCGCGTAGGTGTCGGTGCCGTCCGGGGAGCGCCAGGCAGCCGTGGACAGCAGGCCGGCCTCCGAGCGCTGCACGGCGCTGCCGGTGTTGGTCAGGATGAAGGAACCGGTGCCGTAGGTGCACTTCGACTCGCCCTCGGCGAAGCAGGTCTGTCCGAACAGCGCCGACTGCTGGTCGCCGGCGATGCCCGCGACCGGAAGCTCCAGGTCGAGGAAGGTCCGCGGGTCGGTCGTTGCCAGCTCACCCCAGTTCGGCACCAGCCTCGGCAGCGCTTCGCGGGGCACGCCGAAGAGGTCGCACAGCTCGTCGGACCAGTCACCGGCCTCGAGGTCGAAGAGGAGGGTGCGACACGCGTTGGACACGTCGGTGACGTGCCAGGTGCCGCGTGTCATCCGCGCGACCAGGTAGGAGTCGACGGTGCCGATGGCGTACCGCCCGGCGTCGACCTGCGCCCACGTGTGCGGTTCGTGCTCGGCGAGCCAGGCCAGCTTGGTGCCGGAGAAATACGGGTCCAGTCGGAGCCCGGTGAGCTCGGTGATCCGCCCCTCGTGGCCGTCGGCGGCCATCCGCTCGCAGATGTCGGCGGTACGACGGTCCTGCCACACGATCGCCCTGCGCGGTGACCCGAGCGTCTCGCGGTCCCACAGCAGCACGGTCTCGCGCTGGTTGGTGATCCCGACCCCGCGCAGGTCGCCGTGGTCACCGCCCCATTGCTTCAGGCAGTCGCGGGTGGCCTCGAGCGTTGCCTGCCAGATCTCCTCAGGGGCGTGCTCGACCCAGCCGGGCCTCGGGAAGTGCTGGGCGAACTCCTGGTAGCCCCGCGCGGCGATCGTGCCGGCCCGGCCGACGACCAGGGCGGTCACCCCGGTCGTGCCCGCGTCGATGGCGAGGATGCTCATGAGTCGCATCCTGTCAGTTCGCCGGTCAGGCCGCCGGCGCGACCGGAGGTGGCCGTCCCGCAGGCACCACCCCCGGTCGAGCGTGTCAACGCGACAGCTGATCCAGCGTTCGCAGCTGGAGAGCGGTCGGGCCGCTCTGCTGGGTGGTCGCGAGATCGGCGGCGACGCGGCCCTGCGGATCCCAGCACCGGGCGAAGGCCGTCACCTTGGCGGCGTTGCCCGCCGAGAGGTCGCTGCTGAAGACCACCACGGCCCAGGTGCGGTTGTCCAACGGCTCGCTGCCTGCGACGTAGCCGTCGCTGGTCCCGTCCTCGGCGCCCCCGCCCGTGAGCTGGCTGCCGGCTGGGCACTGCGCCGTGGCCACGATGGCGTCGTCCGTCCCGTCGTCGTCGAAGTCCGTGGGCGAGCCGACTCCCGTGACGGTGCCCAGCGTCGCCGAGGACAGCGCGAAGGCGGTGCTGTCCTTGCCGTCAAGCCGGTCGGCGTTGAGGTTCGGCACCTTCGTCGTCCGGTTGACCTTCAGCGGCGGGGTGCCGGCCTTCGAGTTGAGGGCCAGCGCGGTGCCGCGCGAGTTGCTCAAGGTGGTGGTGCTGGTCTCGGAGTTGGCCTTGCCGATGATGAACTTGCCACCGGTGGCCGCGTAGGCGGTGCCGGAGCCGAGCACGAGCGCGGTGATCGCGCCCATGGCGAAGCAGATCGTGCGGTTGGGCTTCACTAGGGTCCCCTCAGAAAGGTGCAAATGGTGCGCCGATCGTAGGGGGAACTCGTCGTCGGCTGTGGTTGATCTCTGCAACCCGTCAGGTCGTGTCGTCAGGTCTGGCCGCCCGGACGATCGCGAGAACGCGCTGGTCGACCCAGCTGCCGTCGTCGGCGACCCGCATCTCGTAGTTCTCCGCGCCGACCCAGGCGTTGAAGTCCGGGTGGCCCTGCGCACGGGCGAACGCCTCGAGCTCGGCACGCAGCCCTTCGGTGACCTCGACCTGTTCCTGCTCGGTCGACGCGGTCAGGTAGAGGTCGTTGAGGTCGAGCAGGCGGGCCAGCTCCTCGATCGGCTGGGGGTGGTCGTCCACCCGGAGGTCGACGGCGACGTCGTCGAGGCCGCCGTACCCAGCCCCCTCCCGGACCACCAGCAGGGCCGCGGACTGCCGCCCCCGCCGGTCGCCGCCGGCGAGGTCCCCGGCGGCCAGCGCGGTGAGCAGCCGGCGGGCGAGGGGCTGCCCGGCCGAGGCGTCCCAGGAGCGCTTCATCTCCTCCACGACCTGCGGCCCGGCGAGGATGTTGCCCTGGATCGCGACCCCCTCCCCGTCGCGCTGCTCGGCGACGCCGCCGGCCCACTCGAAGCAGTCGTGGCCGGTGTGGCTCGCCGCGCCGCCCTCGGCGTCGACGATGCCGAGCTGGCGGTGCTCGCGCTTGTCGTCCTCCTCGATCATCCGCTGCAGCGCGACCGAGGCCGTGGCGCCCTCGTCGAGGAGCGAGAGCCCGATGCCCTTCCACGCCACGTTGGCGTCGGCCTGGGTGGCCAGGGCGCCGACACCGGCGACGGCGGCCGGGACCACGCTGCCCACGGCGAGGAACTTCGAGGCCACCGCCACGCCCCAGACGGGCTCGGGCCCGTCGGTCGCACGGCCCACGATCGAGAACGTCATGGGCTCAAGGTAACGACGCGGCTAGCTGGTCACCACAGGTCGCCGCCGATGAGGACGTAGAGGAACGGGACGATCGGGATGATCAGCAAGATCGCCCAGGCGACCTTCGCACCGCCGGTCAGGTCCTGCCTGCCGGCGAGGTTGACCCAGCCGAGCACCACTGCCACCGGGTGGAAGAAACAGACGATCAGCTCGAGGACCTTCTTCATGTGGCCCCGTGCCCGAAGCGGCGCCGGTTCATCCCGGGGAGGCGGCGCGCGGCGGGATATTCGGCTGCTGCGCCCGGTCCCCTGTGACAGCATCGGGTGGTGCTGAGCACGCTCGGGTTCCCGCCCATCGGCGCGCATCGCCGCTTCGTCACCGCCATCGGCATCGACGCGATCGGCAGCGGCGTGTGGATGCCCGTGTCGATGCTCTACTTCCTCGCCGTGACGCCGCTGACGCTGGTGCAGGTCGGCCTGGCGATGTCGATCGCCTCGCTGCTGACCCTGCCGCTGACGCTGCTGGTCGGCGGGGTGGTCGACAGGTACGGCGCCAAGCGCGTGCTGCAGCTGGGCAACCTGCTCCAGGCGGCGGGCTTCGCGGTCTATCCGTTCGCGCACTCGCTGCCGGTGGTGGTGCTCGTCGTCGCGGTCGCCGCGGCCGGTCGGACTGCCTTCTGGGGGTCCTACGCGCCGATGGTCGCCGCGATCAGCGCCCCGGGGGAGCGGGAGCGGTGGTTCGGCTTCCTCGGGGCGCTGCGCAACTCCGGCTTCGCGATCGGCGGGCTCCTCGCCGGGGCGGCGATCACGGTCGGGACGGCGGCGTCGTACCAGGGGGTGGTGGTGCTCAACGCGGTGTCGTTCGTGCTGTCGTTCGTGCTGATGGCCGGTGTGGTCGGGCACGAGACGCGGCGCGGGGCCGGAGTCGCGCCGGGCGGCTGGGGAGTGGTGCTGCGCGACCGCGGCTACCGCTGGCTGATCGGCTCGAACTTCGGCTACGCGATGACCGGGATGGCACTCAACGTGGCGATGCCCGTCTACGTCGTGAAGATGCTCGGCCTGCCCGGCTGGGTCTCCGGCTCGGTGTTCGTGGTCAACACCGTGATGATCGGCGTGGGCCAGGGCCTGGTGGTGCAGGCGATGACCGGCCACACCCGGTCGCGGCTCGTCGTGCTCGCGGTGGGGTTCACGGTGGCTTCCTTCCTGCTGCTGCTCGCAGCCGGCCACCTGGTCGCAGCGGCTGCGATCGGGGTCGTCCTCGTCGCCGCGGCGGTCTACACGCTGGGTGAGATGACCGGGGGGCCGGTGCTCTCCACGCTGGCCGCAGAGTCCGCACCGGTGCACCTGCGCGGCCGCTTCATGGCGACCTACCAGTTCTCCTGGAACGCAGCATCCACGGTGGCGCCGGTGCTCTTCGCCTGGCTGCTCGACCGGGGTCCGGCACCGGCCTGGCTGGTGCTGTCCGGCATCGCGGTGCTCGGCGCGGCCTGCTGCGTGCCGATGCACCGGTCGCTCCCGCTGGCGGCGCGGCCGGTGACCAACGCGGCGGTGGCCGAGGAGCCCGTCGGCTGATTGACGGCTCCGTCCCGCTCGCTAGGGTGGTCACTCGGCTTGAACGTTCCAACCAGGAGGACGACACATGCGCGTCGGCGTGCTCACCGGAGGCGGGGACTGCCCGGGCCTCAACGCGGTGATCCGGGCGGTGGTCCGCCGGGGCGTGCAGGGCTACGACTTCGAGTTCGTCGGCTTCCGGGACGGCTGGCGGGGCCCGCTCGAGGGCACGACCAGTGAGCTCGGGGTCGCCGAGGTCCGCGGCATCCTCCCGCGTGGGGGCACCATCCTGGGCTCCTCGCGCACCAACCCCTTCCAGGAGGAGGGCGGTGTCGAGCGGATCAAGGCCAACCTTGCCCAGCTCGGCGTGGACGCGCTGGTCGCGATCGGCGGCGAGGACACCCTCGGCGTCGCGACGAGGCTGCACGACCTCGGCGTCAACGTGGTCGGCGTGCCGAAGACCATCGACAACGACCTCTCGGCCACCGACTTCACCTTCGGCTTCGACACCGCGGTCAACATCGCGATGGAGGCGATCGACCGGCTGCACACCACCGCGGAGTCACACCACCGGGTCCTCGTCGTGGAGGTGATGGGCCGGCACGCCGGGTGGATCGCCCTGCACGCGGGCATCGCAGGCGGCGCCAACGTCGTGCTGATCCCCGAGCAGCCCTTCGACATCGACAAGGTCTGCGAGTACGTCGAGAACCGGTTCAAGAAGCAGTACGCCCCGATCGTGGTCGTCTCCGAGGGCGCGGTGCCGGTCGAGGGTGGCGGGATGAGCCTGCTGACCGGGCAGAAGGACGCCTTCGGGCACGTCCGCCTCGGCGGCATCGGTGACCGGCTCGCCGGGGAGATCGAGCAGCGCACCGGCAAGGAGGCCCGTGCCGTCGTCCTCGGGCACGTGCAGCGCGGCGGCACCCCGACGGCGTTCGACCGCTGGCTCGCGACCCGTTTCGGCCTGCACGCGATCGCGGCGGTCGCGGACGGCGACTTCGGGAAGATGATGGCGCTGCGCGGCACGCGGATCGAGCGGGTGCCGCTCATCGACGGCACCGGGGAGCTGAAGCTGGTGGACCCGGGGGAGTACGCCGAGGCGGCGGTCTTCTTCGGCAACTGAGGACTGCGGTCAGGCCAGGTCGACGACCAGGGCCTGGTGGTCCGACAGCGGCAGCTGGACGGCGTACGACGACTCCGCCTCGACCGGGCCGTCGGCCAGGACGTGGTCGATCTGCTCGCGGGGCCGGTCGGCGGGGAACGTCAGGGCCGAGGCGAGCTGGCGCAGGCCGGTGATGTCGGCGGCGCGCGCCGGGCCCATGTTGAGGTCGCCGGCCAGCACCAGGGGGCGCCGGTGGCTCGCCAGGGCCCGCACCAGGCCACGCAGCTGGTGACCGTTCCAGTACGGCAGGAACGACAGGTGCGTGCACACCACTGTCAGCGGACCGCGGGGCATCTCGATGTCGGCGGCCACCGCAACCCGCGGCTCGTCGCGCACCAGGATCGGACGTCTCCTGCCACGGAAGCGCATCGGCACCCGCACCGGCACGGCCGGCAGCCGGACCACCTGCCACGACGAGACCGGGTGCCGGCTCAGGAGTGCGATCCCGTAGGCAGCCGCGTCGGGCTGCTCGTCCCCGGTCGCGGCCATCCAGGTCGCCCCGGGGGAGCCGGACAGCGCCGCCACGAAGCGGTGCTCGACCGCGCCCATCGCCTCCGCCGCGATCGCGGTGAGGTCGGCGTACTCCGACCGCGGTTGGTTGCGGTCCACCTCCTGCAGGGCCAGCACGTCGGCGTCCAGCCCCTTCACCGCATCCGCGAGCCGGGCGGGGTCGACCTGGTCGTCGGACAGCGTGCGCCCGTTGAGGATGTTGAAGGTGGCGATCCGCATCGGCCCCCCGGTTCCCGTCCGGCGCCTCGGCATTCACCGGCGGACCGTCGGGTACCGGCCGCGGCATGGTGCACGAGCCCCGGACCACCCAGAGCGACCTGCGCGAAGCGCTCAAGCGCGTCGCGGTCGCGCTGAAGGAGACCGGCATCGCCTTCGCGCTCGCCGGCGGCTACGCGGTCTGGGCCCGGGGTGGCCCGGAGCCCGAGCACGACGTCGACTTCCTGGTCGCCGAGAGCGACGCCGGCAAGGCTGCCGACCTGCTGCGTGAGCAGGGCCTCGACGTGGAGCAGCCGCCCGAGGACTGGCTGTTCAAGGTGTTCACCGACGGCGCGATGGTCGACGTGCTCTTCCGTGCTGCGGGCTCGCCCGTGCAGGAGCCGGTCCTCGAGGATGCGACCGAGGTCGAGGTGCTCTCGGTGAAGATGCCCGTGCTGGCCGCGACCGACCTGGTCATCCAGAAGCTCTCGGTGCTCAGCGAGCGCTACTGCGACCTCGCCCAGGTGCTGCCGGCCTGCCGCGCGCTCCGCGAGCAGGTGGACTGGTCACGGGTCCGCGCGCAGACACAGGACAACCCCTTCGCCGAGGCGGTGCTGCTGCTGCTCGACCGGCTGGAGGTGGTGCCGGGCCCGCACGAGCCATCCCGGGACATCAGGGGACCAGGATGACCTTGCCGGTGGTGTGCCCGGCGGCGACCTGACGGTGCGCCTCGGCCGCGCGGTCGAACGGGAACATGCCCGCGATGACCACGCGCAGCTCGCCCGCGGCGGCCAGCCGGGCCAGCTCGGGACGGGCGGCGCGGCGGATCTCCTCGCCGGGGACCGCGCCGGGGCCGTTGCCCAGCAGCAGCACGCGCTCGCGGGGCGCGCGGTCGAAGTTGGCGATCGTGGCGATCCGGGACCGGTCCGCGACGAGCTCGAGCGAGACGTCCATGGCCTCGTCGTTGCCGACGGTGTCGATCGCGGCGTCGACACCGTCCGGAGCGAGGGCACGGACGCGCTCGGCCAGGCCGTCACCGTAGACGACCGGCTCGGCACCGAGTGACCGCAGCAGCTCGTGGTTGCGCTTGCTCGCGGTGGCGACCACCCGGGCCCCGCGGAGACGCGCCAGCTGGACCGCCATCAGGCCGACCCCGCCGGACCCGCCGTGCACGAGCACGGTGTCGCCGGCCCCGACGGAGGTGGCGGCCAGGGTGTGGGCCGCCGTACCTCCCGTCAGCAGCAGCCCGGCAGCCTCGTGCCAGCCGAGCCCGGCCGGCTTGGCCACGACCGCGTCGGCGGGCGCGAGCAGCTCGGAGGCGTAGGCGCCGGAAGCCGGGAAGAGGATCACCTCGTCGCCGACGGCGACGCGGGCTCCCGGCCCGACGGCGGAGACCACGCCGGCGGCCTCGGAGCCGAGCCGACGGGGCAGCTGCGAGCGGTCGGTCCCGAACGCGCCGCTGTAGACCTTGACGTCGAACCGGTTCACCCCGGCGGCGCGGACGGCGACCCGCACCTCGCCGGCTCCCGGTTCGGCTACCCGCTGGTCGACCACCGAGAGGACCTCCGGGCCACCGAAGTCGGTGGCTACCACGACCTGCGCGCGGATCGTCGCCATGTCCGGACAACGGCGCTCCCGCGAGTCGCATTCCCCGCCGGTCGTAGGCTGGCCCGGTGAATTCGCCCATCCCCGACCTGGCGGCGCTGCATGCACTCGGCGCGGCGCAGCAGCCGGCCTACCCCGACCCGGCCGCCGTCGAGGCCGCGGTCGCGCGGCTGCGCACCTGCCCGCCGCTGGTCTTCGCCGGCGAGTGCGACGAGCTGAAGACCAAGCTGGCCGCGGTCAGCCGGGGCGAGGCGTTCCTGCTGCAGGGCGGGGACTGTGCGGAGACCTTCGCCGGCGCGACCGCCGACAACGTCCGCAACAAGCTGCGGGTGCTGCTCCAGATGGCGGTGGTGCTGACCTATGCGGCGTCGGTGCCCGTGGTCAAGCTCGGCCGGCTCGCGGGGCAGTACGCCAAGCCCCGCTCGTCGGACGAGGAGACCCGCGACGGCGTGACCCTGCCGGCCTACCGCGGCGACGCGGTCAACGGCTTCGACTTCACCGCGGAGTCGCGGCTGCCCGACCCCCGGCGGCTCGTCGAGGTCTACCACTCCTCGGCCGCGACGCTGAACCTCGTGAGAGCGTTCGTGACCGGCGGCTACGCCGACCTGCGCCAGGTGCACACCTGGAACACCGACTTCGTCAAGCACTCCGTGGTCGGCCGCCGCTACGAGACCGTCGCCCACGAGATCGACCGGGCGCTGACGTTCATGCAGGCGATCGGCGCCGATCCCGACGAGTTCCACCGGGTCGACTTCCACTCCAGCCACGAGGCGCTGGTGCTGGAGTACGAGCACGCGATGACCCGCACCGACTCGCGGACGGGCCTGCCCTACGACGTCTCCGCGCACTTCGTCTGGATCGGGGAGCGGACCCGCCAGCTCGACGGCGCCCACGTCGAGCTGGTCCGGCACATCGAGAACCCGATCGGCGTCAAGCTCGGTCCGGCCACGACGCCCGACGACGCGCTGGCGCTGGCGGCCCGGCTCAACCCCGACAACGAGCCTGGTCGGCTCACCTTCATCACCCGCTTCGGCGCAGCCCGGATCCGCGACGGCCTGCCCGACCTCGTCGAGAAGGTCACCGCGGCGGGGGTCAATGTCGCCTGGGTGTGCGACCCGATGCACGGCAACACGTTCGAGGCGTCGTCGGGCTACAAGACCCGCCGCTTCGACGACGTCATCGCGGAGGTCCAGGGCTTCTTCGACGTCCACCGGTCCCTGGGCACCTGGCCCGGCGGCATCCACGTGGAGCTCACCGGCGACGACGTCACGGAGTGCGTCGGCGGGGGCGAGCAGCTGGTCGAGGCCGGGCTGGGCGAGCGCTACGAGTCGGTCTGCGACCCGCGGCTCAACCGCGTGCAGTCGCTCGAGCTCGCCTTCCTCGTCGCCGAGATGCTGCGCAAGGCATGAGCGTGATCGACCTCCGCTCCGACACCGTCACTCGGCCGTCCGCCGGCATGCGCCGAGCGATGGCCGACGCCGAGGTCGGCGACGACGTGTACGGCGAGGACCCGACCGTGCGCCACCTCGAGGAGACCGTCGCCGGGTTGTTCGGCAAGGAGGCGGCCCTCTTCACGCCGACCGGGTCGATGGCCAACGTGCTCGCCGTCGGGTCGCTGGTCGGTCCGGGCCAGGAGGTGCTCTGCGAGGCCAGCGCCCACATCGTGCGCGCCGAGCTCGGGGCCCACGGGGCGGTGACCGGCATCACCACCCGGACCTGGGTCGGCCGGCCGCTGGACCTGGCGGCCGTCGAGGCGATCTTCGCCCCGGACATGGGGCCGTTCTTCGTGCCGACCCGGGCGGTGTCGGTGGAGAACACCCACAACTTCCGCGGCGGCGAGGTGACCCCGCTGTCGCAGCTGCAGGCGCTACGGGCCTTCGCCGACGAGCGTGGCATCGGCGTGCACCTCGACGGCGCGCGGATCTGGAACGCCCACGTCGCGACCGGCACGGCGTTGTCAACCTACGGCGCCGTCGCGGACGCGCTGGCCGTCTGCCTCTCCAAGGGGCTCGGCGCGCCGGTCGGCTCGCTGGTGCTCGGCACCGCCGGTGCGATCGCCGAGGCGCGGGTGCGGCGCAAGCGGATGGGCGGCGGCATGCGCCAGGTCGGCATCCTCGCTGCGGCCGGCCTCTACGCCCTCGAGCACAACGTCGAGCGGCTCGCCGAGGACCACGACAACGCCCGCCTCCTGGCCGAGGCCTGCGGCGTGGACCCGGCCGGGGTGCACAGCAACATCGTGGTCGTCGACGTGCCCGACGCACCAGCCGTGGTCGCGCAGGTGCGTGAGCACGACGTGGTCGTCAGCGCCGTCGGCCCGCGTGCGCTACGGCTGGTCACCCATCTCGACGTCAGTCGTGCCGACGCCGAGCAGGCCGCGAAGGTGCTGGCCAGCGTCCTGGCCTAGGTCGTGCGGTCACGGGCCGGTGGTGATGCCCCGTGCGCCGACCACGAAGACGAGCACGAAGATGATCACGAGCACGGAGATCACCACGTTCACGATGCCGAGGATGAAGCCCGCCGTGGCCAGGCCCCGTCCGCCGAGGCGGCCACCCGACGCGTCGATCTCCCGTTGGGCGCTGCGGCCGAGGAAGACCGCGGGGATCGACAGGATCAGGCCGCACACGAAGAACGACACGATGGCGAGCACCAGCGACACGATCGCCTTCGTCGACGTCTGCCCGCTGGGTTGGTAGGGCTGGCCGTAGGGCCCCTGGCCGCCGTACCCGCCGTACCCGCCGTACCCGCCGTAATCCGGCGGCGGAGGAGGTGCGCTCGGGGGCTGGCTCATGGCGGCCAGCGTAGGGCAATCAGACCGCGATGTGCGGCACCTCCGACTCGACCTTGCGCCGCGGCGCGAGCTCCACGACGAGCATCGCCGCGAGCACCATCCCGCCGCCCAGCAGCATCCGGCTGGTCGCGGACTCCCCGCCGAAGAGCACCGCGAACAGGGCCGCGAAGACCGGCTCCATGCTCATGATGATCGCGCTGCGCGTCGGGGGCAGGTGGGCCTGCGCCCAGGTCTGGACGAGCAGCGCGGCGGCCCCGGCGACCAGCGCCATGTAGACCACCGACAGCCAGTCCGACGCGCGGTGGGGCAGCGCGATGCCCCCCGGAGCCGCCGCGACGGCGCAGATCACGGCGATCACGATGCACTGCAGGATCGACATCCCGATCGCGTCGCGCGCGGTCGACCAGGCCCCGAGCCCGACGATGTGCAGGGCATAGATCATCGCGGCAACGAGGGTGAGGGCCTCGCCGTACCCGACGTGGAAGCCGCTGAGGGTCAGCACCCCGAGCCCGGCAAGGGCGAGCAGGACCGCACCCCAGGTCAGCGGGCCGATCCGGGTCTTGAGGATCGCCGCCGCGAAGAGCGGCGTGCACACGACATACATCCCGGTGATGAAGCCCGAGACGCTGGCGGGGGTGTGCGCGAGCCCGGCGGTCTGCAGGATCTGCGCCGACCCGTAGAGGACGCCCAGCACGAGCGAGTGCTTGCGCTTGGTCGGCGACAGCCGACCGATGGCCCGGGGCGCCAGGGCGACCATGGCCATGGCGGCGATCGCGAACCGGACGGCGAGGAAGTCCACGACCGGGAGCCGGGTCAGCAGGTCGTGGATGAGGAAGAACGTCGATCCCCAGGTGGCGGTGACGGCGAGCAGGGCCAGCGCGGCCAGCGCCTGGAGCCGGCGTTCGGGGGTGCGGGTCATCGGACCCCGGCAGCGTCGTGGGATTCCACGGGGGCGGACGGCGGCACCGGCACAGCCTAGGAGGCACCGACCGCAAAAGGTCCGTCAGGGCGTCCGCCCCGAGGCCAGCCGTTGCTGGATGGCGCGGACGTTGCGGACATAGCGCCTGGTCTCGGGATAGAGGCCGTGCTGTTGCACGCCGCCGAGGCCCTGGTAGTAGGCGCCGATCGCCCGGCGCGTGGTCCGCGTGTTGCGCTGCAGCACGTGGATCAGGACCACGCCGGCCTTGACGTTGTCCCAGGTGTCGCGCAGGTGCAGCGGCCGGCCGACGTACCCCGCCATCCAGCGACCGGTGCTGGGCAACAACTGCATGACGCCGACGGCCCCGGCGCTGGAGACGACGGGCTGGTACCAGCCGGACTCCTGCCACCCGATCGCCTGCGCCAGCGTCGGGGAGACGCCCTGGCGGCGGGCCTCCAGGGCGATCCGGCGGGCGACCTCCGCCCGCGTCATCCGGTAGTGCCGCCAGCCCCGGTCGTGCAGGGTCCGGTGGTGGGTCCGGTGGTGGGTCGCCTGATGCGTCGCGTGATGGACCTTCGGGTGGGCCTGGTGGTTGGTCGCACGGTGGCGCGCCTTGCGAGCGGCGGCGACCACGACCGGGATCTTCACGCGCTCGCCGGCGAAGAGCACCGAGCGGCGGTGCAGGTGGTTGATGGCCAACAGCTCGTCGGTCCAGGCGTGGAAGCGCACCGCCAGGCCGGTCGCGGTGTCGCCGCGGCGCACCGTGTGCATCACGATGGTGCGACCCGGGTGTCCGGGCCAGGGGCGCCCGGCCGTGGCGAGCCCCGGAGGGGCGACGGCGGCCGCCTCTCCCGCGGTCGTGACCAGGGCGGTCGAGACGACTCCGAGGCAGAGGCCCGTACTGAGCACGGTGCCGGTGAGGCGGCGGACGAGGCCCACGAGTGTCCCCTTCATCGACGGTGCCAACCCTGTGAAAGGTGTGACTGGTGTCTATGAATGTGACAAACGTGACGGGCTGCGTCAACCCCGGCGGCCTCAGACGATCGTGAGGGTGACCACGCTGCCGCGGGCGAGCCGGCCCCCGTCGGACGGGTCCTGCTTGACGACGTACTGCAGCGAGACGTAGAACTCCGCCTTCTCGACGCGCACCCGCAGCCCGGCGTCGGCCAGGGTCTGCCGTGCGGCCTCGAGGCCCATCCCGGTCACCTTGGGCACCGTCACCATGACCGGGCCCTGAGAGACCAGCAGCTGCACGTGATCGCCCTTGATGCCGGTGCCGCCGTCCGGCGTCTGGGAGATCACCACGCCGCGCGGCACCCTGTCGTCGTGCTGGCGGAGGCGGTCGACGACGAAGCCGAGCCTCGTCAGCCGGTGCTGGGCTCGGGAGGCGCGCTCGCCGGACACGTCCGGGATCGGGATCGGCCGGGGTCCCCGGCTGACCACCACGTCGACGGCCGCGTCGCGGTGCAGCATCTGCCCCGCCTTCGGCGTGCTCCGGATCACGGTGCCCTTCGGCACCTGCGCCGACCAGCGGCCGATCCGGTCCCCGTAGGAGAGGTGGGCACGTTGCAGCAGGGCCTGCGCCTGGTCGAGGGTGTGACCGGCGAGGGAGGGTACGGCGTGCCGCTCCGGACCCAGCGACACCACGACGGAGACGGTCCCGTCCTTGAGGATCCGGGACCCGGGCTCCGGGTCGGTGGAGATGACCCGGCCCCTCGCGACGGTCTCGTCGTAGGACCGCTTCGTGACGGTGAAGCCCAGCCCGGCGTGCACGACCCGGGCCCGGGCGGCCGCCTGGCTCATCTCGATGACGGCGGGCGTGCTGGTGTAGCGGCCGGCCCCGAACCACCAGCCGCCCAGGCCCACAACGAGCGCGGCGAGCAGCAGCAGCGCCAGCAGCACCGGGCCGCGGCGCGACCGGGGCGTGCGGGAAGGCACCGGCCGCCGCGCGGGTCGCGGGCGGGCCGGGCCGCCGAGCGTGGCGGTGCGTTCCTGCTCCTGGAAGCCGAGGTCACCCGGGTCGACGATCTGCCGCGGCAGCGGGCCGGTGAGCTCGTCGGTGCGGCCGAGGAGCACGGTGGGCGCGAGGTCGTCGGTCAGCTCGTCGTCCTCGACCACCCCGTGGTCGAGCGCGTGCCGGACACGACGCACCTGGTGCAGCAGGACCCGGGCGTCCGCCGGACGCATGGACATGTCCCGGGCCGTGGCCCGGGCGACGAGCGCATCGACGTAGGCCGGGATTCCGGGCACGATCGCCGACGGCGGCGGAACGTCCTCGTGAACGTGCTTGTAGGCGACCTGGATCGGGCTGTCGGCCTGGTGCGGCTTGCGCCCCGTGAGCATCTCGTAGAGCAGCACCCCGACGGCATAGACGTCGGCGCGGGCGTCCGCACGCCCGTCCACGACGAGCTCGGGGGAGAGGTAGGAAACGGTGCCGATCAGCACCCCGCCGGTCGCGGTGTGCTGGGTCTCGGCGTTGATCGCCCGGGCCAGCCCGAAGTCGGCCACCTTGACCTGGCCGGCCTCGGTGAGCAGGACGTTCTCGGGCTTGATGTCGCGATGGATCATCCCGGCGCCGTGGGCCGCAGCGAGCGCGGAGAGCACCGGCTCGACCAGCGCCAGCGCGCGGGAGGGCGCCACCGGCGCCTCCGCGCGGACCAGGTCGCGCAGGGTCAGCCCGGGCACGTACTCCATCACCAGGAACAGCGTGGTCCCGTCGGGCCCGTGGTCCTCGCCCTGGTCGAAGACGGCGACCACGTTCTGGTGGGCCAGCCGGGCCGCGGCCCGGGCCTCCCGCTCGAAACGCGCGACGAACGCGTCGTCGTCGGCGAGGCCGGCGTGCATCACCTTCACCGCCACGGTGCGGTCCAGGCGCAGGTCGGTCGCCTCGTAGACCACGGCCATGCCGCCGCGCGCGATCCGCGGGCCGATCCGGTAGCGGCCGTCGAGGATGCGCCCGATCATCGGATCGGCAACCGTGCGCTCCACGTCGACCTCCAGCCGCCGAAGGGGGAAGGCTCCGGCTCGGCGCTCAGTCTAGGTGCTGGCGGGTCCCGATTCGGGTAGCGCGGTGTTGGTCGACCAGCGTTGCTGGCAGCATGGAGCCGTGGACACCGACGCGCCCGATCTCGGCTCACTGATCGCCGACTGGCTGGACTGGAAGGCCGCCGGGGAGGCGCTGGGGGTCAGCGCGAGCAAGGTCCGCCAGCTGATCCGCGACCACCAGCTCGCGGCCGCGGTCCCAGTGGCCGGCGGGGGCCAGCGGGTGCCGGCCGAGCTGCTGATGGGGGGCGAGATCGTCAAGGGCGTGCCGGGGGTGCTCACCGTGCTGCACGACGGGGGGTACGACGACCGCGAGGCGCTGGCCTGGCTCTTCACCGCGGACGACAGCATCCCCGGACGGCCGATCGACGCGCTGCGCGAGAACCGAGGCACCGAGGTGAAGCGACGGGCCCAGGCGATGGCGTTCTGATGGTGGCTCGCTGATGGCGTCATCCCGGCCTCGCACCTTCGAGACCGCGATCGGTGTCGGCATCGTCGTGGTGCTGGCCGTCGTGTTCCTCCTCACCGGCGGCGGCGGCTCCGGCAGGCACCACCCACCCAACGACCGCGCCACGGCCGGCCACACGACCGGCCACACGACCGGCCACACGACCGGCCACACGACCGGCCACACGACCGGGGCCATCCGTTATGCCCAGCTGCCGCCGGAGGCCCGGCACACCGTCCAGCTGATCCGGCAGGGCGGGCCGTTCCCCTACAGCCAGGACGGCGCCGTCTTCGAGAACCGGGAGGGCCACCTGGCCTCGGAGCCCAGCGGCTACTACCACGAGTACACCGTCGACACTCCCGGCTCGGCCGACCGGGGCGCCCGACGGATCGTGGTGGGCCAGCAGGGGGAGCTGTACTACACCGACGACCACTACGGGTCGTTCAGGAGGATCGAGGGCGTCAGATGAACGGAGCAGACAGATGAGTGGACTGGCAGGGATCATCGCCGGGCACCTGGGGCCGGGCGTCTTCCAGTGGCACACGGCCTTCCCGCCCGGCGAGGTCCAGCACAGCGTCGAGCACGCCGGCTGGCGGTTCGCCTACATCGACGGGCTGACCCACCAGGACAAGGCAGCCTTCCTGGGGACGGTCGCCGAGGCGCTCGCCTTTCCCGACCACTTCGGCCGGAACTTCGATGCGCTCACCGACTGCCTCAGGGACGTCGACGGCGACGGCACCGTCCTGCTCTGGGACTGCTGGGCACCGCTGGCGCGCAGCGACCGGCGCGCCTTCGACATCGCCGTGGACTGCTTCGCCGGCCGCGCCCGGGACCAGCAGCTGGGGCCGTTCGTCACCCTGCTGCGTGGCGAAGGCCCGGCGATCGACGTGCCCGTCCTGGACGCCTGAGGGCTCAACCCCTGCGTTGGGTGGCTGCTGCCGCCAGGCCGCGCAGCACCACGCGCGCCTCGTCGGTGACGTCGGCGGCGTCGAGCGCGGACAGCGCTCGCTCGGTCAGCTGCCCGATCACCTGCTCGACCTGACCGCGGGCGCCGGACTGCTCGACGAGCCCGCGCAGCAGGGCGACCTCCTCCGCGGCCAGCGGGGTGCCGAGCCGGCTGTCGAGCACCTTGGCGTCCTCGGGTGGCAGTGCGTCCAGTGCCAGGGCGACCAGCACGGTCCGCTTGCCCTCCGTGAGGTCGCCACCGGCCGGCTTGCCGGTGGTCGCGGGGTCGCCGAAGACGCCGAGCAGGTCGTCGCGAAGCTGGAACGCCTCGCCCAGCGGCAACCCGAAGCGGCTGAGCTGCTCGATCAGCGAGACCGGTGCCCCGGCAAGGGCGGCTCCGATGTGCAGGGGGCGCTCGATGGAGTACTTCGCCGACTTGTAGCGCACCACCGTCATCGCGGTGTCGACGTCGCTGGCACCGCGGGCCTGTGCCGAGACGTCGAGGAACTGGCCGGTGACGACCTCGCTGCGGGTCAGGTCGTAGAAGCCGAGCGCGTCGAGCACCCGCTGCGCAGGCAGGCCGCAGGTGCGCAACAGCTCGTCCGACCATGACAGGAGCAGGTCGCCGAGGAGGATCGCGGCGGCTGCGCCGTACTGCTCCGGGTCTCCCGGCCAGCCGTGGGTGCGGTGCAGCGCCTCGAAGGCCCGGTGGGTGGCGTGGTGTCCGCGACGCACGTCGGAGGCGTCCATCACGTCGTCGTGCACCAGCGCGCTGGCGTGCAGCAGCTCCAGCGCGGCGCAGGCCTTGAGCAGGGCGCCCTCGTCATCGGGAGCCGCGACCGCCAGGTGGCCCCACCAGCAGAAGGCGGCCCGGAAGCGCTTGCCGCCCGAGACGCTGGTGCGGGCGTGCTCGACCAGCCGCCGCGCATCGGGGCCGAGGGGTTCCAGCCACCCGGACTGCGCCTGCACGAAGACCTGCAGGGTGTGCTCGACGCGCGCGCGGAAGCCGGTGAGGTCCCAGCTGTCCCACGAGACGTCGGTGCTGGTCACCGGCCGAGCGTAGCCCCGTATTCTCGGGCCATGGCCCTGGGCGTCCCCTCCCGCATGCCGAGCGCGACCGAGCACATCGGCCACCTGCTCGAGCGCGGCGAGCGCTCGTTCTCCTTCGAGTTCTTCCCGCCGAAGGACGCCGAGGGGGAGCGGGTCCTGTGGCAGTCGATCCGTGAGCTGGAGCCGCTCAGGCCGACCTTCGTCTCGGTGACCTACGGCGCCGGCGGCTCCACCCGCGAGCGCACCTCGGCGATCACCGCACGGATCGCCCGGGAGACCACCCTGACCCCGATGGCACACCTGACCTGCGTGGGGCACACCGTCGAGGAGCTGCGCTCGATCATCGGAGGCCACCTCGCGGTCGGGGTGCGCAACCTGATGGCGCTGCGCGGCGATCCGGCTGAGGGTCCGCGGGCGGCCTGGACGCCGACTCCCGGCGGTTTCGAGCACGCCATCGACCTGGTCCGGCTGGCCCGGTCCCTCGGCGACTTCGGGATCGGCGTGGCGGCCTTCCCGGAGAAGAACCCCGCGTCCGGGTCGCTGGAGCTCGACGCGCGGATCCTCGCCGCCAAGGCCGCGGCCGGGGCCGACTTCGCCGTGACCCAGCTCTTCTTCTCCGCGGAGCCCTACTTCGAGCTGGTGTCGCGGGTGCGCGCGCTCGGCTGCGGGATCCCCGTGATCCCCGGCATCATGCCGATCCTCAACCTGCGGTCGGTGTCGCGAATGGCCGAGCTGTCCGGCGCCGCGCTCCCCGCCGAGGTGGTCGCCCGGGTGGCGCGCTTCGAGGATGACCCGGCATCGGTGCGTGCGGAGGGAATCGCGGTGGCCACCGAGCTGTGCGATGCGCTGCTCGCCGGCGGGGCGCCGGGCCTGCACTTCTTCACGCTCAACCGGTCGAAGGCGACGCGTGAGATCTTCGCCGCGTTGGCCTGCAACGCCTGATCAGGCGGGACCGACGAGCTGCGCGACCAGGGCGGCGGAGAGCCCCACGGACGGCAGCCCCGACCCCGGAGTGGTGTGCGCGCCGGCGAGGTAGACACCGTCCACCGGCGCGCGGGTGCCCATCCGGTGCGCCAGCGTGCCACGGCCCTGCCACAGCACGCCGTCGGGTGAGCCGCCCCAGGCCTGCACGAGCTCGCGGGGTGAGCGGTCGACCCGGACCTCGACCTGGTCACGCACCCGGATCCCGCAGCGCTGCAGGATGCTGACGATGTCCTCCGCGAGCCGGCCGCGGCCCAGCAGGGTCCAGGCGTGCGCGCCGTCGGGGGCGGTGCCGCCCGTGCGCAGCACGAGCATCGGGTCGCCGTGCAGCACCACCTCGGGCGGCAGCTCGGGCACGTCCCCGACGATGCCGAGGTGGCAGACCACGGGCGGGATCGCGGGCATCGTGCGCTCGACGTGGGGTGCCAGCGCGGGCAGCCGGCGCGGGTCGACCGCGCAGACGACGATGTCGGCGTCGACGTTCCCGGTGGTCGTGCGGACGGCGCTGACCCGGTTGCCCGAGACGACCAGGTCGTGAGCCGTCGTACCCCCCAGCACCGTGACGCCGCGCGTCACCAGCCGCTGCTCGAGCGCACCGGTGAGCAGCCCCATGCCCCCGGGCACCGTCCAGGCGCCGAACCGCTGCTCGACGTAGCTCCACATCCCCACCCACGCGGGCACGTTGCGGGGGTCCTGCCCCTCGAGGACCGGGCGGTAGGACGCGACCTTCCGCAGCCGTTCGTCGCGCAGGAAGCGGTTGGTGTGCTTGTGCAGCGACGCGCGGGTGGCCAGCAGCTCGCGGGCCTCCTTGCTCGCGTGCTCGGGCGACCAGGGTCGCTCCAGCCACTCGCGTCGCAGGGTGTCCCAGACGTCCGCGAAGCCGTGCACGTAGTCGACCCACTCGTCGGCCGGGGACCGGCGCCGGCCGCCACCGAGGGCCCGCTCGACCGCGGCGTGCTGCGCGCCCCGGCTGCCGGCCGGCAGGTCGAGCGTGGTGCCGTCCTCGAAGCGGTGCTGCTGCACGGGCTCCAGCGGCACCAGCTCCAGCTCGCGCTCCAGCGGCCGGCCCGACTTGCGGAAGAGGTCGCGGACCACCGCAGGGAGCAGCGTGCTCGTCGGGCCGGCGTCCCAGCGGAAGCCGTCGTGCTCGACGAAGCCGAGAGCGCCGCCGAGGTGGTCGGAGGCCTCGACGAGGGTGACGTCGTGGCCCAGCTTGGCCAGCCGGGCGGCGCTGGCCAGGCCGCCGAAGCCACCTCCGACCACCACCACCCGTGCCATGGCGGTCACCCTAGCCGTGGGTTCGGCTACGGCTTGATAACGAAATCGGGGGAGGCCAGCGGACGAGGCAACCGATCGGGGCCCGGGAGAGTCTCAGTTGTCGCGAGGTGCCGGTCCGGGCCCTCGACGGGGGTGGGCCTGGGCCAGCACCTCGTCCAGCGCGTGGGGGTCGCGCGCGACGACGGTGGTGCCGTCATCGGCAGTAATGATCGGCCGCTGGATCGTGATCGGGTCCAGAACCATCGCGGCGATCCAGGCGTCCCGGTGGGCTGGGTCCCGGGGCAGCTCGATGCCGGCCTCCCGGGTCTCCTTCGGCCGGGCCAGGTCCCACGGCTCCAGACCCATCCGGTCCAGGACGTCGGCGAGCTCCTGGGCGCTGGGCGGGTCGTCGAGGTAGCGGCGCTCGGTGTAGGCGATCCCGGCCTCGTCGAGCGCGGCCGTGGCGGTGCGGCACTTCGAGCAGGCCGGGTTGACCCAGATCTCCACTAGCTCACCTCGATCTCGGTGGCGCCGGTCATCGCCTTGAGCTCGTCGTAGGTCGACGAGAAGACCGCAGCCGGGTGCCCGGCCGCCGCCCAGACCACGTCGTACGTCCTCAGCGACGGGTCGAGGAAGGTGCGCACCGGCTTCGGGTGGGCGATCGGGGAGACGCCGCCGATCACCTGGCCGGTGTGCTCCCGGACGAACTCCGGCGTGGCGCGCTTGAGCTTCGCGACGCCGATGTCGGCCGCCACCTTCGCGGTGTCCACCCGGTGCGCGCCGGAGGTCAGGATCAGCACGGGCTCGTCGCCGGCACCGGTCTCGGCCGCGAAGAGCAGGCTGTTGGCGATCGCGCCGACCTCGCACCCCAGCGCGTCGGCGGCCAGCTGGGCGGTGTGCACCGAGTCGGGCAGGACCACGATCCGGCCGTCGGTGACCGGTCGGCCCTCGACGCGTTCGAGCTCGCTGCGAAATCGGGTGATCGACGGGTGCTCCGGCATGGACCGCAGGCTATCGAGCGGCGAGGGGTTGAGCACTGTCGGTGGGGCGGTGTACGTTGAGATGGTTCGAACGGATGTTCGATCACCGGCTCCGGCGGGGAATGACCTCGACCCCCATTCTCCGCCGGAGCGCCGACAGGGGTCGGTCGGGGTGCCCACCAGGAAGGAGCAGTGCAGTGCGGCGGTACGACGATCCCGTGGAGGTGCGCAAGGGGGCCGGCGAGGGCCCTGAGCAGTTCCTCTGGCACGGCAGGTTGTGGCAGGTGCGCGAGGTGGTCGCGCACTGGGTGGAGACCGGGGCCTGGTGGAGATCCGCGGCTCCGGCCGATCCGGTCGCCGAGCGCGAGGTCTGGCGGGTCGCGGCGGCCCACCCGATGTTGCGGCCGGAGGACGACGACCCCGGCTTCGGTGTCTTCGACCTGGCCTTCGACTGGGCGGCGGGCAGCTGGCAGCTGGCCCACGCCGCGGACTGAGGGGGCCGGCCATGCGCGACACAGCACATCCCCTCTACCTGCCGGCGGCCACGCACGCCTACCTCGAGCTGGCCGCGGAGTCGCTGCGCGAGGCGATCACCAGCACCGACGTGCCCTCCCGCTATGCGCACGCCCACGTGGCGGCGCTGCGGGCGGCCGCGGCGCTGCTGGCCGCCCGCGCCCGGCCGGCCCGGCCACGGCGCGGCCGGCAGAAGAACGCCTGGGTGCTGCTCGCCGAGGTGGCCCCCGAGCTCGCCGAGTGGGCGACCTTCTTCGCCGCCGGCGCCCAGAAGCGGGCCGCGGCCGAGGCCGGCTCCCGGCGGGCGGCCACCGAGCGCGAGGCCGACGACCTGGTCCGTGACGCCGACCGGTTCCTGGCCACGGTCGAGACCGCGCTCGGGCTGACCGGCCACGTCCCGATCCGGGTGGCCTGAGGGCGGCAGGGCGGGTTCTCGTGACTGACCCCTTCGTGCACCTG
>JAICXL010000107.1 GCA_025980475.1 Nocardioidaceae bacterium | reverse complement strand
GTCGACCACTCCCACGGCCCGGCCTGGATGTTGCCGTAGGCGAGCACGAAGCGGCCGGGCACCGACTGCAGCGCGTCGACGGCGGCGTCGGCGTGCTCGACGGTCTGCAGCCCGTGCGACCAGTCGACGGTGGTGGTCACCCCGGCGTCGAGCGACTCCACCGCCGACAGCAGGTTGCCGGCGTGGACGTCCTGGGGCCGGAACGCCTTGCCGTGCTCGAGGTAGTACCAGACGAAGTACTGGGTCAGCGTCCAGTCCGCGCCGTAGCCGCGCATCGCGGTCTGCCACATGTGCCGATGGGTGTCGATCATCCCGGGCATCACGATCCCGCCGGTCGCGTCGATCTCGACGGTGCCGTCGGGCACGTCGAGGTGCGGCCCGACCGCCTCGATGCGCTCGCCGATCACCAGCACGTCGGCGTCGGGCAGCACCGCGCCGTGCCCACCCCCCACGGGGCCGTCCATGGTCAGCACCGTGCCTTTGCGGAAGACGACCGCCCGGTCCTGCTCGAAGGTCTGCGGTGCGCTGCTCATCGGCTCCTCCTCTGCCACGACATCAACGGACGACTGTCCGCATCGCGGTCATTTTTGATGAACACAGCCTGTGACGCGGCTCACTCACCTGTCAAGGGGGCTAGTCTCCTCCCATGCCCCGACGCGACACCGACCCCGACTTCGTGGAGTCGATCGCCCGCGGTCTCGACGTCCTCAAGGCGCTCGACCGACCCCGGATGTCGCTCAGCGACGTGGCCGCGGCCACCGGGCTGGCCCGGCCGACAGCCCGGCGGATCCTGCGCACGCTCGAGGTGCTCGGCTACGTCCGCGCCGCCGACGGCAGCTTCGCGCTGACTCCCCGGGTGCTGGAGCTGGGCATCGGCTACGTGCAGTCCCTCGGGCTGTGGGAGCTGGCTCGTCCGCACCTCGAGGCGCTGGTCGCCCGGACCCACGAGTCCAGCTCGATGGCACAGCTCGACGGGTCCGACATCGTCTACGTCGCTCGCGTCGCGGTTCCCAAGCTGATCACCCTTGCGGTGCACATCGGCACCCGCTTCCCCGCTGTGCCCACCTCACTGGGCAAGGTGCTGCTGGCCGGCCTGGAGCCGGACGAGCTGGAGAAGACGCTCGCCGAGCCCAGCCGCGCGCCGGTCGTGCCGCGCTGGCAGCCGGAGCGGGCCGAGCTCGACCAGGCACTGCGCGAGGTGCGCGCCCAGGGCTGGGCGCTCACCGACGAGCAGCTCGCGAACGGCATCCGCTCCGTGGCCGCCCCGGTGCGCGACGGGTCCGGGCGCACCGTGGCGGCGGTGAACGTGACCGTGCACGCCGCCGAGACCCCGGTGTCGACGCTGCGCGAGGAGTACCTGCCGATGCTGCTGGAGACGGCCGGCCGGATCAGCGCCGACGTCGCGCTGCACGACGCCCTGCCGGTGTCCGAGGCACCGGCAGGTCCACCCACGGCTCCTTGACAGCACCGGGTCGCCATCGCAGACTCGACCTGAGCGGACATTCGTCCGCATCACGGACGAAGGGTGGCTGATGGCCGAGGAAACCGGGTCGTCGCGAGGTCCGCTCGCGGGCCTGCTGGTCGCCGACTTCTCCCGGATCCTGGCCGGCCCCTACGCGAGCATGCTGCTGGCGGACCTGGGTGCCGAGGTGGTCAAGGTGGAGAGTCCCGGCGGGGACGACACCCGCAGCTGGCTGCCACCGGTGCGTGACGGCGTCTCGACCTACTACCTGGCGATCAACCGCAACAAGCGGTCGGTCGCCCTGGACTTCAAGGACGCCGAGGACCTCGCGCTGGCCCGCGAGCTCGCTGCCCGGGCCGACGTGGTGCTGGAGAACTTCAAGCCCGGCGGGCTGGCGAAGTTCGGCCTCGACTACGACGCGGTGGCAGCCGCGAACCCGGGTGTCGTCTACGCCTCGATCAGCGGGTTCGGCTCGACCGGAGGCGCCGCCCTGCCCGGCTACGACCTGATCGTGCAGGCGATCTCCGGGCTGATGAGCCTGACCGGGGATCCCGACGGCGAGCCCTGGCGGGCCGGCATCTCGATCTTCGACGTGATGTCGGGGATGCAGGCCACCATCGGGGTGCTGGCCGCGCTGCGCCACCGGGAGGCGACCGGCGCCGGGCAGCACGTGGAGGTCAACCTGCTCGCCACCGCGCTGTCCGGGATGGTCAACCAGGCCAGCGCCTTCGTCGCCGGCGGCGTGGTGCCCTTCCGGATGGGCAACGCCCATCCGAGCCTGTTCCCCTACGAGCCGCTGCCGACCGCCGACGGCGAGCTGATCATCACCGCCGGCAACGACGGCCAGTTCGCCCGGCTCTGCGAGGTGCTGGGCGTGCCCGAGCTGGTCGACGACGCCCGCTTCCGGCGCAACGAGGACCGCACCGCCAACCGGGCGGAGCTGCGCCCGCGGCTGGTCGAGCGGCTGCGCGACAAGGGCCGGATGGAGTGGTTCGAGGAGCTGCTCGCCGCCGGCGTCGCCTGCGGCCCGATCAACACCGTCGACGAGGGCGTCGCGTTCGCCGAGAAGGTCGGCCTCGACCCGGTGGTGCTCGTCGGCGAGGACGGTGCCGCGGTGCCGTCGATCCGCAACCCGATCACGTTCTCGGCCACTCCGGCCCGCTACGACCTGCCTCCGCCGGGACATGACGAGCACGGCAAGGAGATCCGGGCATGGCTGGCGGACCAACGCGAGAAGGGCATCCAGTGAGCGCAGCACAGCCGGCGGGGCCGTCGTACCCGACGTCCCTGGGCACCTCGACGGCCGAGACCATCTCGCTGCTCGGGCACGACCTGGCCGGGGACCTGATGGGCAAGGTCGGGTTCGGCGAGCTGGCGATGTGGCTGGTCACCCAGCGGCGGCCGACGCCGTCTCAGGTGCGGGTGTTCGAGGCGGTGCTGGTCGCTCTCGCCGACCACGGGTTCACGCCGACCGCGATCGCCGCGCGGCTGACCTGGGTGTCCGCGCCCGACTCGCTGCAGGGCGCGATCGCCGCGGGCCTGCTCGGCGGCGGTTCGCGGTTCCTCGGGGTCACCGAGGACTGCGGGATGTTCCTGGCCGAGGTGCTAGCCCGGCACGCCGACGAGGTGCCGGCGGACCCGGCCGACGACGCCGCCTGGGAGCCGCTCGCGTTGACCGCGGTCAAGGAGGCGAAGGCCGCCGGGCGCTACGTTCCCGGGCTGGGCCACCCGGTGCACAAGGTGCAGGACCCACGCACCCCACGGCTGATGCAGATCGCCGAGGAGGAGCAGCTCAAGGGGCCGCACCTGCGGCTGTTCGACGCGATCGGGCGGGTGCACGAGCAGGTGCTCGGCCGGAAGCTCCCGCTGAACGGTGCGGGCGTGTGCGGTGCGGCCCTGGCGGACCTCGACCTGCCGGTCGAGCTGCTGCGCGGCTTCGCGCTGCTGGCCCGCGCCGCCGGCCTGCTCGGGCAGATCGCCGAGGAGACCAGGCGACCGGTCGGCATGGACGTCTACCTGTCCGTCGACCGGGCCGCGACCCAGGTCGAGCCCGACTGACCGAGAGGAGCCCAGATGGCCGAGATCGTGGCGGTGATCGCGTCCACGCACCACCCGTTCTACTACCGCGCCAGCAATGCGACCGGCGACGACCGGCCACCGTTCGCCGACGAGTGGGTGGCGAAGATCGAGCGGTTCCGCGAGACGCTGACGCGCGCCCGCCCGGACGTCCTGGTGATGGTCGGCAGCGACCACTTCCACCAGCTGTGGCTGGACAACATGCCGCAGTTCCTGGTCGGCAAGGCGCCCTTCTACGACGCCAACTGGTGGAACGAGGAGCGCGAGTTCGGGCTACCGAAGATGCTGCTCCAGGGCCACGAGGAGCTGTCCGCCCACGTCCTCCGGCAGGGCCTCGACGCCGGCTTCGACCTGGCCTTCAGCAACGAGCTGCGCATCGACCACAGCATCACCTGCCCGATCATCACGCTGCGGCCCGAGGCGGACCTGCCGATCGTGCCGATCTACACCAACATCTTCGCCCCGCCGCTGCCGCAGCCGAAGCGGTTCGTCGAGCTGGGCAGGGCGATCCGCGCGATCGTCGAGGGCTGGCCGTCGGACCAGCGGGTGGCGATCATCGGCACCGGGCACCTGTCGCTGGAGCTCGGCGGCCCGCGCCAGTTCGGACCCCACGGCCCCGATCCCGACTTCGACCGGAAGGCGGTGGAGTGGATCGCCACCGGCGACCTGGACGGCTGCCTGGCCGAGGTGACGCTGGACAGCCTGCACTCCCCCGGCAACGCCACCCACGGGTTCATGGACTTCATGCTGATGATGGGCGTGGCCGGGGAGAACGAGAAGGCCGACTACGTCGACTCGCTCGACCTGTTCCACACCATGGAGGCCTACTTCACCTGGTACCCCGACGGAGGTGGCCGGTGAGCCGCTATCTGCTCGACAAGTTCCTCTACACCGTCGACCGCGACCCCGAGCTGGTCGAGCGCTACCGGGACGACCCGCGCGGCACCGTGGCGTGGTGGGAGGCGGAGCGGGCGAACGCCGTGCTCAACTGCGTCACGGGTGAGGCCAGCACCTGGCAGCGCTTCGAGGACGCCGAGCGGGAGGCCCTGGCGGCGCACGACTACCCCAAGCTCTTCGAGCTCGGCGCGCACCCGTTCCTGACGCTGACGCTGTTCATCGCGATGTTCGAGCGCGACCACGCCGAACCGCTCGGGTTCCAGCTGCAGTACGCCGCCCGGCTCGCACACTTCAACCTGCCCTACCCCGACATCGCCACCTGACATGCGAGCCGCCGTCCTCCGCGAGCACGCGAGCTCACCCTCGCCAGCCGAGCACCCCGACCCGCTCCCCGAGGACGGGCAGGTGCTGGTGACGGTCACCGCGGCGCCGATCGTCCCGCTGGACCTGCTCTGTGCCAGCGGCACCTCCTACTTCGGCGCCCCCGCGCTGCCCTACGTGCCGGGCGTGCAGGGGGTGGGGCGCGTGGCCGGGCAGCGGGTCTGGTTCCCCACCAGTGCAGGCATGCGGCCCGGCGACGGCAGCATGGCCGAGCTGGCGCTGGCCTCCGCCGAGGACGTCGTCGAGCTGCCGGACGGGGTGCCGGACACCCTGGCCGCGGTGCTGGGCACCTCCGCGATCGCGGCCTGGATGGCGCTGACCTGGCGGGGCCGGCTGCGCGAGGGCGAGCAGGTGCTGGTGCTCGGCGCAGGCGGCGTGGTCGGTCAGGTGGCCGTCCAAGTCGCCCGGCACCTCGGCGCCCGCCGGGTGGTCGGCGCTGCCAGGTCGGCAGGCGCCCAGGAGCGGGCCCGTGCCTGCGGCGCCGACGCGGTGGTGCCGTTGTCCGACGACGACGAGCCCACCTCCCTCGCCGCCCGCCTCGAGGAGGCCTGCGACGGCCCGGTCGAGGTGGTGGTCGATCCGCTCTGCGGGATTCCCTCCACGGCCGCGGCGACCCTGCTCGGCAGGCGCGGCCGGCTGGTCAACTTCGGGAGCGCGGCCGGGGAGGTGGCGTCGTACTCCTCCGCCCACCTGCGCAGCCGCACCGCCGCCATCCTCGGCTACACCAACAACGACATCACGACCGACCAGCGCCGCGATGCGTTGCAGGCGGTGCTGCGGCTGGCCGTCGAGGAGGGCCTGACGGTGGCGCACGAGGTGCTGCCACTGGCGGAGGTCGCCTCCGCGTGGGACCGGCAGGCATCGGGTACGGCGGGCCGGCGGCTGGTGCTCGCCGTCAGCTGACCGGGTCTGGCCGGTTAGACTTGCTCGTTCCCCGCAAAAACGACCGAAAGCACCTGCATGCCCACCTCCACCACCCGGCACGACCTCCGCAACGTCGCGATCGTCGCGCACGTCGACCACGGCAAGACCACGCTGGTCGACGCGATGCTGCGGCAAGCCGGTGCCTTCTCCGAGCACCAGGCCGAGAGCGTCGGCGAGCGGATCATGGACACCGGCGACCTCGAGCGCGAGAAGGGCATCACGATCCTCGCGAAGAACACCGCGGTGCACTACGCGGGCCCGGCCGCCGGCGGTGAGCCGATGACGATCAACATCATCGACACCCCCGGCCACGCCGACTTCGGTGGTGAGGTCGAGCGTGGCCTGTCGATGGTCGACGGGATCGTGCTGCTCGTCGACGCCTCCGAGGGCCCGCTGCCGCAGACCCGGTTCGTGCTCCGCAAGGCGCTGAACGCCGACCTGCCGGTGGTGCTGGTGGTCAACAAGGTCGACCGGCCCGACGCGCGGATCGGCGAGGTCGTCGACGAGACCTACGAGCTCTTCCTCGACCTGCTCGACGAGAGCCACGGCCAGGACGCCCTGGACTTCCCGGTCGTCTACGCCTCCGCCAAGGCCGGTCGCGCGTCGACCGAGATGCCGGCCAACGGCGCGATGCCGGACTCCCCCGACCTCGAACCGCTCTTCCGCACGATCCTCGAGACGATCCCCGCCCCCACCTACATCGAGGGCGCGCCGCTCCAGGCGCACGTCACCAACCTGGACGCCTCCCCGTTCCTGGGCCGGCTGGCGCTCGTGCGCGTGCACCAGGGGGTGCTGAGGAAGGGCCAGAACGTCGCCTGGATCCGGCGCGACGGCTCGACCCAGACGGTGAAGATCACCGAGCTGCTGGTGACCTACGGCCTCGAGCGCACCTCGGGCGAGTCCGCCGGCCCCGGGGACATCGTGGCGATCGCGGGGATCCCGGAGATCATGATCGGCGAGACCCTGGCCGACCCCGACAACCCGGAGCCGCTGCCGCTGATCACCGTCGACGAGCCGGCGATCTCGATGACGATCGGCACCAACACCTCCCCGCTGGCCGGTCGCGGCCCGACCAAGCACACCCTGGTCACCGCGCGGCTGGTCAAGGACCGTCTCGACCGCGAGCTGGTCGGCAACGTGTCGCTGAAGGTGCTGCCGACCGACCGCCCCGACGCGTGGGAGGTGCAGGGCCGCGGCGAGCTGGCGCTGGCGATCCTGGTCGAGCAGATGCGCCGCGAGGGCTTCGAGCTCACCGTCGGCAAGCCGCAGGTGGTCACCCGCGAGATCGACGGCAAGGTGCACGAGCCCGTCGAGCGCCTCACCATCGACGCCCCCGAGGAGTACCTCGGCACGATCACCGAGCTGCTCGCC
>JAICXL010000059.1 GCA_025980475.1 Nocardioidaceae bacterium | reverse complement strand
TGCCGAAGCTGGTCGCGGAGTCGAAGAACGACGCGCCCTTGCGCAGCGTGACCGTCTCCTTGCCCGCATTGATCAGGTCCGGGTCCTCATCCCCCTCGAACGGGTACGCCCCGACCCCGAGGATCCCGTTCTCGGACTGCAGCACCAGCTCCACGTCATCAGCGACGTAGTTGGGCACCAGCGTCGGCAGCCCGATGCCGAGGTTGACATACGAGCCGTCGTGCAGCTCCGAAGCCGCCCGCGCGGCCATCTCCTCACGACTCCAGCTCACTGCACAGCTCCTTCCGCCGGGCGCGGTCGCACCGTGCGCTTCTCGATCCGCTTGGCGGCCGCCTGCTCGGGCGTCAGCGGCACCACCCGCTGCACGAACACCCCAGGCGTGTGCACCTCGTTGGGGTCCAGCTCACCGGGCTCGACCAGCTGCTCGACCTCCGCGACCGTGGTCCGCCCGCACATCGCCGCCAGCGGGTTGAAGTTGCGCGCGGAGTCGCGGTAGACGAGGTTGCCGTGCCGGTCACCCTTCCAGGCCCGCACCAGCCCGAAGTCGGCCACGATCGCAGCCTCCAGCACGAACTCCTTCTCACCCTCCGCCGTGGCGAACCTCCGGGTCTCCTTCGGTGGCGACGACACCGTGACATTGCCCTCGGAGTCATAGCGCCACGGCAACCCGCCCTCGGCCACCTGGGTGCCCACCCCGGTGGCGGTGAAGAACGCGGGGATCCCCGACCCGCCTGCCCGCATCCGCTCGGCCAGCGTGCCCTGCGGGGTCAGCTCGACCTCGAGCTCGCCGTGCAGGAACTGCCGTGCGAACTCCTTGTTCTCCCCCACGTAGGAGGAGACCATCCGCCGCAGCCGCCGCTCCATCAGCAGCCGCCCCAGGCCCCACTCGTCCACTCCACAGTTGTTCGACACCGCCTGGAGTTCCGACGCGCCGGACGCAAGCACCGCCTCGATAAGTACCGACGGCACTCCGCACAACCCGAAGCCGCCGACCGCGATCGTCGACCCGTCCTGCAGGTCCGCCACGGCTTCAGCCGCCGAGGCCACCACCTTGTCCACGCGTCCCACCTCACTGTCCGTCGTGCGTGTCCGTCCTGCCTGTCCGTCGTGCCGGTCCCACGTGACCCACGCCACGGTCGGCACCCCGTGATCGTAGCCACGTCCGGCGGCGGTCGCGTTTGGCACCCGGCGCCGCTGGCTAGGCTCCCTGACATGGCTGATGCATCCCCGGCGCCGCCCCGGGAGGGGGACTTCCCCGACGTGCAGCTGCACGTGGTCACCGGCAAGGGCGGCACCGGGAAGTCGACGGTCGCGGCCGGCTTGGCGCTCGCGCTGGCGTCGGGCGGCCGCACCGTGCTGCTCTGCGAGGTCGAGGGTCGGCAGGGCATCGCCCAGCTGTTCGACGTGCCCCCGCTGCCCTACGAGGAGCGGCTCGTCGCCCACGGCACCCAGGACACCGGCGACGTCTACGCCCTCGCGATCGACGCCGAGGACGCGCTGCTGGAGTACCTCGCGATGTACTACCGCCTCGGGCGCGCGGGCAAGGCTCTCGACCGGTTCGGCGTGATCGAGTTCGCGACCACGATCGCGCCCGGGGTGCGCGACGTGCTCCTCACCGGCAAGGTCTACGAGGCAGCGAAGCGCAACCGGCGCAACAAGAAGGCGAGGGTCTACGACGCCCTCGTCCTGGACGCACCGCCGACGGGGCGGATCGCGCAGTTCCTCAACGTCAACAACGAGCTCGCCGGGCTGGCGAAGATGGGGCCGATCAAGGCCCAGGCCGACACGGTGACCACGCTGCTGCGCTCGAGGCGCACCGCAGTGCACCTGGTGACAGTCCTGGAGGAGATGCCCGTGCAAGAGACCGCCGACGGCGTCCACGAGCTCCACGCGGCGCAGCTGCCGGTCGGGGGCGTGGTGGTCAACATGGTCCGACCGCAGGACCTGGACGCCGACGAGCGACAACGGCTGCTCGACGACATCGTCGACCGCGGCGCGCTCACCAAGCAGCTCGCCGTCGCGGGAGTCGATGCAGACGACGCCCTCGTCGAGACGCTGGTCAGCGAGGGCCGCGACCACGCCCAGCGCCGCAACCTCGAGGACGCTCAGCGCGAGATCGTGCACGGCCTCGGGGTGCCGACCTACGAGCTGCCGCTGCTGCCCGAGGGCGTCGACCTGGGTGGGCTCTACGAGCTGGCCGAGGCGTTGTGCCGGCAGGGGCTGGCATGACCCCCGCGTCGCGGAGCCGCAGGGGGGCGCGGGTCGGCCCGCTGGCCGCGCACGCAGGCATGGCCACGGCGCTGGACACCGACGCCCTCATCGACGACCCCGACCGACGGATCATCGTCTGCTGCGGAGCGGGTGGTGTCGGCAAGACCACGACCTCCGCCGCGATCGCGCTGCGCGCCGCGGAGCGGGGCCGCAACGTCGTCGTGCTGACCATCGACCCGGCCCGCCGGCTGGCGCAGTCGATGGGCATCGAGGCGCTCGACAACACCCCGCGGCCGGTGCCGGGCGTGGCCGAGAGCGGCAGCCTCGACGCGATGATGCTGGACATGAAGCGCACCTTCGACGAGGTGGTCGAGAGCCAGGCCAGCCCGGCGAAGGCGCAGCAGATCCTCAACAACCCGTTCTACATCGCCGTGTCGAGCTCCTTCGCGGGAACGCAGGAGTACATGGCAATGGAGAAGCTCGGCCAGCTCGACAAGGACGCACGCAAGACCGGCCGGTGGGACCTGATCGTGGTGGACACGCCGCCCTCCCGCAGTGCGCTGGACTTCCTGGACGCACCGGAGCGGCTGTCGAGCTTCCTCGACGGCCGCTTCATGAGGCTGCTCACCGCGCCGGCCCGAGGCCCGGCGCGGATGATGACCGCGGGCTTCGGCCTGGTCACCAACGCGGTCACGAAGATCATCGGGGCCCAGGTGCTGCGCGACATGCAGGCTTTCGTGGCCGCGTTCGACACCCTCTTCGGCGGCTTCCGGGCCCGGGCCCAGCGCACCTTCGAGCTGCTGCAGGCCAGCGGCACGGCCTTCCTCGTCGTCGCCGCCCCGGAGCAGGACGCGATGCGGGAGGCGGCGTACTTCGTCGAGCGGCTGCGTGCCGAACGGATGCCGCTGGCCGGGCTGGTCGTCAACCGGGCCAGTCCCGACCCGGGCGAAGGTCTCTCGGCCAACGCGGCGATGGCCGCGGCCGAGAAGCTCCGCGGCAACGGTGAGGACGCCGCCCTCGCGGCCGGCCTGCTCAAGCTCCACGCGGCCCGCAAGCTGATGGTGCAGCGGGAGGTCCGGCTGCGGAGGCGCTTCGCCACGAGCCATCCCGACGTGCCGACGGCGGTGCTGCCGGCACTGCCGACCGACGTCCACGACATCCAGGGGCTACGCCGGATCGGCGAGCTGCTCGCCCATCAGGACTGATCCCCTGTGCCAGTCCTGATGGTCGAGTTGGCCCGAGAGCCGGCTCAGGAGACGGCTTCCTCCGCGGCGATGGTGCGCTCGTGCTCGACCATTGCGGTCTCGAGCAGGTTGCGCCACGACGTCACGTTGGGACGCTTGCGCAGGATCGCGCGGCGCTCACGCTCGGTGAGCCCACCCCAGACGCCCCACTCCATGCCGTTGTCGAGGGCCTCGGCGAGGCACTCCGTGCGCACGGGGCAGGCCTGGCAGATGACCTTGGCCTTGTGCTGCTCCGCCCCGCGCACGAACAACTCGTCCGGCACGCCCTGCTTGCAGAGCGCCGACGCCGCCCACTGCTCGTTCCAGCCCATGATGTTTCCCCTCACGTTTCGTCCGAAAGGATCCGACCAGTCCTATTGGTCCGGATCCCCGCAACCCGAGAAGAAACTTACGATTATTACGAGACTCCCAACAGACACGGGATAACCAAAACCGAGTAGTCCGAATTGACCACCCTCGCAGCGCCGATCAGACAGGCCTTGGGCGGTGGTTCTGGCCCGCGCCCGTATTCTCTTTCCATGGCGAAGCGCGCGGACCGACCGACGTTTGCAGCGGCGCTGTCCCACCTCAGCGTGATCATCGCCGTCTCCGCCGTCATGGGCGTGCTGATCGCCGGCCTGGCCGTTCCCTTCGTGGGTGCCCTGGGGCTCGGCGCCCGGGCCGCCGACACGTCGCTGAAGTCCCTCCCAGAGGCGCTCCAGGCAGAGCCGCTGCCGCAGCGCAGCCTGATGCTGGACAGCCGTGGCCACGTGATCGCCACGTTCTTCGACCAGAACCGCGTCGACGTGCCGCTGCGTGACATCGCCCCGATCATGCGCAAGGCCATCGTCGCCATCGAGGACTACCGCTTCTACGAGCACGGGGCCCTCGACGTCAAGGGCACGCTGCGCGCGTTCGTCACCAACCAGACCAGCGGCACGACGCAGGGCGGGTCGTCGATCACCCAGCAGCTGGCCAAGATGACCTCGGTCGAGCAGGCCCGGACTCCGGCGGAGCGCAAGGCGGCCACGGCCGACACCTACCAGCGCAAGATCCTGGAGCTGCGGCACGCGATCGCGTTCGAGCAGAACTACTCCAAGGACTGGATCCTCAACCGCTACCTCAACATCGCCTACTTCGGCGACGGGGCCTACGGCATCCAGGCCGCCGCCGAGCACTACTTCAAGATCAGCGCCAAGGACCTCGACACCAGGCAGGCGGCCCTGCTGGCCGGCCTGGTGAAGAACCCGGTGGGTTACTCCCCGACCCGGTTCCCCGACCGGGCGACCGCCCGCCGCAACATCGTGCTGGCGAGAATGGCCCAGCTCCACGTGATCCCGACGGCCCGGGCCCAGAAGCTGGAGCAGAAGCCGCTGGGGCTGCACGTGCGCCCGATCACCAACGGCTGCGTGAGCTCCAGGGCGCCGTTCTTCTGCGACTACGTCCGGCGCTACCTGATGGCCGACCCCGCGCTCGGCCGGACCGCCGACGACCGCCGGAAGCTCATCAACGAGGGCGGCCTGACCATCAAGACCACGGTCGACCTGCGGTTCGAGCGGGCCGCGAACGCCGCCGTCCGGTCCCACGTCTATCCGACCGACCACGCCATCGGCGCGATCGCGATGGTCCAGCCGGGCACGGGCAACGTGAAGGCGATCGCGCAGTCGCGGCCGATGGGCCGCAACGCCAAGAAGGGCCAGACCTACCTCAACTACATCGTGCCGAGCCAGTACGGCGACTCCGCCGGTTTCCAGGCGGGCTCGACCTTCAAGCTCTTCGTGATGGCGGCCGCGCTGGAGGAGGGCATCCCACCCTCGACCAGCTTCAACTCCCCCCCGGTGCTCAGCATCCCCGAGAACGAGTACCAGGACTGCAACGGGCCCTACCCGGTCTACAAGCCCTGGGTGGTGCACAACTCGACCGACTCCGGCTACTTCAACATGTACAAGGGCGCCCAGCTGTCGGTGAACACCTACTTCGCCCAGCTGGAGAAGAAGACCGGCCTGTGCAAGCCCTACCAGATGGCGAAGAAGATGGGCGTGCAGCTCACCGACCCCAGCCACGAGAGGGTGCCGACCTTCACCCTCGGCGTCGCCAGCGTCAGCCCCCTGGAGATGGCCGGGGCCTACGCCACCGTGGCCGCCCGCGGCGTGCACTGTGACACCCGCCCGGTGACCGAGGTCCTCAACAGCGAGGGCAAGGTCTTCAAGAACTACCCCCAGAAGTGCCAGCGGGTGATGTCGAAGTACTCCGCTGACACGATCAACGACATCCTCAAGGGCCTGATGGCCCCCGGTGGGTTCGGTGAGGGCCTGGTCCTCGACAAGCCCTCGGCCGGCAAGACCGGCACGATCGACAACAACATGGCGGTCTGGTTCGACGGCTACACGCCCGCGCTCGCGGCCGCGTCGATGATCGCCGGCGCGAACCAGCAGGGTCACTGGATCACGCTGAACGGTCAGACCGTGGGCGGGGCCTACGTCGCCACGGCCCACGGCTCCACGACCGCAGGCCCGATGTGGGCCGACGCGATGCGGCGCATCGAGAACCTGCTGCCCTACAGGAACTTCGTGCCTCCCAGCCAGGACAAGAACCCCAACAAGGTGGCCCCCGGCCCCGGCCAGGCGTCGGTCCCCTCGGTCACCGGGATGAGCGTGACCGACGCTGGCAGCGCCATCGCGGCTGCCGGGCTGCGCTGGGTGCAAGCGGAGTCGGTGCCGTCATCGCTGCCGAGCGGGCAGGTCGCGTCGACCAATCCGCCTGCGGGCCAGAACGTCCCGTCGGGCACGACGGTCTACCTCTACACCTCCGACGGCAGCGGCGGCGGCTGAGCGCCCGGCCGCGGTCAGGACCCGAGCTGGCGTCGTACCTCTGCTGCCACCGCTCCGCCGTCCGCACGGCCACGGACCTGCGGCTGCAGCGCGCCCATCACGCGGCCCATCGCCTTCATCCCGTCGGCAGCGGCGCCGGTCCGCGCGATCGTCTCGGTGACCAGCGCAGCGACCTGGTCGGCCGAGATCTGCTCGGGCAGGTAGTCGGCGAGCACCGCAGCCTCGGCCCGCTCCTTCTCGGCGCTCTCGGCGCGGCCCGCGGCGTCGAAGGCCTCGGCCGCCTCCCGGCGCTTCTTGGCCTCGCTCGTGAGCACCCCGATGACGTCGTCGTCGCTCAGCTCACGGGCCTCCTTGCCGGAGACCTCGGCGTTGGTCACCGCGGTGAGCGCCATCCGCAGGGTGGAGGCGCGCAGCTGGTCGCGGGCCTTCATCGCGGTGGTCAGGTCACTGCGCAGCCGGTCCTTGATAGCGCTCATGGAGGTCATTGTGGCAGCCGGCCGCCAACGGTTTCCTGCTGCTGTGACAGGCTGGGCCGGTGCGCAGGACCGACGTCGCCCGGGCGGCCGGGCTGACCACAGCCGTTGGTGCCCTGGGCGTGGGTCTCGGAGTCGGCTGGGCCGCCGGCATCGAGGTCCGCAGCTTCGTGCTGCGCCGGGTCGACCTGCCGGTGCTCCCGCCCGGGCACGTGCCCCTGAAGGTGCTGCACGTCAGCGACCTCCACCTCGTGCCGCGACAGGGCCGCAAGCTCGCCTGGTTGCGGTCCCTGGCCGAGACACGCCCCGACCTGGTCATCGACACCGGCGACAACCTCGCGTCCTTCCGCGCGGTGCCGGCGCTGCTGGACGCGCTCGGTCCGCTGCTCGACCTGCCGGGCGCCTTCGTGCTCGGCTCCAACGACTACTTCGCGCCGAGCGGACGCAACCCGGTGCGCTACCTGCTGCCCGACGAGGGCCAGCGCAACACCGGCGCGCCGCAGCTGCCGTGGCGCTCGCTGAAGAGCGGTCTGGCGGCACGCGGCTGGCTCGACCTCACCAACACGACGGCGCGACTGACGGTCGGCGAGACCACGATCGCCTTCGTCGGCGTCGACGACCCCCACCTGCGCTACGACGACCTCGGCGCCGTCGCCGGCCCGGCGCCGGCGGACGTGGACCTGCGGCTGGCCGTCGTGCACGCTCCCTACCTGCGTGTCCTCGACCAGTTCGCCTGCGAGGGGTACGACGCCATCATCGCCGGCCACACCCACGGCGGGCAGCTCCGGCTGCCCTTCTACGGAGCGCTGGTGACCAACTGCGACCTCGACACCAAGCGGGCCCGTGGCCTGCACCGGCACCCGGCCTCGTCGCGGCCCGGTGACCCGGGCTCGGCCTGGCTGCACGTCTCGGCAGGGGCGGGGACGTCGCCGTACGCCCCCGTGCGCTTCTGCTGCCGCCCCGAGGCGACGCTGCTGACGCTGCTTCCCCGCGCCACCTGACCCGCCGCCCGATCCGGATTCGGGGGCAGCACCGGGCTCGGGTATGCTCGCCTGCGGCTCGGGTTTCCGGGCCATCGGGCTGTGGCGCAGTTTGGTAGCGCGCTTCGTTCGGGACGAAGAGGCCGCAGGTTCAAATCCTGTCAGCCCGACTCGAGAATTCGCAGGTCAGAGACCCTTTCCGGAGTCCGGGGAGGGCCTCCTGCGTGCGTCAGGAGACCGCGGCCCGGACGATCGCGGCGACCTGCTCCTCGACCGCCGCGGTCCAGGTGCGGAGCGCGAACGACACCGGCCAGATGTCGCCGTCGTCCAGGTTCGCCGCGTCCTGGAACTCCAGCGCCGAGTAGCGGAGGTTGAACTTCCCGGCGTTCTTGAAGCAGACGACCACCTTGCCGTCCGCGTTGGCGTAGGCAGGCATCCCGTACCAGGTCTTCGCCGACAGGCCCGGGGCGTTGACCGACATGGTCGCGTGGACCCGCTCGGCGAGGACACGGTCGTCCGGCCCCATCGCCTCGATCGCGTCGAGGACCGCCTGCAACGCGTCGGCCTTCTTCACGCCGCCCCTGCCCTCGGCGCGCAGCTCGGCGGCGCGGGCCTTCATCGCGGCTCGTTCCTCGGCGGTGAAGCCGTCGGACTCGGTCTTCTTCGCGGGCATGCGCACGCTGCCTTCCTGACTCGTCGTCGCCGCTTGCCGGCCACGTCCCTGAAGGCTAGGCCGGAACTCATCCGGGCGCTTCTCGGATCCTGACCGGATCCGCCCGTGGCACACTGTCGCGCATGCCGAAGAGGTCGGACCGCGGGCCGGACGAGCCCAATCTCGAGCTGCCCTCGCTGAAGCTCGGGTTCCGGCGCCGCAAACAGGAGGGCGCGGAGGCGCCCACGACGACCGAGACCGGCGCTCCGGAGCCGGCCACTCCCGCCGAGCCCGCCGCTGCGGAGCCGGCCACTCCCGCCGAGCCCGCCGCTGCGGAGCCGGCCACTCCCGCCGAGCCCGCCGCCCCCACCCAGCCTGCTGCCTCCACCCAGCTCGTCGTCCCCACCGAGCCCCTTGCGCCCCAGCCGGTCGGCCCGGAACCGGTGGCTCCGGAACCGGCTGCGCCCGCGGAGGCCGCGACACCTGGGGACGTGGAAGGTGCTGAGGTCGAGGACGCCGCCACGGCCCACCGGGAGCGACGGGACCTGCTCTCCCGGGTGCCGGGTCCGGCGGCCTCCGTGGGCGCCGGCATCGTCTGCGGGCTGATCGGGATCGTGCTCTCGATGGCCTCGCTGCGTGGCTGCGAGGCCGTCCGCGGGGTCGGCACCTGTGGCGGCATCGGACTGTTCGCCCTGCTGGCGATCCTCGTCGTCGAGATCTTCATCGGGGCGGCGCTGCTCAACGCCTGCCGGGTCCAGGACGCCTTCAGCACGAGCTTCCTCGGCGTCGGCCTGGCGGCGGTGGTGATCGTGCTGTTCCTGTTGAGCTACCTCGACGCGTGGTGGATGCTGGTCGCCGTGCCGCTGGTGACCGCGGCGGCCTACCTGGTCTCGTGGTGGGTGAGCAGCCGGTTCGTCGACGTGCGCGACGACGACCGCCATCGTTGACCGGTCAGCGCGTTCTAGCGCGCCGGAAGTGACCGGTCAGGGCGTTCTAGCGCGCCGGAAGTGACCGGTCAGCGGGCGGCGACCAGCTCGGCGATCTGCACGGTGTTGAGCGCGGCGCCCTTGCGCAGGTTGTCGTTGCTGATGAACAGCGCGAGACCCCGGTCACCGGGGACGCCGGGATCCTGCCGCAAACGCCCGACGTACGACGGGTCACGCCCTGCCGCCTGCAACGGGGTGGGGATCTCGCTGAGCTCGACGCCCGGTGCCGACGCCAGGATCTCGCGCGCCCGCCCGGGGGTCATGGCGCGGGAGAACTCGGCGTTGATCGCCAGGGAGTGGCCGGTGAACACCGGCACCCGCACGCAGATCCCGGAGACGGCCAGGTCGGGGATGCCGAGGATCTTGCGCGACTCATTGCGCAGCTTCTTCTCCTCGTCGGTCTCGTTCATCCCGTCGTCGACGATCGAGCCGGCCAGCGGAACGACGTCGTAGGCGATCGTGCGTTCGTAATTCACCGGGTCGGGGAAGGCCACGGCAGCGCCGTCGTACGCCAGCTCGCGGGCCTTCTCGCCGGCTGCGGCCACCTGGCCGGCCAGCTCGTCGACGCCGGCCACGCCGGAGCCGGAGACGGCCTGGTAGGTCGAGGCGATCAGCCGGACCAGCCCGGCCTCGTCGTGCAGCGGCTTGAGCACGGGCATCGCGGCCATCGTGGTGCAGTTCGGGTTGGCGATGATGCGCCTGCTGGCGCCCGACCAGGCCAGCTCGATCGCCTCCGGATTGACCTCGCTGACCACCAGCGGCACGTCGGGGTCCATCCGGAAGGCCGAGGAGTTGTCGACGACGGTGACGCCGGCGGCGGCGAACCGCGGCGCCTGGGCGCGCGACGTCGTCGCTCCTGCTGAGAACAACGCGATGTCCAGGCCGGCCAACGACGCAACGTCGGCCTTGGCGACGTCTTCCACGAGGACCTCACGGTCACCGAAGGGCAGCACCGTCCCGGCCGAGCGCGCCGAGGCGAAGAACCGCACGTCGTCGACGGGGAAGGCGCGGTCCAGCAGGATCCGGCGCATCGCGACGCCGACCTGCCCGGTCGCGCCGACCACACCGATGTTCACTCCCATCTCAGCGTCCCGTCCCCCCGTAGACGACGGCCTCGACCTCGTCGGAGTCGAGGTCGAAGGCCGAGTGCGTGGCCGCGACGGCGTCGTCGACCTGGCTCTCCTTGACGACCACCGAGATCCGGATCTCCGAGGTGGAGATCATCTCGATGTTGACGCCGGCGGAGGCCAGAGCGGTGAAGAACTTGGCGGTGACGCCGGGGTGGGAACGCATCCCGGCACCGATCAGCGAGACCTTGCCGATCTGGTCGTCGTAGAGCAGCGAGTCGTAGCCGATCTCCTCACGCAGCGCGGCCAGGGCCGACATCGCGGTCTGCCCGTCGGCGCGCGGCAGCGTGAAGGAGATGTCGGTCAGGCTGGTCGCGGCGGCGGAGATGTTCTGCACGATCATGTCGATGTTGATCTGCGCGTCCGACAGTGCCTCGAAGATGCGCGCGGCCTCGCCGACCTTGTCGGGGACGCCGACCACGGTGATCTTCGCCTCGCTCCGGTCGTGGGCCACGCCGGCGATGATCGCTTGTTCCATCTGTTCGTCCTCGGTGTAGTCGGCGATCCAGGTGCCGTCCTTGTGACTGAACGACGAGCGGACGTGGATCGGGATGGTGTAGTTGCGGGCGTACTCCACGCAGCGCAGGTGCAGGATCTTCGCGCCGCAGGCGGCCATCTCGAGCATCTCCTCGTAGGAGACCCGGTCGCGCTTGCGGGCGGCGGCCACGATCCGCGGGTCGGCGGTGAAGACGCCGTCGACGTCGCTGTAGATCTCACACACCTCGGCGTGCAGTGCCGCGGCGAGCGCCACCGCGGTGGTGTCGGAGCCTCCCCGGCCGAGCGTGGTGATGTCCTTCGAGTCCTGGCTGACCCCCTGGAAGCCGGCCACGATCGCGATCGCACCTGCCTCCAGGGCCTGCTCGATGCGGCCCGGGGTGACGTCGATGATCTTCGCCTTGCCGTGGGAGCTGTCGGTGATCACGCCGGCCTGGCTGCCGGTGAACGAGCGTGCATCGAGCCCGAGGTTGCCGATCGCCATCGCCAGCAGCGCCATCGAGATCCGCTCGCCGGCGGTCAGCAGCATGTCGAGCTCACGGCCGGACGGCAGCGGCGAGACCTCGTTGGCCAGCTCGAGCAGCTCGTCGGTGGTGTCACCCATCGCGGAAACGACCACGCAGACGTCGTTGCCCGCCCGCTTGCTCTCCACGATCCGCTGCGCGACGCGCTTGATGCTGTCCGCATCGGCGACCGAGGATCCGCCGTACTTCTGCACGACAACGCCCACGGCGAGACTCCCTCGGGTCGGAGAAGAAACCTCCCCGATCCTACCGGCGGCGAGCCCTCGCGGGCGGGAGCAGACCGCGGGCCGGAATCGAGCATCCGCTCATGCACTCGCCGACCCGGCGCGGCCGGCTGGCAGGCATGGGCACCGCTGGTCCTGCTCGCCGCGCTGGTGCTTCTGCCGACACTGGTGGGGACAGTGGCCGCGAGCCCGCGTCGGTCGACGAGCGCGCACTCGCAGTGAGCCGGACCTAGACGCCTTCGGGGGAGGCGTCCAGGACGGCCTCGGCGGCCTCGATCTGCTCGTCCTCGCCCTCGAACTCCGTGTCGAGGCGGTCATGGGCCACCACCGACTGCAGGGCACGGAGCACGGCGCTCGCGTTGTTTCCCCACGAAGCAACGTAGGAGAACTGCCACCACCACAAGGCCTCCTCGACGTTGCCCGCGCGGAAGTGGCGCAGCCCGTTGGCGATGTCGGTGGCGATGCTGGTCAGGTCGTCGGAGAGCTGGGAGGTGATGATCTCCGGGGCGTAGGGGTCGAAGTTGAAGGTGTAGGTGTCCACTCCGTCGAACATCCGCGCCAGCCGGAGCCTCATCGCGTCGACGTCGGCGTCGGGGCCGACGTCGGGCTGGTACTCCTGCTCGGGCGAGAAGTCCGACTGCGCGCCGAGCCGCGAGCCGGCGAGCAGCAGCTGGCTGACCTCGAGCAGCAGCAGCGGGATCGCCGTCCCTGCCGCGCGCTCCTGGCGGGAGATCGCCTGCAGGGCTACGAGGAAGGACTCCATCGCGTCGGCGATCTGCTGCGCGAGATCTTCGAGGTCGTTCTCAATCACCGGCACTCCGCCTCCCAGCGAACGCTCGTCCCAAGGTGACCTCGTCGGCATACTCGAGGTCACCACCCACGGGTAGTCCACTCGCCAGACGGGTCACCCGCAACCCCACGTCTCGCAGCAGTCGCGTGAGGTACGCCGCGGTCGCGTCGCCCTCGATGTTGGGATCGGTCGCCAGGATGATCTCGGTGACCTCACCGTCGTTGAGCCGAGCGATCAGCTCACGGATGCGCAACTGGTCGGGCCCGATGCCCTCCAGCGGAGAGATGGCGCCCCCGAGCACGTGGTAGCGGCCGCGGAACTCGTGGGTGCGCTCGATCGCGACGACGTCCTTGGGTTCCTCGACGACGCAGATCTGGGTGGGGTCGCGGCGCGGGTCACGACAGACCCGGCACTGCTCGTCCTCCGAGACGTTGCCGCAGGTGGCGCAGAAGCGGACCTTCTGCTTGAGCTCGACGAGCACGTCGGCGAGGCGCTTGACGTCGACGGGATCGGTGGCGAGGAGGTGGAAGGCGATCCGCTGGGCTCCCTTGGGGCCGACTCCGGGCAGCTGGCCGAGCTCGTCGATCAGGTCCTGGAGGACCCCCTCATACACCAGGACCGCCGAAACCCAGCTGCCCGGGGCCTCCCTCGGGCGCCTGGCCGCCGGTGCCGAGGCCGCCGAGGCCACCGGCCAGCGGGCCGAGTCGCTCGCCCGCGAGCGCGTCGGCCTTGGCCTTGGCGTCACGGTAGGCCGCGACCACGAGATCGCCCAGGTCGGTCAGGGAGTCGGCGTCGTCGCCGTCGAAGGAACCGGGACGGACACTCACCGAGACGAGCTCGCCGGTCCCGGCCAGGGTGACTTCGACGCCTCCGGCGGCGCCCTCGACCTTCATCGCCGCGAGCTCCTCCTGCGCGGCGATCAGCTGGCTCTGCATCTGCTGGGCCTGCTCGAGCATGGCGCCGAGGTCGAAGCCACCTCCGCCCTCGGTGGGGCTGCCGCCGAAGGGGTTCTGCGTCATGTCGTCTCCTTCATTCGTGGGTGATCTCCTCGATCACCGTGGCACCGAGCTCCCGCTGCAGCAGCTCGGTGGTGTCGAGCCCGCTGTCGTCGGCATCGGGGTCGTCGCGGTCCACGTCGGCGTCCGGGTCATCGACCGGCCCGGGCGCCTCCGCGGACGTACCCCGCCGCGTCGCTTGGATGCTTCCCCGGGCCTGGGCGATCGTGTCCGGGTCCGGGGCGGGACGCGCCGGGCCTGTCGAGGGGTCGGACGCCCGGTGAGTTGTCGAGTCGGCTGTCGAGTCGGCTTTGGAGTCCGCTGCCCCGGCGGCTTCGGGAGCGTCGGTGGCCCAGGCCGGCGGTCGGTCCGGCACCGCGGGCTGTGCGGGGCTGGACGGTTCGGCGCGCGGCACCTGCGGGACCGCCGGCCTGGTCACCTGCAGCGGCGGCTCGGTGCCCGGCCTGGCCGAGGGGTCCACGATCGACTCGACCTTCCAGTCGGCGCCGACGAGGTCGATCGCGGCCTGGCGAAGGATCTCCTCACTGCCGCCGCCGACGAAGGAGTCCCGGGCGCCGGCGTTCTTGAAGCCGACCGTGAGCACCTGCTCGTCGAGCCCGATGACCTGGGCGTTCTGGCTGAGCAGGATCCAGGTGAAGCGTCGCATCTTCTTGACCTGCTCGAGCAGGTCCGGCCAGATCCGGCGGACGTCGGCGAGCCCGAGCGACGCCGAAGCGGCAGCAGCGGGCGCGGGCGTCGGCTGCCCAGCCGGGGCGCCAGGCTTCGGGGCGGCCGGGCCTGCGACCGGCTCCACGACCGGTTCCGTGACCGGTTCCGTGACCGGCGGTGCGGCTGACTGACCGGCGCCCGCCGGAGCGGCAGCGGCCTCGGGGGCAGCATCGGGGTGGGGTCCGGCAGCGATCCCCGGGGCAGCAGCGGCCTCGGGGGCAGCGACGGACAGCCTCCGTTCGAGGCGGTCCAGTCGAGCAGCGAGCCCGAGCGCACCGTCGTCGGCGGCCGGCAGCAGCACTCGGGCGCAGATGAGCTCCAGCAGCAGCCGTGGGGTGGTCGCTCCCCGCATCTCGGTGAGCCCGGCGGCGACGATGTCCGCGGCGCGGACCAGGTCGGCCTTGCCGAACCGGGCCGCCTGCTGCACCAGACGCTCGGCCTGGTCCTCCGGCGCGTCGATCAGCCCGGTCGCCGGGGCGTCGGGCACCGCAGCGACGATCACCAGGTCGCGCAGCCGGCGGAGCACGTCCTCGGTGAAGCGGCGCGGGTCCTGACCGCTCTCGATCACCTTGTCGACCACCCCGAAGACGGTCCCGCCGTCGGCCGCCGCGAACGCGTCGATCACCTCGTCCAGCAGGTTGTCGGGCGTGTAGCCGAGCAGCCCGGTGGCGACGTCGTAGGTCACCCCGTCTGGGCCGGCGCCGCTGAGCAGCTGGTCGAGCACCGACAGCGAGTCACGGGCGGAGCCGGCTCCGGCGCGGACGACCAACGGCAGCGCGGCCGAGTCGATCGTCACGCCCTCCTGCGCACAGATGGCGGCGAGGTAGTCGGACAGGGTGCGCGGCGCGATCAGCCGGAAGGGGTAGTGGTGGGTCCGCGACCGGATCGTCGGGATGACCTTCTCCGGCTCGGTCGTGGCGAAGATGAACTTCAGGTGCTCCGGCGGCTCCTCGACGAGCTTGAGCAGGGCGTTGAACCCCTGCGTGGTGACCATGTGGGCCTCGTCGATGATGTAGACCTTGTAACGGCTGTGGACCGGGGCGAAGAAGGCCCGCTCGCGCAGGTCGCGGGCGTCGTCGACACCTCCGTGGGAGGCAGCGTCGATCTCGATCACGTCGATCGAGCCGGGACCGCCCCGGGCCAGATCTCGGCACGACTGGCACTCCCCGCAGGGGTCGGCGGTCGGCGCCTTCTCGCAGTTGAGGGCACGGGCCAGGATCCGGGCGCTGGTGGTCTTGCCGCAGCCGCGCGGCCCGGAGAAGAGATAGGCGTGGTTCACCCGGTTGTTGGCCAGCGCCTGCCGCAGCGGCTCGGTGACGTGCTCCTGCCCGATGACCTCGGCGAAGGTCTCCGGCCGGTAGCGGCGGTAGAGGGCAAGGCTGGGTTCCACAGGTGCACCCTAACCAGCGACTGCGACATCGGCTGAGCCGATCCTCAGCCGATCGCCCCGACCGACTCGACACGGGACGAGAAGGCCCCCCGCGCACCCGATAGAGCCCACCTGCCCTTGCTGCCTTCCGGCCCTGGGGGAGTTCGGTGAGGTACCGCCGCACGGGGGGTTGGCACGAGTGTAGGCAGTGGGTTTCCCGGGCGCGAATCCGGCAGGTGCCGATTTCGTCGCGGTGTGCGGGTGCGGGTAGCCTCTCCGGCGGAGGATTCGCCTAGTGGCCTATGGCGCTCGCTTGGAAAGCGGGTTGGGTTAACAGCCCTCAGGGGTTCGAATCCCCTATCCTCCGCCAGCGGTGAACCGCCTCTGACCTGCGTGTTCTTGACCAAGTCAGAGGCGGTTCCTTCGCTCATGTGCCGAAGGATGTGCTGAGCCCCGTCCAGATGCGCCGCAAAGCGATCCACTAAGACGTAGGCATCTGCGCCGCGAGGTTCAGCGATATGGCTGCTCGCTTCGCTCTGTACGCCTTGAGCACGGTGTCGGTGTCGAGGTCGAGGACTCGCGCTGATCCTGTCTTGGTGGACTTCGCCTTGGTGCGCCTGCTCACATCGGCGGCGCGCCTGATGGCGAGCCTGCCAGTGGTGAAGTTCAGATCGCCCCAGCGCGCGACCGAGCACCCCTTGACGACTCCATCCATAAGCCGTAGCTTTCATTTGTTATGGCTTATGAACAGGACGAAGCCTGGTCTGCGATAGCGGACCGGACCCGCCGCTGGATCCTGATGGAGCTCGCCGAGGGCGAGCACACCGTCGGAGAGCTCGCCGGTGCACTACCTGTCAGCCAGCCGGCGGTCTCCCAGCACCTCAAGGTACTCAAGCACGTCGGGGTGGTCAGCGACCGCGCCGAAGGGACCAAGCGCATCTACCGGCTCAACGAGGCGGGCGTCAACGCACTGCGCGACCAGCTGGACGTCTTCTGGAAGCGGACCATGTCCGGGTTCGAGGACCTGATGGAGGAGGACGGATGACCGAGGCACCCGTGGTTCGACACGATGTGGTGGTTCGAGGAACGCCCGAGCAGGCGTTCGCAGCGTTCACCGGACGGATGGGCGAGATCAAGCCCAAGGAGCACAACCTGCTCGGCTCGCCCATCTCCACGACCACCCTGGAGCCATACGTGGGCGGCCACATCGTCGACCGTGCAGAGGACGGCAGCGAGTGCCGGTGGGCCCGGATCTTGGTCTTCGACCCGCCGGACCGGCTGGTGTTCAGCTGGGACATCGGCCCGACCTGGCAACTCGAAGCCGACCCCGAGAACGCCAGCGAGGTCGAGGTCCGCTTCATCGCCGACGGGCCCGAGCGCACCCGCGTCGAGCTCGAGCACCGCCACCTGGACCGACACGGCCCCGGCTGGACCGGTGTTCGCGACGGCGTCGACGGCCCCCAGGGCTGGCCGCTGTACCTGTCCCGCTACGCCGACCTGCTGGAGGCAACATGAGTACCGCCACCACCACGACAGCGACCGTCGTCTCGGTCGAGGTCGACCGCCCAGCCGAAGAGGTGTTCGCCTACGCCACCAACCCGGCCAAATTCTCCGAGTGGCAGGCAGGTGTCGTGGCAGGCTCGATGCACACCAACGGCACGCCTGCCCTAGGCGACCACTGCCGCACCACTCGCCGCATCGGCGGCGCCGAGAGGCCGTCGACCTCCGAGCTCGTGCGCTTCGACCCGCCGCGCGCCTGGTCCGTGCGCGGCATCGACGGATCCATCCGCGCCCAGGTCGACGTCGACGTCGAACCCCTGGGCACCGACCGTGCGCGGATCAGCATCTCGGTCAGCTTCGAGGGTAAGGGCATCGGTAAGCTGCTGGTCCCGCTCGTCGTCCGACGCCAGGCCCGCGCCGAGATGCCCGAGAACATCGCCAAGCTCAAGGACCGTATCGAAGCCCGGCCCCTCTGAACCCCGCCCCCATGACCCGAAGCATGGTCAACGGCCTCACCGTGACGTCGCGCTCCGCCAGGACGCTCGTCGACGTGGGAGCCGGGAGCTCGACCCTGGTCGATGAACTCCTCGCCGCCGGTCGTCTCGAGGTGACGGTCCTCGACGTCTCCCAGGCCGCCTTCCCGATGACGCAACGACGGGTGGGCGATGAAGCCGACCGAGTCACCTCCGAGGTCGCCGACATCACCGGCTGGCAGCCCACTCGGACCTACCAGGTCTGAAACGACCGCGCGGTGTTCGACTTCCTAACCGACACCGCGGAACGTTGTGCCTACGTCGACCTGGCCACCGCACGGTCAGCGCAGGCGGTGCCCTGGTCCTGGGCACGTTCTCGGAGGACGGCCCCAACCACTGCTCGGGCCTGCCGACTCCCGCTACACCGCCAGCAAGCTGGCCGAAGTGTTCTCGTCGGGCTTCGCTCTCGCGCACCGCATGCGGAAGCCCATCGGACCCCTTCAGGCGTCGAGCAGCCGTTCACAGGAACGAGGTCACGCCCCGATGCGCTGCAGCCGTGCCGAGGAGCCCAGCGCGGCGAACGCGAGCACCGCCAGGATGTCGTCGCGTTCGAGCTCGTCGTAGTCGGTGAGGATCTCGTCGTAGGTCATGCCGGAAGCGAGCAGCTCGAGCACGTCCTGCACGCCCAGGCGCATGCCGCGGATCGTGGGCGCACCGTGACAGATCGACGGGTCCACCGTGATCCGATCGAGGCGGCTGACGGCTTCGGTCATGGTCGGAACCTACGCCGGCTCCGAGCGCCGCTCATGTGCCGGTCTGGGCGGTCGGAGTTGCTTACGGGAGATCGACAGTTCGACTCCCCTGTCCTCCGCGGTCCCGAACAGTGCCGCGGATCCGTTCATGCCAGTGGAACCGATCCGCGACACTGGTCTTCAGCGCCGGCGACTCAGCCGAGCGCCCTGGACAGCGCAGCGATGTCCGGCGCTCCCAGCCCGGTCACG
>JAICXL010000018.1 GCA_025980475.1 Nocardioidaceae bacterium | reverse complement strand
TACGAGGTCGGCTTCAACCACTTCTTCCGCGGCAAGGACCACCCCGGCGGCGGCGACCACGTCTACTTCCAGGGCCACGGCTCGCCGGGCATCTACGCCCGCGCCTTCCTCGAGGGCCGGCTGTCCGAGCAGCAGCTGATGCATTTCCGCCAGGAAGTCCAGCACGGCGTCGGCCAGGGTCTGTCGTCCTACCCCCACCCGCGGCTGATGCCGGACTTCTGGGAGTTCCCCACCGTCTCGATGGGACTGACCTCGCTCAACGCGCTCTACCAGGCCCGGTTCGACCGCTACCTGCACAACCGCGGCATCAAGGACACCAGCCAGCAGCGGGTCTGGGCCTTCCTCGGCGACGGCGAGATGGGCGAGCCCGAGTCGCTCGGCGCGATCGGCCTGGCCGCGCGCGAGGAGCTGGACAACCTGATCTTCGTGATCAACTGCAACCTGCAGCAGCTCGACGGCCCGGTGCGCGGCAACGGCAAGATCATCCAGGAGCTGGAGTCGATCTTCCGCGGTGCCGGCTGGAACGTCATCAAGGTGATCTGGGGCCGCGAGTGGGACGCCCTCCTCGCGCGCGACGTCGACGGCGTGCTGGTCAACCGGATGAACACCACCCCGGACGGCGCCTTCCAGACCTACTCGGTCGAGTCCGGTGACTACATCCGGGAGAGCTTCTTCGGCGGCGACCCGCGGCTGCGCAAGATGGTCGAGCACATGAGCGACGAGCAGATCCGCAAGCTGCCGCGCGGCGGTCACGACTACCGCAAGGTCTACGCCGCCTTCGACGCCGCCACCAAGCACGTCGGCCAGCCGACGGTGATCCTGGCCAAGACCATCAAGGGCTGGACGATCGACGCCCTCGAGGGCCGCAACGCGACCCACCAGATGAAGAAGCTCAACCGCGACGACCTTAAGCGGTTCCGCGACCGGCTCTACCTGCCGATGAGCGACCGGGAGCTCGACGAGTCCTACGACCGCACCGGCGCCGCGCCGTTCTTCCACCCGGGCGTGGACTCCCCCGAGATCCAGTACATGCTGGAGCGGCGCAACCAGCTCGGCGGCTTCATGCCGCGCCGCGAGGTGAAGGCCAAGGCACTCAAGCTGCCGGGCGACGCGGTCTACTCCGAGCTCAAGCAGGGCTCGGGCAAGAACAAGATCGCCTCGACGATGGCGCTGGTCCGGCTGCTCAAGGACTGGATGAAGGACCCGGAGATCGGCCCTCGCATCGTGCCGATCGCGCCCGACGAGTTCCGCACCTTCGGGATGGACTCGATGTTCCCGAGCGCAAAGATCTACAACCCGGGCGGGCAGCAGTACGAGTCGGTCGACCGCAAGCTGCTGCTGAAGTGGCGGGAGGACCGGCAGGGCCAGATGCTCCACGAGGGCATCTCCGAGGCCGGCGCCGTCTCCTCGGCGATCGCGGCCGGGTCGTCGTACGCCACCCACGGCGTGCCGATGATCCCCTTCTACATCTTCTACTCGATGTTCGGCTTCCAGCGCACCGGCGACTCCCTGTGGGCGATGGCCGACCAGCTCTGCCGCGGCTTCCTGATCGGCGCCACCGCCGGGCGCACCACGCTGACCGGTGAGGGCCTGCAGCACGCCGACGGCCACTCGCCGCTGCTGGCGGCGACCAACCCGGCCGTCGTGCACTACGACCCGGCGCACGCCCACGAGATCGCGCACATCATGCAGGACGGCCTGCGGCGGATGTACGCCTCGACCGAGGAGCACCCCCACGGTGAGGACGTCGTCTACTACCTGACCGTCTACAACGAGCCGGTGGTGCAGCCCAAGGAGCCCGACGACATCGACGTGGAGGGCCTGCTCAAGGGGATCTACCACTTCGCCGACGCCCCTGACCTGCCCGAGAACCTGCCCGAGAACGCCCCTCGGGTGCAGCTGCTCGCCTCCGGCGTGGCCTTCCCCTGGATCCTCGAGGCCCAGCGGCTGCTGGCCGAGGAGTGGGGTGTCGCGGCGGAGCTGTGGTCGGTGACCTCGTGGAACGAGCTGGCCCGCGACGGTGTCGAGGCCGAGAAGTGGTCGCTGAACCACCTCGCCGAGCAGCCCGCAGTCCCCTACGTCACCCGCAAGCTCGACGATGCCCAGGGACCGTTCGTGGCGGTCACCGACTTCATGCGTGCGGTGCCGCTGCAGCTGGCCCGCTGGGTCCCCGGCGACTACCACGTGCTGGGCACCGACGGGTTCGGCTTCGCCGACACCCGCCCGGCCGCGCGGCGGTTCTTCCAGGTCGACGCCGAGAGCGTGGTCGTCCAGGCCCTGCAGGCACTCGCCCAGCGTGGTGAGGTCAAGCCGGAGTCGGTGGCCGAGGCGTTCTCCCGCTACCGCATCGACGATCCCACCGCGGTGTCCGGAGTGCTGCAGGAGGGCGGCGACGCCTGACCGGTCAGTTCTGGCGCGCCTGTGACCGCCGACCCGTCAACTCTGGCGCAGGCTGTGCGGGGGTACGGCGCTGCCGGACCTCGTCGACCCCGCACCGCTCCCAGCTGCACGCCGAAATTGACCGCTCGGGAGTCCTCACGCGCCAAGATCGACCGGTCGGCGTGATTTTCGCCGCCAAAAGTGACGGGTCAGCGGGGGCGGCGGCGCAGCGCGGCGACCGGCGCCAGCGGCTTCTCGCCTGCCGCCGCACGGTTCTCCGGCAGCTCCGGACCGTTGCGCAGCAGCTGCCGCCAGCGGCCGCGATGGTAGGTGGCCGGCTGGGTGCGCCGGACGAAGTCGTTGAGGATCTTCACGAACCGCTCCGGGTGGTCGCGGTGCGGGAAGTGGCCCGAGTTCGGCAGCACCTCGACGACCGCGCCCGGGGCGATCGCGCGGACGTTGTCCGCGTGGCGGACCGGGATGACCCGGTCGTCGGAGCCCCAGACGACCAGCATCGGCATCGCCCGCGTCAGGTAGGCGCGGTCGACCATCGTGACGATCTGGCCCTTGACGTCGACCACCGCACGCACGACGTGTCGGATGGCGGCTCGCGCGTGCGGGTCCTTGAAGGATTCGTAGATGCGCGCCACCTCGCCCAGGTCGCGCGCAGCCGGGAGCCCGCTCGCGGCGAGCGCCCGCAGCCCCGCGGCGCCGACGTGCCGGATGCCCGGCAGGGTCAGCACGCCCATCGCCTGGTGGTAGCCGGGCAGGGTGACCGCCCGGATGAACGGAGAGACCTCCGGACCGACGCCCCCGGGTGCGACCAGCACGAGGCGCTCCGTGCGCTCGGGGAACTGATAGGCGAACTGCATCGCCACCCCGCCCCCGAAGCTGTGCCCCACCACGGTGACCTTGTCGACACCGAGCACGGTCAGCAGGTCGCGCATGCCGTTGGCGTAGCCGCCCACCGAGTAGTCGGCGCGCGGCTTGGCGCTGGCGCCGTGGCCGAGCAGGTCCGGGACGATCACCGTGTAGCGGCGGGCCAGGGCGTCGAGCACCGGGTGCCAGGTGGTGTGGTCGCAGCCCAGCCCGTGCAGCAGCAGGAGCGCCGGCGCGGCCCCGACGTCCGGGCCGACCGTGACGTAGGCACGATCGTGCCCGTGGATGGTGACGTGCTCGACCGTGTGGCCCCGACCCATCTGCTCTCCTCCCCGGCGCTGGCGCGACTCTAGACCTGCGGACGACCGCCGTCGGCGCTTCGGCCGTGTCGGTTGCGTACCGTTCCCGCATCGGTCCGGGACATGCGGGCCACTACGCTCGCCCCATGACGCCCGCGCGGACCACGCGCCCCGGTGGCGAGACCGCCCGGGCTCGGTCCCGCGCCCAGGTGGCCCAGCGGCTGCAGCGCTCCGCGGGGGCGATGAGCACCACTGCTGTCGCCCGGATGGAGCGCGAGATGCCGTGGGTGACCCAGTTGTCGGCCCAGGAGCGCTCCTGGATCGGCCTCATCGTCCAGGCCGGCATCAAGGCGTTCGTGGACTGGTTCCGCGAGCCGGACAAGCACCCCACCCTGCGCGCCGAGGTATTCGGGGCGGCTCCGCAGACCTTCGCCGGGGTGATCTCGCTGCAGCAGACCGTCGAGCTGGTCCGGCTCTCGATCGAGGTCGTCGAGCACAGCGTCGTCGACGTGGTCGGCGAGGCGGACGCGGACCAGGTGCTCCGGGCGATCGACAGCTATGCCCGCGAGGTCGCCTTCGCTGCTGCTGAGGTCTATGCCCGCCAGGCCGAGCAGCGCGGCGCCTGGGACGCCCGGCTCGAAGCGCTGCTGGTCGACGGCCTCGTCCGCGGCGGCACCGAGGAGGACATCGCCTCCCGGGCCAGCGCGCTGGGCTGGAACGGCGCCGGCCGGATCGTCGTGCTCGTCGGCCGACTCGCCGACACCGCCATCGACACCGCGCGCCGATTCGCCCACGACCGCGGGCTCGACTGCCTCTGCGGCGTCCAGGGCGAGCTGCTGCTGGTCGTCCTCGGCGGCGTCGACGAGCTGGGCCGTCCTGCCGACCGGATCGCCACGGCCTTCGCCGACGGGCCGGTCGTGGTCGGTCCCGTGGTCACCGACCTGACCGCCGCCGGCAGCTCGGCCCAGATCGCCCTGACCTCCCTGCGGGCAGCCCGCGGGTGGGCCGATGCGCCCCGCCCGGTGCACGCCGACGACCTGCTGCCCGAGCGGGCCCTCGACGGCGACGCCACGGCCCGGTCACAGCTGTTGTCGGAGGTGTACGGCGCCCTCGTGGCGGCCGGCGCCGTCCTCCTCGACACCACCCAGGCCTTCCTCGACCAGGGATCTTCGATCGAGGCGACCGCGCGGGCACTCTTCGTGCACCCCAACACCATCCGCTACCGCCTGCGCCGCGTGCAGGACGTCACCGGACTCAGCCCGACGGACGCCCGCGAGTCCTACACGCTGCGCGTCGCGCTCACCCTGGGTCGGCTCGCCACCACAGATTTGTAGGGTTCCTACAAGTTCGGCCCACTGGATTCGTTCGTGCCGGAGACGCGGTCGGCGCCCCCGACACGGCACAGTGGAAGCGTGCTGATCATCGTCGCCCCCGGTCAGGGTTCGCAGACTCCCGGTTTCCTCGAGCCCTGGCTGGAGGACGCGATCTTCGCCGAGCGGCTGGACTGGCTCTCGGCGGTCGCCGGCCTGGACCTGGCGCACTACGGCACCGAGGCAGATGCCGACACCATCCGCGACACGGCCGTCGCCCAGCCGCTGCTCGTCGCGGCCGACCTGGTCACCGCTGTCTCGCTCTTCCCCCACCCTGCGGACGCGTTCGGTCGGATCGGCGCGCTCGCCGGGCACAGCGTCGGCGAGATCGCCGCTGCCGCCGGCGCTCGCGCCATCACCGCCGAGCAGGCGATGGTGCTGGTCCGTGAACGCGGCAAGGCGATGGCCCACGCGGCCGCCGCCACGCCGACGGGCATGACCGCCGTACTCGGTGGCGACCAGGAGGAGGTGCTGGCCACCCTCACGCACCTCGGCCTCACCGCCGCCAACGTCAACGGAGCCGGCCAGATCGTCGCCGCGGGCACCGAGGAGCAGCTCGCGGCCCTCGCCGCCGCCCCACCGGAGAAGGCGCGGCTGCGTCCGCTGTCGGTGGCCGGAGCCTTCCACACCGAGCACATGGCGCCCGCGTCAGCGACCCTCGGCAAGCTGGCCCGCGCCGTCTCCACCCACGACCCGCGTACGCCGGTGATCTCCAACGCCGACGGCAAGATCGTCCACGACGGCCAGGACCTGCTCCGCCGACTGGTGAAGCAGGTCAGCGCGCCGGTCCGCTGGGACCTCTGCATGGAGACGATGGCGGACCTCGGTGTCACCGGCATCCTCGAGATGCCACCGTCGGGCACGCTCGTCGGCCTGGCCAGGCGGGCCCTCCCCGGGGTCGAGACGTTCGCGCTCAAGACCCCGGACCAGCTCGACGACGCCCGCGCCTTCTGCGACAAGCACGGCGAGGCCTCGCAGATCAGCACCAGCCCGACCTGGCGGATGCTGGTCGCCCCGGCGAAGGGCACCTTCGTCCGGCAGGCCGGCGGCGAGGGCGAGCGGCTCGCGCCGGCCGCCACGGTCGGCTCGGTGCACAGCCGGCGCGACGAGACACCGGTCGTCGCCCCGCACGGCGGCACGATCGTCGAGTGGCTGGTGGAGGACGGCGACCTGGTCTCCCCCGGCCAGCCGCTGGTGCGGCTGCACCCCCAGGGGGTCAGCGCGTGAACGGCCGCGAACCGGGCCGGCTGGTCCGCGACGAGCAGCTGCGCCACAGCGCCATCCTGGGCCTGGGTCACTACCGCGCCAGCCGGGTGGTCCCCAACGCCGAGATCGTCGAGGCGATCGACTCCTCCGACGAGTGGATCCAGCAGCGCTCCGGCATCATCGAGCGGCGCTGGGCCACGCCGTCGGAGACCGTGCAGATGATGTCGGTCGCCGCCGCCCGCGACGCACTCGACGACGCCGGCATCGAGGCCCGCCAGGTCGACGCGGTGATCGTGGCCACCATCTCCCACCTGATGCAGACCCCGGCCGTCGCCACGGCGGTCGCCCACGAGCTCGGCACCGACCGGGCCGCGGCTTTCGACATCTCCGCGGCCTGCGCCGGCTTCTGCCACGGCATCGCGCTCGCGTCCGACCTGGTCCGCGCCGGCTCGTCGACCCACGTGCTGGTCATCGGCGTGGAGCGCCTCTCCGACATCACCGACCCCACCGACCGCGGCACCGCCTTCATCTTCGCCGACGGCGCCGGCGCCGCCCTGGTCGGCCCAGCGGACGAGCCAGGCATCGGCCCGGTGGTCTGGGGCAGCGATGGCGAGGCCCAGGACTACATCCGCCAGCGCGAGGACTGGCGCGACGTCGTCGCCGCCGGCAGCACCCGGATCCCGCACCTGACCATGCAGGGCAACCCGGTCTTCCGCTGGGCCGCGTTCACGATGGCCAAGGTCGCCGCCGAGACCCTGGAGCGCACCGGGATCAAGGCCGAGGACCTCGACCTCTTCGTGCCGCACCAGGCCAACATGCGCATCACCGACGCGATGGCCCGGGCGATGAATCTGCCCGAGCACGTCCGGATCGCCCGCGACATCGCCCACCAGGGCAACGCCTCCGCGGCCTCGATCCCACTGGCGCTGCGCCAGATGGTCAAGGACGGCGAGGCCCACAGCGGCGACCTGGCCCTGCTGATCGCCTTCGGCGCTGGGCTCGCCTACGCCGCCCAGGTCGTGCGCGTCCCCTAGACGCCCGGCCTCCCTTCCGCAAGCATCCTGAGCAACAGCACCCACCAGAGAGGAACCATCCATGGCCAGCACCGAAGAGATCCGCGCCGACCTCGCCGACATCGTCAACGAGGTCACCGGCATCGATGCCGACGACGTCCAGCTCGACAAGTCGTTCACCGACGACCTCGACGTGGACTCGCTGTCGATGGTGGAGGTCGTGGTCGCGGCCGAGGAGAAGTTCGACGTGAAGATCCCCGACGACGAGGTGAAGAACCTCAAGACCGTCGGCGACGCGGTCAGCTACATCGAGAAGGCCCAGACCAGCTAGGGCCCTCGTCGTACCCGGCGGAGCAAGCCCTGGTCGCCGGCGGCCGCGCCGCGCAGCCGCCGGCGACCGACGAAGTGAGGAAGAGATGAGTCGCAAGAGAGTCGTGGTGACCGGGCTCGGCACCACCAGCCCGCTGGGCGGAGACGTCCAGAGCACGTGGGAGGCGATGCTCGCCGGAAGGTCGGGGGTCCGTCGCCTCACCCAGGACTGGGCCGAGGACATGCCGGTGAAGATCGCCGGCACCGCGGCGGTCGACCCCACCGACGTGCTCGACCGGGTCAGGGCGCGCCGGCTCGACCGGACCGCCCAGTTGGCCGTGGTCGCCGCCCAGGAGGCGTGGGCCGACGCGGGCTTCGCCGAGGTGGAGGACATCGACACCGTCATCGACCGCGACCGGCTCGGCGTCGCGGTCGCGTCCGGCATCGGCGGTGTCACCACGCTGCTGGCCAACTACGACGCGCTCCGCGACAAGGGCCCCCGGCGGGTCTCGCCGCTGGCCGTGCCGATGCTGATGCCCAACGCGCCCGCCGCGCAGATCAGCCTGCTCTACGGCGCCCGCGGCGCCGCCAACACCCCGGTCTCGGCGTGCGCGTCGGGCAACGAGGGCATCTCGCTCGCCCTGGACCAGATCCGGCTCGGCCGGGCCGACATCGTCCTGGCCGGCGGCACCGAGGCCGCGATCCATCCGCTGCCGATCGCGGCGTTCGCCAACATGATGGCGCTGTCGAAGAACCCCGGCGACCCGACGACCGTGTCCCGCCCGTGGGACACCGCCCGCGACGGATTCGTCCTCGGCGAGGGCGCCGGCGTGCTCGTGCTCGAGGAGCTCGAGCACGCGAAGGGCCGGGGCGCCAAGATCTATGCCGAGCTGCTCGGCGCCGGCATCACCGCCGACGCCCACGACATCGCCCAGCCCGATCCCCAAGGCCGCGGCGGCACCCGCGCGATCCGGCGGGCGCTCGAGGAGGCCGAGATCAGCGCCGAGGACGTGGCCCACATCAACGCGCACGCGACGTCCACCCCCCAGGGCGACATCGCCGAGGGGCTGATGATCCACGCGACGCTGGGCGCCCACGCCACCGACGTGGTGGTCACCAGCACCAAGTCGATGACCGGGCACCTGCTCGGCGGCGCCGGTGCGCTCGAGTCGATCGCGACCGTGCTGGCACTCCACCACCGGGTCTCCCCGCCGACGATCAACCTCGACAACCAGGACCCGCAGGTCGAGCTCGACATCGCCACCAAGCCGCGCGACCTGCCGCTCGGGCAGATCGCGGCCCTGAACAACTCCTTCGGCTTCGGCGGCGCCAACGTGGCAGTCGCGTTCGGGAGCTGGTCGTGACCACGACGCCGGTCAAGCCGACCAAGCCTCCGCGCGAGCAGGACCCACGCTTCCCGCTGCACCGGCTGGGCAACCTCTTCGACCCGGGTACGGTCGAACCGATAACACCGGTCGACGACTCCGGGATGCTCGCCGCGACCGGGCAGATCGACGGCATGGCCGCGGTCGCCTTCTGCTCCGACCCGACCATCATGGGCGGGGCGATGGGCTTCGAGGGCTGCAAGGTGGTCGTGGCGGCCTACCAGCGGGCGCTCACCGACCGGGTGCCGATCATCGGTGTCTGGCACTCCGGCGGCGCCCGGCTCGCCGAGGGCGTGCTCTCGCTGCACGCCGTCGGCCAGATCTTCCACGCCATGACGCAGGCGTCCGGTGTGATCCCCCAGGTCTCGGTGGTGCTGGGGCCGGCCGCGGGAGGGGCGGCGTACGGCCCGGCCCTGACCGACGTGGTCATCCTGGGCCCCCAGGGCCGGATCTTCGTCACCGGCCCCGACGTGGTCCGCTCGGTCACCGGCGAGGACGTCGACATGCTGCGCCTCGGTGGTCCCGAGCCGCACGGCCGCCGCTCCGGCGTGGTGCACATCCTCTCCGAGACCGAGGCCGACGCGCTCGCCCGCGCCCGCGACGTCGCGCACCTGCTCGGCGCGCAGGGGACGCTCGCCGTCGAGTCGGTCGCCGACCGCGACCTCGAGTCGCTGCTGCCGACCTCCAACAAGAGGGCGTACGACGTCCACCCCCTCGTCGACGCGGTCCTCGACGAGGGCAGCGTCCAGGAGCTGCACACCAAGTGGGCGCCGAACATCGTGACGGCCCTCGGCCGCCTCGGTGGCCGCTCCGTCGGGGTGGTCGCCAACAACCCCCTGCGCCTCGGCGGCTGCCTGGACTCGCTGTCGGCGGAGAAGGCCTCCCGGTTCGTGCGGATGTGCGACGCGTTCGGCATCCCGCTGGTCGTGCTGGTCGACGTGCCGGGCTACCTGCCGGGGGTCGGTCAGGAGTGGGACGGCGTCGTCCGGCGAGGTGCCAAGCTGCTGCACGCCTTCGCCGAGTGCGTCGTGCCGCGGGTGACGGTGGTGACCCGCAAGACCTACGGCGGGGCCTACATCGCCATGAACTCGCGCTCGCTGGGGGCCACCCGCGTCCTGGCCTGGCCGGGGGCCGAGGTCGCCGTCATGGGCGCCGTGGCCGCGGTGCGGATCCTGCACCGGCGCAAGCTCGCCGAGGTCGCCCCGGAGATCCGCGGGCAGGTAGAGCTCGAGCTCGCCGACGAGCACGCCCGGATCGCCGGCGGCATCGACAAGGCCGTCGAGATCGGCGTCATCGACGAGGTGGTCGACCCCTCCCGGACGAGGACCGCGATCGCGCGCGCCATCGCCGGGGCCGGCCTGGTGCAGCGCGGGGCGCACGGCAACATCCCGCTGTAGGCGCCAGTCAGCGCTGTCTCTCCGAGGCGAGCGGGCGCCTCGCCGGTCGTCGTACCGGCCCGCTCAGACCACCTGGTGCAGCCAGCGGACGGGGGCGCCGTCGCCGGCGTGCCGGAAGGTCTCCAGCTCGTCGTCCCACGGCTTGCCGAGCAGCCGGTCGACCTCGATGGGCAGCGAGGCATCGCCCAGCGCGGCCTTGACAACGGCGGCCTTGAGCCGGTCCTCGGGGATCATGATGTCGCCGTGGATGCCGGTCACGGCGTGGAAGACGCCGAGGTCGGGGGTGTAGGAGTAGCGGGCTCCCTCCGTGGCGCTGGTCGGCTCCTCGGTGATCTCGAAGCGCAGGTGGTTCCAGCCGCGCAGGGCCGAGGTGATCGCGGCAGCGGTGCCGGGGTCCCCGGCCCAGGAGTACTCGGCCCGGTAGGTGCCCTGCTGGGCCGGCTGCGGGGTCCACTCGAGGTTCACGGGGACGGCGAGGACGCCGCCGGCGGCCCACTCGACGTGCGGGCACAGCGCTGACGGCGCCGAGTGGACGTAGAGAACGCCACGGGTCGCGGTGCGGGTCATCGGAATCCTCCCTGTTGCTCCGGCGTCGAGGTACGCCTTCCCCAGCGGTCTCGATCGGGAGTCAGGATTGGTTCCGTGACAGATGTGAACTTGTGATCCCATTGTGACGCAGGATCCGGCTTCACGCCAACGAAACGCCCAAACTCGTCGGGCGCCCGGTCAGGCGGTGCGGCCCGCGGGCCGGGACCCGGGGGGCGCCGGCATCCGTACGGCCGCCGGGTCGACGACGTTGTCCAGGTCGGTCAGCGCGCCCAGGCGGGTGCCGTCGCCGACCAGGCGCGGACCCTCGACCACGGTCGCGACCACGCAGGTGATGTTGTCGCGGCCGCCGGCGCCCAGCGCGGCGGCGACCAGCGCCTGCACCGCGTCGTCGTCGTCCTTGCGGCCGAGGAGGTCCGCGATCCGCCGCTCGCTGACGAAGTCGGTCAAGCCGTCGCTGGCCACCAGCAGCCGGTCGCGCGGGCGCAGGTCCAGCACCTGGACGTCGGCGGGGCCGTCGGCACCGTTGACGCTGCGCAGCACGACGTTGCGCCAGGGGTGCATCGGCACCTCCTCCTCCGCCAGGCTGCCCTCGTCGAGGAGGTTCTGCACGTAGGTGTGGTCCCGGGTCACCCGGTTCAGCTCACCGTCGCGGAAGACGTAGCCGCGGGAGTCGCCGAGATGGGCCAGCGCGAACTGCTGCCCGTCGGTGACCACCGCAGTCAGGGTCGTCGCCATGCCCTCGCGCTCGGGTCTGAGCCGGGCTCCGAGGGCCACCTGCTGCTGGGCGGTCGCGACTGCCTCGGCCAGCACGACGGCGGGGTCGTCGTCGGGGCGGGCGAGTGCCGTTGCGGAGACGACGTACGCCGTGGTGGCCGCGGCCACCTCACCGGCAGCGCCGCCGCCGACACCGTCGGCGACGAGCAGGCAGGACGGCCCGACGAACGCGGCGTCCTCGTTGTGCTCGCGGACCAGTCCGACGTGCGTGGCTCCGGTGCCGGAGATGCGCAGCATTCCCCGACCTTCTCACGGTTCCCCCGAGGATGCACCCACCGGTCGCGGGGTCCGACCGGCAACAATGGGGGCATGGATTGGGTGCTGCTCGGCGTCTCGGCGGTGCTTGTCCTCGGTTGCGGCTTCTTCGGGGCCGCGGAGTACTCCTTCGTCGCGGTGGACCGCTCGGGCGTCGACCGGGCTGCGAACGCCGGCGACCGGGGGGCGATCGGCGTGCGCGGGGCGTTGCGGACGCTGTCGACCCAGCTCTCCGGCGCCCAGGTCGGCATCACGCTGACCAACCTGGTGATCGGCTTCCTCGCCGAGCCTGCGGTCGCCGACCTGGTGTCCGGGCCGCTGCGGAGCGCCGGGGTCCCCTCCGGCGCGGTGCCCGGGGTCGCGGTGGCGATCGGGCTGGTGCTCGCCACGATCGCCACGATGCTCTTCGGGGAGCTGGTGCCGAAGAAGCTGGCGATCGCGGTGCCGATGCGCACCGCCCGGGTCACCCAGGGGTTCATGCGGGCGTTCACGACCGTCATGCTCGGCCCGATCAAGGTGCTCAACGGCTCGGCGAACGCGATCGTGCGCGCGCTGGGCATCGAGCCGCAGGAGGAGCTGCGCTCGGCCCGGTCCTCCGACGAGCTGGCCTCGCTGGCCGGGCGGTCGGCCTCGCAGGGCACCCTCGACACCGAGACCGCCCACCTGGTGCAGCGCTCGGTCGCCTTCGGTCCGCGCACCGCCGGCGAGATCATGACGCCGCGCGTGCAGATGGCCACCATCGACGTCAACGACCCGGCCACCGCGATCATCGACCTCTCCGGGGAGACCGGCTTCTCGAAATTCCCGGTCACCAAGGGCAGCACCGACAACATCGTGGGGTCGGTGCACGTCAAGCAGGCCGTCGCGATCCCCCGCTCGGAGCGCGCGTCGACCCGGGCGCGGGAGATCATGGTGCCGGCCACCGTCGTCCCGGAGTCGTTGCGCCTGGACCCGCTGCTGTCGCGCCTCCGGGGCGAGGGCTACCAGATGGCGATCGTCTCCGACGAGTACGGCGGCACCGCCGGCATCGTCACCCTCGAGGACGTGGTGGAGGAGATCGTCGGGGAGATCTCCGACGAGCACGACCGCTACGGCTCGCGGGTGCGCCGCCGCCGCGACGGCTCCTGGCTGGTCTCCGGCCTGCTGCGGCCCGACGAGGTGCTCGACGCCACCGGCTTCGCGCTGCCCGAGCACGAGGCCTACGACACTGTGGCCGGGCTGCTGGTGCGCACGCTGGGCAAGATCCCCGAGGACGGCGAGACGGTGCTGGTGCCGCTGCCGGTGCTGATCCCGGACGACGACGACGAGGACCCGGTCCAGGAGAGCGTCGAGATGCGCGTGGAGCGGATGGACGGGCTGCGCGTGGACCGGATCTCCCTGCGCAAGCTGCCGACCCCGCCCCCGCCCCCGACACCGGCGGGTGGCAGCCGATGAGCACCCAGACCGCCCTGCTGGTCGCCGTACTGCTGCTGATCTGCAACGCCTACTTCGTCGCCTCGGAGTTCGCACTGGTCTCGGCCCGCCGCACGCGGGTGGAGCCGAAGGCCGTCGCCGGCTCGCGGATGGCGCGCACCACGCTGCGGGCGATGGAGGACCTCTCCCACGTCATCGCCGCCGTGCAGCTGGGCGTGACCATCTGCTCGGTGGGCCTGGGCGCGGTCGCCGAGCCGGCGATCGTGCACCTGCTGGAACCGGTCTCCCGCGCCGTCGGGCTGTCGCCCACCTGGGAGCACCCGGTGGGGCTGGTGATCGCGCTGGCGATCGTGTCCTACCTGCACGTGGTCCTCGGAGAGATGGTGCCCAAGAACATCTCCCTGGCCGGGCCCGAGCGCGCTGCGCTGGTGCTGGGGCCGCCGATGATGGCGCTGACCACGCTGGTCAAGCCGTTCGCGGTGGCCCTCAACGGTGCTGCCGACGCCTTCGTGCGGCTGTTGCGCGTCGAGCCGCGCAGTGAGCTCGCCTCGACGTTCACCCTCGAGGAGGTCGAGGCGATGGTCGACGAGTCCCGGCAGGTGGGACTGCTCGAGGAGGGAGAGTACGAACGGCTCTCCGGCGCGCTCGGCTTCACCTCCCGGACGGTCGCCGACGTGCTGCTCCCCCTCGACCGGCTGGAGACGGTCCCCCGAGGTGCGCGCGCCACCGACGTGGAGGAGGTCTGCGCGGACACCGGCTACTCCCGCTTCCCGGTGGTCGGTGACGACGGCGAGCTGGTCGGCTACCTGCACATCAAGGACGTCCTGCAGGCCGACCCGCACGGACGGGCCCGGGTGGTCGAGGACAAGTGGATCCGGCCGTTCGCCACCGTGCGCGCGGCTGACTCGCTGGCCGCCGCGCTGCAGGTGCTGCGCGACAAGGGCGCCCACATGGCGCGGGTCGTCGACGACGCCGGCCGGGTGCTCGGCGTCGCGACCCTGGAGGACGTGCTCGAGGAGCTGGTCGGCGAGATCCGCGACGCGGCGCACGCCGAGGGGCGCTGAGCGGCCGCGTCAGCGCGGCAGGACGCGGAAGCCGTTGACCACGGCGTTGACCCGCGGCAGCACCCACTGCGGGTCGGTGTCGTGCCTGGTGTAGGTGGCGATGGTGAAGGTCCGCGGCCGCGCCTCGACCGTCAGCTGCACCCAGCGGACCCGGACGCCGGCGTGGTTGGTCGCCGTACCGAAGCTAGCGATGCCGCGCCGGCCGTGGACGCGCTCGGCCCGGTGGCCGATGACCTTCAGCCGCGGGTAGCTGTCGTGCATGCTGGTCACGACCGCGGCGTTGGCCACCCGCACCGGGCCGGGCCCGCTGGGCGAGACGACGAGCAGCAGGCTGCGGTCCTTGCTGGCCACCAGCGCCGCCTGACCGTCGAGCCGGCCGTGCAGGCCGTGCGGCACCGCGATGCGGAAGCCGCCGGCCCTGTCGACCAGGGGCGCGGTCGCGATCCTGGGCGAGGGTCGGGCTGCCGCCGCGCCGGAGCGGGCGTTGGACGCCCGGTGGAAGTCGTGGTGGAACCAGGCCAGCCAGACCAGGCAACCGCCCGCGAGCACGGCGAGCACGCCGACCACCAGCGGGAGCATGACGCGACGGCTCTGCACTGCTGCTCCTCCCCGCGGTCGACGGACCGGGAATGCCTCCCGGTCCGTCGATAATGCCCCAGACAGGACCCAGAGAGGGTCCAGGCAGCGCCTCAGACGAGCGCGGCTGCGCGGCGCTCCCAGGCGAGCAGCATCGAGCCACCGCCGAGGAGCACCAGCGCCACGCCGATCAGGCCGGCCCAGAAGCCGCCGGTGTTGGGCAGCACCGAGCTCGCTGCCTCCAGCGGCCCGGCGTTGCTGGCACCGTGGTGCGCGCGCGGAGCGCTGACCGCACCGTGGCCACCGTTGCCACCGGGCGGGCTCACGGCCTGGCCCCCGTCATTGTGCACGAGCGTCTCCGACTGTCCCGCGGTCAGCGCCGCGACGCCGGTGAGGGCGGTCAGGTCAAGGGCCTGCTGTGCGTGTCCGGCGAGCTGGTCGCCGAGGTAGGTCTCGCCCTGGTTGACGAACACGCAGAGGACCACCGGGCTGCAGCCGGGACCGAGCGCGATGCCCTGCGGCTGGGTCAGGTCGAGCACCGTCGTGCCACCGGCGACAAGGTCCAGGACGCTCGAGTGCCGACTCGCCTGCGCCGGGTTGGAGTCAGCCCGGCCGTTTGACTCGAGCGCACCGGCCTGGAGCGCGCAGTCGGGGCCGGCGCAGAGATCCACGAGGCTGGAGCGCGAGGCCGCGGACGTCTCGCCCGACGAGCGGTCGCGGGTGGCGTGGCTCGAGGCCGTGCCGACGCCCAGGTGCACCGGTCCGGTGCAGTCGGTGTTGGTGGTGTCGGAGCCGCCGAGGCAGAGGTTGGCGATGCCGGTGCTGCCCGAGGATCTGGAGGTCGAGGCGCTCCTGGTCGCCGAAGCGCGCGCATAGAGAACCGACAGGCAGACCTGGCCGCCACTGTTCTGGCAGAGCGGGGCGAGCGGGTCGAAGGACGTGTGCTGGGTGCCGCCCGAGGATGCATGCGCCCCGGAGATCTCCTGGCCCCCGACGGCCAGCGCGGTGGTGTCCGACGTCGTGCTGTCGTCGTCCTGCACCTGGGAGTTGGTGCTCCCGACGTCGAGCAGGTCGTTGCCGCCCAGCTCGGTGTGGTCGACGTAGGAGGATCCGTGGTCGGGGCGGGTCGGGTTCGGCGTCTCGTGACCGGCGGAGTCGCTGTCGGACGACGGCGGGTTCGGAGCGTCCTGGGACGGCGTCGAGGCCGTCGTGGCGGAGCTCGGCGCCTGCTTGGTCACGCTGGTCACCTGGTCCTGGACCTGCTTGACCAGGTTGCCGAGCGGGTCGCCGTCGGCTCCGGCCGGCGAGGCCCCGAAGACGAGCAGGGCACCGATGCTGAACGAGCCGAGGCCGGCCAGCCAGGCTCGACGCGCCGACCGGTTGCGACGGTGCGGGTGCGATGAAGCCGCCATGGAGATCCCCCCGGAGGTTGGGTGCACTGGTCCTGTTCAACGACACAGGGGCCCAGGGGTGACGGCTGCCGGTGCGGTGTGACGCGCCCCACGGTCGCAGAGGCGCACTCAGTCGTGGTCGTCGGGACCGCGGGGCTCGCCCCAGTTGCCCACGATGGCGGCCACCGGCGGGATCAGCGCCGCGACCACGCTCATCGCGACGGCGGCCGCCGTCGACCACAGCCGGACGAGGTTCCACGCCAGCAGGATGAGCACGACGCAGGACCCCATCAACCAGAAGTACGCCCGTCGGCGGGCAGGTGCAGGCATCGAGGGCACGGTACCCGGCCGGTGGGCCTACGCTGCGCGGTGATGCTCCCGACGACGCCGCCTGCCAAGGCCCATTCCCCGGACCCGGTTCCGGACCCGGCGGGTCTCGTGGCGCGGCTGCGGGCAGCCGGCTGCGTCTTCGCCGAGGAGGAGGCAGCTCTGCTGCTCGAGGCGGCCGGGTCCTCGGTGGAGCTCGAGCGGCTGGCGGCGGCGCGGGTGGCCGGCGTGCCGATCGAGCAGCTGCTCGGCTGGGTCGACTTCTGCGACCTGCGCATCGCGGTGGAGCCCGGCGTCTTCGTGCCCCGCCGACGCACCGCCCTGCTCGTCGAGGAGGCGGCCCGGTTGCTCGCGCCCGCGGACGTCGTGCTCGACCTGTGTTGCGGCACCGGTGCGATCGGTGCGGCGCTGCTGGCTGCGGTCCCCGGGATCGTGCTGCACGCGGCCGACGTGGAGCCGGCCGCCGTTGCCTGCGCCCGGCGCAACCTGCCGACCGCCGAGGTCCACCAGGGCGACCTCTTCGCGGCCCTTCCGGAGACCCTGCGGGGACAGATCGACGTGGTGGCGTGCAACGCCCCCTACGTGCCGACCGACGCGATCACGCTGATGCCGCCGGAGGCGCGCGACCACGAGCCGCGGGTCACGCTGGACGGCGGCGTCGACGGCCTCGCTGTGCTCCGGCGGATGGTCGCCGAGGCGCCCTCATGGCTGGCACCGGGTGGCGCGGTGCTCTTCGAGGTGGGCGCCCGGCAGCTGTCGGCGGCCGAGGCGATCCTGGCCGAGGGCGGCTTCACCCCGCGGAGCGCCAGCGACCCGGAGATCGGCGCAACCGCGGTGGTCGGCTCCCTCCGCGGGCCCGAGATCAGCGGTACTCCGGCTGCGGGTCGGTGAGGTAGGGCAGCCCCACGACGTCGAGCACGTGCTGGGCCGGAGTGCCGAAGGGCGCCAGCAGCCGCAGGGCCGGGCCGGGGCGCCCGCCCGGCCCGGACGTGCTGGACCCGGCGAGACTCTCGACCAGGGCCTGCACCCCCGTGCTGGCCAGGTGGGTCACCCCGGTGAGGTCGACGGTCAGCTCACGGGCACCGCCGGCGTTGGCACGCCGGAGCGCGCTGCGGAAGGTGTCGATGCTGACCCGGTCGACCGGGCCGGTCACCTGAAGCCGTCCGTCACCCTCGACGGTGGTGAGCTCGCGGGCTGGTTCCGTGCCGCCCGGCCTGGCGCCGAAGATGTCGGTCAACAGCTCCACGTGCCGGTGCAGCCGGTGCACCACGACGGCAGAGGTGCCGTCGGTCCGTCGGTCGAGCTCGAGGTGGTCGACGAGGCCGCTGGCCATCGCCAGCCCGCGGCCCCGCTCGGTGCTGCGCTCCGGCTCGCGCCAGGTGCCGCCGTCGATGATCTCGATGCGGGCCGCGCCCTCGACGGTGAGCGAAGCGGTGACCGTCATCGTCTCGCGCTCCGGGTCGGTGCCCGGCTCCCGGTAGGCGTAGTCGATCACGTTGCTGACCAGCTCACCTGCGGCGTGGGCCAGCGCCATCACGTCGTTCGGGCGGACTCGCTGCGCCTCGAGCCAGCCCATCAGGCCGGTCAACGCCTCGCGCAGGCTGTCGGGGACGGCCGGCAGGTCGAGGCGCAGTGGTGGAGGAGCGGGGCGGCGCTGCGCGGCCAGCAAGGTGATGTCGTCGGTGAAGCCGGAGACGCGGGTGAGCACCTCGAGCGGGTGGTGGGCGACCCGGTCGACGGCGTGCTCGGCGAGCCCTACCGTCAGGCCGCGTCCCTCGACCGCGTCGGCTGCCGCCTTCAGCAGCTCGACGGTGTTCTGCGCCACGGTGCGGCCGGGCCGCTCCACGATCCCGTCGGTGTAGAGCAGGAGCACGTCGCCCTCGTCGAGGACGTGCTCGGCAGCGACGTACCGCCTGCCGGTGACCAGCGCCCCGGAGCCGCTCGCGGGGAGGTAGGACGCGGTGCCGTCGGTCGCCACGACGATCGGTGGCGGGTGCCCGGCCGTGCAGTAGCGCATCGAGCCGTCCGTGAGGTCGACCTCGGTCACGCAGACGGTGGCGGCGTGCGCCTCGGGATCGTGCGCGGCGAAGCGGTCCAGTGCCGTCAGCGCCTCGAGGAGGTCGCTGCCGGAACGCAGCCGCTCCTCGAGCACGGCGCGCAACCGCCCCATCACCGCCGACGCCCCGACTCCGTGGCCGACCACGTCACCGACGACCAGCGCCACCCGCTGCCCGGCCAGCGGGAGCGCGTCGAACCAGTCCCCGCCGGCCGAGGTGTCGGCGTCGGCCAGCAGGTAGCTCGCGACGATGTCGAGGCCGGGGAGCACCGGGAGGCTGTCGGGGAGCAGCTCGTCCTGGAGGGTCAGCAGCATCTCCTGGGCGTCGTGGGCCCGCTCGCGAAGCTCGACCGAGCGCGCCTCGGCCTGCCGGCGTGCGCGGACGAGGTCGGTGACCATCGCGGCGGTGGCGACCACCCCGCGCATGCTGCCGTCAGGCCAGCGCAACGGTTCGGCGGCGAGGTTGACGAACACCTCACGCAGGTCGCCACCGACGTCCCGGAAGTTAACCCGCCACTCGTCCCCGTGGAACGGCTCCCCGGTCTCGTAGACCTCCCGGATCCGCTCGGTGACCTCCTGACCGAGCAGTTCCGGCATCGCCTCCGGCAGCCGCTGCCCGGTGATGTCGCCGACGAGCGCCCTCGCGGCGGCGTTCATCGCGGTGATCCGCAGGTCCGCACCCTCGAAGAGGGCCACCAGCCCCGGCAGGTGCTCGAGGAGCGTGAGGGCGGCCTCGTCCGCGTCTCCGCGGGGCGATTCGGTCGGCAATGCTCTCTCCTGTGCGCGGCGCCGGCGAACGGACGGATCAGGGCGACAGACCGCAAGTGTTGCCCATCATGGCAACTGATCGAGCCGCGAGGCGTCAAGACCCGCTGGTGCCGGCGCCGTCCGCACTCAGGCGGGCACGCTGCGGCGCAGCACGAGGAGCGCGATGTCGTCCTGCGGAGTGGTCCCGCCCACCAGCTCCGCCATCATGTGCGCGCACACGTCCTCGGCCGAGCGAGCGTGACTCCCGACCAGCTCGCGCACCTTCTCGAGGGCTTCGTCGAGATCGGCCCCCCGGCGCTCGACGAGGCCGTCGGTGAAGAGGCAGAGCGTCCAGCCGGTCGGCATCGTCAGTCGGGTCGTGCGCCGGCGGGCGTCGCGTTGTGCTCCGAGGAGCAGGTCGGACTGCTCCTCGAGCCAGAGGGCCTTCCTACCGGGCTCCGACAGCAGCGGTGGCATGTGGCCCGCGCAGGAGAGCTGCAGCGTTCCGTCGCCGGGATCGAGGATGGCGTAGACCAGGGTGGCAGTCTGGCCGTGCTCGAAGTGCTGCATCTCCCGGTCGAGGCGCTCGATGACCCGCGCCGGGTCGTCGTCCTCGATGGCGTAGGCGCGCAGCGCCCCGCGCAAGCGGCCCATCACCGTAGCGGCCCGGAGCCCGTGGCCCATGACGTCGCCGATCGTGATGCCGATGCAGCCGTCGGGCAGGGGGAAGACGTCGTACCAGTCGCCGCCCACCCCGGCCATGCTGCCGGGGACGTAGCGGGCCGCCATCTCCAGGCCGGGCAAGCTTGGGAGCGCCTGCGGCGCGATGCTGCGCTGCAGGGCGATCGAGGCCGACCGCTCGGCGTGGGCCCGCTCGGAGAGGAGCGCCTGGGCAGCGCGGTCGGCCGCCTGCTCCAGCAGCTCGACGTCCTCCTCGGTGAAGGTGCGCCCGGCCAGCGTGCCCACGTGCAGCACGCCGAGGACGTCCTCGCCGTCCATCAGCGGCACGCCGAGCATCGAGCGGACTCCCTTGATCAGCAGTACCGGGTTGACCACCGTCGCCTCGCTGACCGCAATCGTCACCGGCCGACGGCTGGCCGCGATCGTGCCCGCGAAACCACGCCCGAGCGGCACCCGCGACCCCTGCCGGACCTCCTCCTCGAGCCCTCGGGCGTAGGAGGCGACCAGGAACTCTCCCGACTCGTCCATCAGCAGCACGGCCGCGGTGTCGGTGGAGAGCAGGTCGCGGATCCGGTCGAGCAGCTCGTCGACGAGTGCGTCGACCTCGAGCCGCGAGAGGGTGACGTCGGTGATCGCCTCGAGCCGGCGCAGGCGCTCACCGGCGCCCTCCCCGGACGCCATCCCCAGGTGGTCCTGGTCTGCTCCGCTGCTCACGTGCCACACCGTAGTGGCCCGCGGCAACGATTGGCACGACATACCCCAGTCGCGACCCGATCGTGTCAGGCCGGGGTCGCCACCGCCTCCAGCGGCTTGGCGCCTCGCGCGATGGCGGCCGTGGTCGCGGCGGCCACCTTCGTGGCGGGTCCGGCGACGAAGAGGTACTCGACGTTGCGCAGTCGGGCGACCCGGCCGACCTTCTCCCCTGCCGGGCTGAAGATGCCGATCTGGGCCCCGACGTACCGCTTGCTGTCGAAGCCCACGAGCTGCACGTCCTCGTGACCCGCCTCCTGCAGGCGGGCCACGACCTGCCCGGGCTGCAGCCAGGCCTCGTCATTGCAGGAGACCACCACCACCTCGGCGCGCACCCGTGCGACCAGGTCACCGAACGCGTCCGGCATCCGGCGCTTGACGTTGAAGACACTCCTGGTGGCCTCGTCCCGGCTGTCCGCCCGCTTGCAGGCGATGCCGTAGTGCTCCGGGGAGTCCCAGCGCACCAGCGTCTCCCACACGTGGTAGTTGGTGAAGTAGCGATGCTGGTTGTACGGCGGATCCAGGTACATCAGGTCGGTCGTCGCGAGCCCGTCGACCAGCTCGACCGCGTCGCCGCGGATCGCCGTGCCGGCACCCGGGATGAGCTCCGGGCGGCGCAGCTCGAGATCCCGGTGCGCCCGGGGCGCCCACTCCTTCAGGTAGGCCATCTGCACACCGGTGGTGGAGTCGACCCGGTCGGCGGCCAGCATCAGGCTGGTCAGCAGCACCGGGAAGAGCGGGTCGTCCCGGCGTTGGTCAAGATCCTCGCGGATCGCGTCGACGCGGGCGCCGTTCTTCGGCTGGAAGTAGCGCGCCTGCTCGCAGAACGTCTCGGTGAAGTAGCCCGGACGCCCTGCCAGCGCGTTGAGCCGGGCGAGCTCCTGGTCCAGCCGCGCCTCGTCGATCTCGTCGGCGTCGGTGGCGACGTAGCAGTCCGCGAGCACCTTGCTGTAGGTGGCGATGTCCGCCGCGGTCACGTGCAGGCCCCGGCGCTTCAGCTCCTGGGCGACCCGGGTGGTGCCGGTGAACAGGTCCACGGCAGCGCGTGCCCCGACGGCGACCGCGAGGTCGCCCAGCACGGGGACCAGGGCCCGCTTGGAGCCGAGGTACTTGATCACGCGCGGACGGTATCGCGCCCACACCCCGGATCCCGGGAGGCCGGCTCCCGGATCGGGCTGCGGCTGCACCCCTCGCCCTCGTCGGATGGGCGCTCCCGAGCCGGCGGGCCCGGGCCTTCTTGGTCAACTCCACGTCCTCGGCAACCTGTCAAGAGCGGGCGCACTGCTGGGTGCTGCTGCCATCCTGCTGAGTCCAGGCTGAGGCCCCAGAGCCCCTGTCAGGTTGCGGTCACACGCGCATGCCCACACTGTCTGAGGCCCCGACAACGGGTGACCGAGGAGGTGGACATGGACGGCAGCCATCGGGACGCACCGGTCGGGCCCGACCCCCTGACCGGCTTGCGGCGTGCCGAGAACTGGCCGTGGTCACCTTGACGAGCCCGAGTCGTCAGCTGCGGGCGCACAGCCGGTTCGTGATCGTCGCCGCCGCACTGCTCCTGATGTTCCTCGCGGTGCTGGTGGCCAGACGGCCGGTGGCCAGCGCGATGGACCTGGATCCCGACTCCCAGGCGCCGCCGCTGGCAACCCAGCCCTGCTCACGACCTGGCGCCCCACCTCGCCACTACCAGCACGTCATCTGGATCTGGATGGAGAACCACTCCTACCACCAGGTGATCGGCTCCGAAGATGCCCCATTCGAGAACCAGCTTGCCCACGACTGCGGGCTGGCCACCCATTACCGGGCGGTGACACACCCCTCCCTGCCGAACTACCTGGCCGCGACGGCAGGTTCAACCTTCAACATCTCCCGCGACCAGGAGCCATCAGTGGACCCGATCTCGGCTCCGAACCTGTTCAGCGAGGTGTTCAACTCCGGTCGTCAGTGGCGCACCTACTACGAGTCGATGCCAGGCAACTGCCATCCCATGAACCGCGCTGGCTATGCACGAAACCCAGCCTTCTACTTCGCCGGCGCGCGCGCACGATGCGCACGGTGGGACGTGCCCATGGGCTCGGTGCACCATGGCAACCTGGCCACTGCCCTGGCCACGGACCACCTGCCGGCCTTCAGCTTGATGATTCCGAACCTCTGCCACTCCACTCACTCGTGCCCAGTGGCGAGGGGCGACACGTGGCTGTCCCGCTGGATCAACGAGATCATCACCAGCCCTGCCTACCGAGGCGGCAACACGGCGATCTTCCTCACCTGGGACGAGGGCAAGCATGACCTCGGCCAGCACATCCCCCTGATCGTGGTCTCCCCCACCACGACCCGAGGCACGGTCAGCAAGACAGGGTTCGACCACTACTCGCTACTACGCACCACCACCAACCTCCTGGGCATCAAGGCCCCTGGTCGTGCCGCCGACGCTGCCTCGATGCAGACAGCCTTCGGGCTCCAACCGCCGGCAGGCCCGATCAGCGGGGCCGGGTCCGGTCGCGCCACGGTGAGCGCGAAGTGACCCAGGTCGCGCCGGGCCGCACATCGTGGTGGGGCGGGTGGGGCTCGAACCCACGACCCAAGGATTATGAGTCCTCTGCTCTGACCGGCTGAGCTACCGCCCCGGCGGGGTGAGCCTACCGATAGGTCACCCGCCGCGGAGACCGCGTCAGCGGTTGACCGTCTCGCAGGACCGAATCCGGCGGTCGGCGCCGTCACGGTAGGCGGTGTCGGCGCCGCTGCCGCAGTTGAGCAGGTCGCTGCCTGCGTCGCCGTAGAGCACGTCGTGGCCGTTGCTGCCGTAGAGACGGTCGGCGCCGTCACCGCCGTACAGCCGGTCACGGCCGTCCTGGCCGACGAGCTTGTCGTTGCCGGCGCCGCCCCAGATCTTGTCGTTGCCGATGCCGGTGCGGATCCAGTCGTTGCCGGCGCCGCCGTGGACACGGTCAGAGTTCTGGGCGCCGTTGACGAAGTCGTTGCCCGCTCCGCCGTAGACGACGTCGTTGCCGGCGTCGGCCAGCACCGAGAGCCTGAAGGCGGCCGAGAGCGAGCGGCCGTCGATGTAGTCGTCACCGAGGCGGGTCCACAGCTGCAGCGTCATCGGGTGCGAGCGACTGACGGTGCCCGGCACGTTGCACACCGCCGCGATCCCGGTGCGCACCTGCTGGCGGTGGCACGCGGCGGGCAGCGACTTCCACCGAGCGGTGCCGGAGTCGGCGAAGCGGACGCCGCCGGTCACGCGGGTGATGACCAGGTGGCTGTCCTGCTGTCCGGCGCGGAAGAGGTAGCCGCCCTTGGCCTTGGTGATCATGGCCTGGTTCTTCAGCGGGATCACGGCGTTGGCGGCCGGCGCGGAGCTGACGGCGACGGCAGCGGACAGGGCGATGGCGGGCGCGGCGATCCGCGCGAGACGACGAAGCAAGACAAACCTTCCGATTGACCGCCGTTCACCCTAGGCGACCGCCGGGCCGAGGGGAAATCCACCGGCGAAGCGGGCCCGGAGGGCACGCCGATCAGGCCGGCCGGCCGCCCTTCTTGTGGCGCGGCTTCTTCGCACGCCGGTCGGTGACGGTGGCGGCCGTGCCGCCCGCTCGTCCGGGCGCCCTGACCGGCCGGTGGTCCCGGCTGGTGCCACGATCGCGCCGCAGGTCGATCGGGACGCCGGAGATGCGGGTGCCGGCCAGCGCAGCGAGCTGGTCGTCACCGAGGGTCGCGGGCAGCTCGACCAGCGAGAAGGTGCTGCGGATGTCGATCCGGCCGAAGTCCTCGCGGCTCAGCCCACCTTCGTTGGCCAGGGCGCCGACGATCTGTCGGGGCTCGACCCGGTGCTTGCGGCCGACGGCGATCCGCCAGGTGGTCAGGTCGCCGCGGGGCTGGCGCTCGCGCCGGGCGGGGCGCTCGACGGTGGCGGCCTCCTCGAGGAAGAGCGGCTCGCCGTCCTGGGCGAGCACGGCGATCGCGGCCGCGACGTCGGCGGCCGGCACGTCGTGGTCTCGCTCATAGGCGAGCACGAGCTCGCGGAAGGTGGCGAGCTGGCGGTCCCCGAGCGCGGCCGTGATCGCCTCGGTGAACTTCGCCACCCGGTTGGCGTTGACGTCCTCCACCGTCGGCATCGGCATCTGCTCGAGCTTGATCCGGGTCGCCTTCTCGATCGTGCGCAGCAGGTGGGTCTCGCGCGGAGTGACGAAGGAGATCGCCGACCCGGCCCGGCCGGCGCGCCCCGTCCGACCGGTGCGGTGCACGTAGGACTCGGTGTCGGTCGGGATGTCGTGGTTGACCACGTGGCTGATCCGCTCGACGTCCAGGCCGCGGGCCGCGACGTCGGTGGCGACCAGGATGTCGAGCCTCCCCTTGCGCAGCTGGTCGATCGTGCGCTCGCGCTGGGCCTGGACGACGTCACCGTTGATGGCCGCTGCCGAGAAGCCGCGGGCCCGCAGTCGCTCGGCCAGCTCCTCGGTGGCCTGCTTGGTGCGGACGAAGACGATCATCCCGTCGAAGTTCTCGACCTCGAGGATCCGGGTCAGCGCGTCGAGCTTCTGGCTGTGCGCGACCTTCAGGTAGCGCTGCGTGACGTTGGGCGCCGTGGTGGTGCGTCCCTTGACCGTGACCTCGACCGCGTCGGGCGCGTGCCGCCGGGCGATCCGGCGGATCTGGGCCGGCATGGTGGCCGAGAACAAGGCGACCTGCTTGTCCTCAGGGGTGCCGGAGAGGATCTGGTCGACGTCCTCGGCGAAGCCCATGTTGAGCATCTCGTCGGCCTCGTCGAGCACCACGAACCGCAGCCCGGACAGGTCCAGGGTGCCCTTGTCGAGGTGGTCCATCACCCGGCCCGGCGTGCCCACGACGACGTGCACGCCCCGCCGCAGGGCGCTCAGCTGGACACCGTACCCCTGACCGCCGTAGACGGGGAGGACCCGCAGCCCCTTGAGGTGGGCGGCGTAGCGCTCGAACGCCTCGGAGACCTGCAGCGCCAGCTCGCGGGTCGGAGCGAGCACCAGCGCCTGCGGGGAGGCGTTGGCGATCTCGACGTGGCTCAGGATCGGCAGCGCGAACGCCGCGGTCTTGCCGGTGCCGGTCTGGGCGAGTCCGACGACGTGGTGGCCGGCCAGGAGCGGCGGGATCGCCTCGGCCTGGATCGGCGAGGGCGTCTCGTAGCCGACGTCGCGTAGCGCCTTGAGCACCCGGTCGTCGAGTCCGAGATCGGCAAAGGACGTCAGCTGTTCGTCGTCGGGCACCCGGCAATCCTACGGGCGTGCCGCCCCAGCCGGCTCCACCTCCAGGGCGGGCACCGGATGGCCGAGCACGGTGCGCAGCGAGACGACGAGGTAGAGCGCTCCCACCCCGGTGACCACCGCGACGATGCCGATGATGAGGTGGAAGTCGAGGACCGCGACGAGACCCGCCCCGACCGCGAGGGAGATCGCCTGCGGCACCCCCATCAGTGTCTCGACGGCGGCGGAGACCCGGCCCATCAGTCGCTGCGGCGTCCGGCGCTGCATCAGCGTCATGAACGCGACGAAGGTCATCGGCAGCGAGTAGCCGGCCCCGACCATCGCCCCCATCACCACCCCCAGCGTCGAGGTGAGCGCGATCGCCGCCGCGGAGCCGCCGAGCAGCGCCAGGCCGACGGCCACGACCGTCGGCTCGCCGAGCCGACGGACCCACCAGGAGCTGGTCAGCCCGCCGGCAATCGCACCGACGCCCTGGATGCTGACCAGCACCCCGACGAAGGTGACCGGCTTGCCATAGAAGTCGAGGAGCGCATAGATCGAGGCCTCGAGGTAACCCAGCACCAGCAGCGTCATCGCGAAGGCGACCAGCACGTGCTTGAGGTAGTGCTCCTGGACGAGGTGTCGGATCCCACCGGCCATCTCTGCGCGCCAGTGCTCCGTGCTGCGCGCCGGCGCATCCTCCCGCAACCGGATCGAGGCGATCACGGCGGCGCCGACCACGAACGACACCGCGTCGACCACGGCGACCGCACCCCCGCCGAGCCAGCCGAAGAGACCCGCTCCGACGAGGGGGCCGATCAGGCGATACCCCTCCTTGACCGTCTGCAGCGAGGAGTTCGCGTCGACCAGCATGCCTTCGGGGACGAGCTCCTTGAGCAGGCCGTTGAGCGCGGCGGGCAGCACGACGAACGAGATGCCGTAGAGGAAGGCGACCGTGTAGACGATCCAGACGTCGTCGGCGCCACGCACGAGCAGCAGCGGCAGCACCGCGACGGCGGAGGCCAGGTTCCCCCAGACCAGCAGCGGCTTGCGGCGGAAGCGGTCGATGAGCAGGCCGTACGCCGGCGCGAACAGGGCCGGGACCACCATCCAGAAGAAGGTGAAGCCGGCCGCGCCGTTGGAGCCGGTGAGCTGCTTGACCCACATGGAGAGGACCAGCAGCATCACCGCGTCGCCGAACATCGACGTCGACAGGCCGGCGAAGAGCCGCCGGAACCCGGGCTGGCCGAAGGCCTCCTTCACGAGTGCGCCTCCGCCTCGTCCGCGGCCCGAGTGGGGTCGGCGACGCCGTACGTCGGGTAGCCCCAGGCCAGCAGCGAGCAGAGCCTCGAGCCCGGTGGTCGTTTCGAGGGGTCCGCGAGTCGGTCGAGCCGGCCCAGGAACAGCTCGCGGATGACCTGCTCGGCCTCGGCGAGCTCCTCGGCGGTCAGCCAGAGCATCGTCTGGTCGGCGAAGGCAGCCGACTGCCACTCGGGGTCGTCGCGCAGCCGCGCCCGCGCCTCCCGGCTGCGGGCGAGCTCACGCTCGATCATCATCTCGGTCAACGCGTCACCTGCGATCCGGGTCTCCGGACTCTCGTCGTCGTCCCCCCAGCTCATCCCGGTGCTGGTCGCCTGCCACGGTCGCTCGCGGCCGCGGCCGCCACCCGCCTCCTCGACGAAGCCGTGCTCGGCGAGCTTGCGCAGGTGCCAGGAACAGTTGGCGGGGCTCTCGTCGACGCGGTCGGCGAGCTGGCTGGCCGTCTGGGCGCCGTGCAGCACCAGCTGCTCGATGAGCGCGATCCGCACGGGATGGGCCAGAGCGCGGAGATCGCGGGGGTCGGACAGCCGTCGCTGGGTGGTCACAAGTGGAAAGTACCCTTTCGAAAGGGTCCTTGCAATCGGTTTCGGTGGCATGCTGTGGCCCATGACCGAGCAACCTGCCCGCCCCGGACCGCTCGACCCGCTCGACGAGGACTGGTCCACGGCGCTGTGCATCGTCGCGCACCCCGACGACATGGAGTTCGGCGCCGCCGCCGCGGTCGCCCGCTGGACCGGCCAGGGCAAGCGCGTCGTCTACTGCATGGTGACCAGCGGCGAGGCCGGCATCGACGGGATGGCGCCCGAGGAGGCCGGCCCGCTGCGCGAGCAGGAGGAGATCGACTCCGCGCAGGTCGTCGGTGTCTCGACCGTGGAGTTCCTGCGCCAGCCCGACGGGATCCTGGAGTACGGCGTCCCGCTCCGTCGCCTGCTCGCCCAGGTGGTGCGCGAGCACCGTCCGGAGATCGTGGTCACCGGCAACTTCAAGAACACCTTCGGGGGCCGCAACCTCAACCAGGCCGACCACATCGCCGTGGGCCACGCGGTGCTCGACGCGGTGCGCGACGCGGGCAACCGGTGGGTGTTCCGCGACCAGGTCGAGGGCGGCCTCGAGCCGTGGGGCGGGGTGAAGGAGGTGTGGGCCGCCGGGTCCCCGGACGCGGAGCACGGCGTGGACACCACCGACACGTTCGACGCCGGGGTCGCGTCGCTGGCGGCGCACAAGGCCTACATCGAGGGGCTGGGCTGGGAGAACTGGGACCCGCGAGAGTTCCTCGAGGGCTTCGGCCGCCAGACCGGCCAGCGGATGGGGGTCGGGATGGCGGCCGCCTTCGAGGTCTTCCCGATGGGCTGGGGCGGCTGAGCCGAGGCGTCACTTCTGGCGCGCCGCAGCCCGCCGAGGCGTCACTTCTGGCGCACCGCAGCCCGCCGAGGCGTCACTTCTGGCGCGCACGACACCCTCGACCGGTCAACTTGTGAGCGACCGCCGGGCGGGGTCGTCGTACTCCCCGCAGAAGTTGACTGCTCGACGCCTCGGAGCCCGCCAAAGTTGACTACTCGGCGGTTTCCAGGCGCCGAAACTGACTACTCGGTGTGGGGGTCGCCGTGGTGGTCGCCGGACCCGATCCAGACCGTCTTGAGGTTGCAGAACTCCCGGATGCCGTGGGCGGAGAGCTCGCGGCCGTAGCCGGAGCCCTTGACGCCGCCGAACGGAAGCTCGGGGTAGGACGTGGTGTTGCCGTTGATGAAGACGGCCCCGGCCTCGAGGTCACGGATGAATCGGTCCATGTCGGCCTCGTCCGTGGTCCACGCGTTGGCGCCGAGCCCGAACTCGGTGACGTTGGCGAGCGTGATCGCCTCGTCGATGTCGTCGACGACGTAGAGGGTGGCCACCGGGCCGAACGCCTCCTCGCGGTGGAGCCGCATCTCCTCGGTGATGCCGGTGATGACCGTGGCCGGGTAGAACCAGCCAGCGCCCTCGGGCCTCTCGCCGCCACAGAGCACCTTGGCGCCCTTCCGGACGGCGTCCTCGACGAGCTCCTCGATGTCGGCACGGGCCTGCTCGGAGACCATCGGCCCCATGTCGGTGTCGTCGGCCATCGGGTCACCGAGGCGAGTGGCGGACATGGTGTCGACGAAGAGCTCGGTGAACCGGTCGGCGACGTCGCGGTGCACGATGAACCGCTTGGCGTTGATGCAGGACTGCCCGTTGTTGAGCAGCCGGGCGTTGGTGCCGACCTCGGCCGCCTTCGCCAGGTCCGCGCTGGGCATCACGATGAAGGGGTCGCTGCCGCCGAGCTCGAGGACAGTGTGCTTGATCGCGTCACCGGCGATCGACGCGACCGAGCGCCCTGCCGGACCACTGCCGGTCAGGGTCGCCGCGACCACACGGTCGTCGCGCAACACCTGCTCCACCCGCTTCGACGAGATCAGCAGCGTCTGGAAGCAGCCCTCGGGGAAGCCGGCCTCACGGAAGAGCTCCTCGAGGAAGAGGGCGGTCTGCGGCACGTTGGAGGCGTGCTTCAGCAGGCCGACGTTGCCGGCCATCAGCGCCGGCGCGGCGAACCGGACCACCTGCCACAGCGGAAAGTTCCACGGCATCACCGCGAGCACGGCGCCGATCGGCTGGTAGCGGCCGTAGGCCTGCGTCGCCCCGACCGACTGGGGGTCGACCGGCTCGTCGGCGAGGTACTCCTCGGCGTGCTCGGCGTAGAAGCGGCAGGCGTTGGCGCACTTGGCCGTCTCGGCCTTCGCGGCTGCGAAGGTCTTGCCCATCTCGGCGGTCATCATCCGGGCGACCTCGTCGACGCGGTCGTCGAGGATCTCTCCCGCCCGTCGCAACCAGCCGGCCCGCTGGTCGAAGCTGGTCAGCCGGTAGTCGGCGAAGCACCGGGCGGCGGCCGCGAGCTTCTGCTCGAGCTCCTCCTCGGTGGTGTCGTCGAAGGTCGCCAGCGTCTCGCCGGTCGCGGGGTTCACCGAATGCATCGCCATGTCCCCGTTATACCCGGCGCTACTGCGACGAATGCCCGAGGGCGGCCATCCGGCGGCGGACCACGCCCAGCACTCGGCGGCCGCGCAGCCACAGGCGGCTGGCCCGCACCTGCTGCTCAGCGACCGCGAGCTCGCGCCGCGCCTCGTTCCCCTCTTCGCGCAACCGGGCGACCTCCACGAGCAGGTCCGCGACGACGCGCGGTGCCAGCGCGGCGATGTCCTCGTCCGCCACGGCGTCCGGGTCGGGCACGCCGACCCCCGCCACCGTCGGTCGGAGCTCGTCCAGCGAGCCGTGGACCTGCACGCCGGTCTCGGCGATCCAGCTCGTCCATCGGGCGGTCATCTCCTCGACCCGGCCCTGCCAGTCGGCGGGCAGCATCGGCCTGCGCGAGCTGCGTGGGCTCAGCACGCTCTCGGCGAACCAGTGCTTGACGACCGGTCCGTAGTGCGGCTGGACCAGTCTGCCGTCCAGGGCTGCGTTGGTGGCGCGCAGCAGCGCCACCTCGGCGACCCCGAGCGACTCGTTGGACCGTGGGCCCAGGCCGACGTCGGCGCCGGCGGGTATCCGGACGGCCTCGGCGAACCGGCGCCACAGCTCCTGGGCGTCCGCACCCGGCGGGGGCGCCACCACGACGTGCAACCGCGACGCGGGCACCGCCTCGCGCCATCGGTCGAGCACCCCGACGAGGTCCTGCGAGCGCCAGAATGCGGACTTCTTCGTCTCCACGTCCCAGCCGGGCAGCACCTGCCGGTCCATGGTCTCGGCGAAGCCGCTCGTGTGGTGGTCCTTGACCCACTCCTGCCACCACGCCGGGATCTGCCGCCCCAGGTCACGGGCGGTGACGACCACGTGCAGCTCGGCACCGGCCAGGTCGGCCGCGACTCGCCTGACCTGCGGGCGGGTGGCCGCGGCGAGGAGCTCGTGCCCGAGGATCGTGACGCCTTCGAAGCCGCGGGCCTGGTCGCACAGCCACTGCCAGGTGCCGTCGATCCGCTCCGGGGTCAGGCCCCAGTATTCGTAGGACCCACGCAGCTCGACCGCGGCCTGGAACATCGTCCCTGGTCCGCGGACGGGGTACTGCACCCCGTGACCGGCCAGCAGCTCGTGGTTCTCGCGGAGCAGCCGCTGCAGGAAGGTCGTGCCGGTCTTCGGCAGGCCCACGTGCAGGAAGACAGGACCGCCCCCCACTCCGGCCGCGACGTCCACCATCACCCCTCCGCATCCCCCAGGCAGCGCCCCCGGAGGGGAAACCCGGCTGCCGCCGCACACTGCCGGTCAGACGGGTCCTGGTCGCTCCCCCGGCTGGACTCGAACCAGCAACCCTTCGGTTAACAGCCGAATGCTCTGCCAATTGAGCTACAGGGGATTGCGCGCGCAAAGACTAGCAAGGCAGCAGGGCGGTTGCGAACCGCTCCCCGCGGCATCGCGGCCCTGACCAGAGATGGGCCACCGCGGAGCTCAGTCCCCCACCTCGGCACGCGCCTCCCGCAGCGCGGCCTCGGCCAGTCGCTGCACCTCGGGATCCGTCGGGTCCACCCCGGCGTCGTACTCGTGCATCCAGGCCAGCTCGCCGCCGGCGGGGTTGCGCCGGGCGATCACGAGGAATCCCTGGCGGCCGCGGACGGTGACCCGGCGCTGCAGCACCACGCTGTTGGTGACGCGCTCCCGCACGAGCTGGAGCAGCAACCGCGGCTCGTCCATGTCGAAGGAGTACGACGCCCGCCGCTGACCGTAGTCACCGACCTCGCTCACCCGGAGCCGTCCGGAGTCTCGGTCCCAGTCGGCCGCCTCGACCTGCTCCCACGGCAGCGACACGAGCCCGGCGGGCCGGACCAGCACCAACCGCGAGCGGGTGCCGAGGAGCCAGCTGCCGTCGCGGGCCTCGGCATGGGCCAGCGGACTCTCCCCACGGGCCAGGCCCGCGCGCGCCACCACGTCCGGCGGCACGCTGCCGGCGCGGCCGAAGATCCTCACTGGCCCTGCAGGGCAAGCTCGCGCAGATTGCGACGGTGCTGCTCCAGGGCGACCAGGTCGCCGAACATCTTGTTGTAGTCGGCGGCCTGCTCGACGGGGTTGGTGCGCTGCAGCCTCGACTTCAGGTCGGCGATCCGGCGCATCGCGGTGAGCTCGCGCAGCCGGTGGACGTGCTGGCCGACATAGCCGGCGTCGGGCTCCTTCGCGGTGAGCAGCGGCTCGACGGCCAGCGCACTGAGCAGCGAGCGCACCCGCTCGTCCGCGGTCGCCCCACGCAACCGGGCCACCCACTGGGCGTCGGCCGACCCGACCCCGCCAACCCGGCCGATCGTGTCCCACACCGCCCGGTAGGCGCCGTGGGTGAAGTCGTCGGGTCCGACGTCGTCGATGGCTCGGCCGACGAGCTGGGGCTGCTGGACGACCAGCTTCAGCGTCTCGCGCTCGATGGTGAAGCGCTGGTCCTTCGGGTCGGGCAGCTCCGCCTGCTGTGCGGGACGGGTCGAGGCCGGGGTCGTCGTACCTCCCGCCCGGGCGGCCGCCCGCCGGACCTCGCGCTGGGCGTCGTTGGGGTCGATGCCGAGCATGCCGGCCAGCTCGCGGGCGAAGGCGTCGACCTTGGAGCGGTCGCGGATCGCCCGCACCAGCTTGGCGGCCTCGCGCATCGCGTCGATGCGCCCGTCGGCCCGGTCGAGGTCGTAGCGCTGCACGACGTTGGCCAGCACGAAGCGGTAGAGCGGCACCCGGCGGGCGACCAGCTCGCGGACCTCGGCCTCGCCCTTCTGCAGCCGCAGGTCGCAGGGGTCGAGCCCGTTCGGCTCGACGGCGACGTAGGTCTGCCCGGCGAAGTTCTGGTCGCCCTCGAAGGCCCTCAGCGCCGCCTTCTGGCCGGCCGCGTCGCCGTCGAAGGTGAAGATCACCTCGCCGCGGAACTCGTCGTGGTCCTGCAGCAGCCGGCGGACGACGCGGGCGTGGTCGTCACCGAACGCCGTCCCGCAGGTGGCGACCGCGGTCCTGACGCCGGAGAGGTGGCAGGCCATCACGTCGGTGTAGCCCTCGACGATCACCGCCTGGCTGGAGCGGGCGATCTCGCGGCGGGCGAGGTCGATGCCGTAGAGCACCTGGGACTTCTTGTAGATCGGGGTCTCGGGGGTGTTGAGGTACTTGGCCTCGATGCGGTCGTCGTCGAAGAGCCGACGCGCGCCGAAGCCGATCGTGTCGCCGCTGGTGTCGCGGATCGGCCACATCAATCGCCCGCGGAACCGGTCGTAGAGCCCGCGGCCCTCGCCGACCAGGCCGCTGGCGACCGACTCCTTGTCGGTGAACCCCTTCTGTCGCAGGTGGCGGAGCAGGTCCTCCCCCCCGCGCGGGCTGAACCCCACGCCGAACGTCTCGGCTGCCGACTGGTCGAAGCCGCGCTCGTCGAGGAACTGCCGGGCCTTCAACGCCTCCGGGGCGGCGAGCTGGCCGACGAAGAACTCTGCGGCGACCTTGTGGGCCTCGATCAGCCGGGGCCGCTGCGGGCCGCCACTGGGCCGAGCCGGGCCGCCCTCCTCGTAGCGCAGCTCGACACCGAACTTCTCGGCCAGCCGCTCCACGGTCTCGGTGAAGCCGAGGCCGTCGATCTCCATGACGAACCTGATGACGTCACCGCCGGCCTGGCAGCCGAAACAGTGGTAGACCCCCCGGCTCGGCGTGACGTTGAAGCTCGGCGACTTCTCGTCGTGAAACGGGCACAGGCCCTTGAGGTTGCCCCCGCCCGCGTTGCGCAGGGTGACGTAGTCCGACACCACGTCGTCGATGCGCGCCGTCTCGCGCACCTCGGCGATGCTCTCCTCGCGGATCCGGCCTGCCACGGCGTGATCCTACGTCCGGCCGTCGACGGACGGCCCGAGGGCAGCGAACGGTCGCCAGTAGAGTCACCTGTCGTGGACCAGGACCGCCGAGCAGGGTGACCACGCCAGCTGCCGACGCCGGGTTGCTGGCGGCCCCGCCGCTGCCAGCGACCGCGGGTGCGATCTCCGAGCTCGTCCTGCCGGCGCTGCTGGTGCGCGGCCGGGAGCTGCCCTGGCCGCAGATCGTGAGCGTCTACGTGCCCGGTGAGCCGACGGTGGCGTTCAGCGCCCGCGACCTCCGCTCACCCGGGATCAGGGGGGCCACCCGGGCCGCGGTGGACGCCGGCTTCGCCGTCGTGGTCCGGTCGACAGGCGGGAGGATGGTGGCCTACGACTCCGGCGCGGTGGTGATCGACCACGTCAGCCGCGACCCCCGGCGGGTCCGGGACGTCCGCGACCGCTTCGCCGGCGCGGCGGTGCGCCACGTCCAGCTCCTCGGCACGCTCGGCGTCACCGGCGCCCGGGCCGGCGAGGTCGACGGCGAGTACTGCCCCGGCGAGTTCAGCATCAACATCGACGGGCGGGCGAAGGTCGTCGGTGCTGCCCAGCGGGTGACCAGCACCGGGTCGCTGTTCAGCACGGTCGTCCAGGTGTCCTTGTCCGGCGACGTCCGCGAGGTCATCGTCCGGGTTTCCCGGGCGCTCGGCTACCCGCTGCGCGAGTCCTCGATCGCCGGTCTGGACGACTTCGTACCGGGCCTGACGCCCTCGCAGGTCGCCTCCGCCTTCCAGGCGCATCACCGGGCGCGGGACAGGGTCGAGCCAGGTGAGCTGCCGGCGACGATCCAGGCACACGCTCTCGGCGCCCGGCGGGGCCCACGCACCCAGCAGCCGTTCCACGTCGACGACTGGGCGCGAGGACACCCTCTTCAACCCGCCTGACGTCCGAGGGACTGACGGGCATCACCGCAGCTCCGGCGCCGGTAGCGTTCGCTCCACCGGGCTCTGGGGTAGGAGGTGCGCGTGTTCATCACCGAGCGGCTCGACCGCGCGCAACGCCACCGCCGGGTGCTCGGCTTCCCGATCGCGATCTTCTACAAGTTCTTCGACGACATGGGCAACTACCTCGCAGTGCTGCTCGCCTACTACGCGCTGATCGCGATCATCCCGCTGCTGCTGCTCGCCTCGACCTTCCTGGGGATCCTGCTGATCGGCCATCCGCAACTGCAGCAGCAGCTGCTGGACTCCGCGCTCGGGCAGGTGCCGGTGATCGGCGAGCAGCTGAAGGTGCCCGGGTCGTTCAGCGGCGGCGCGGGCGCGGTGCTCATCGGGGTGCTGGGATCCGTCTACGGCAGCCTCGGGGTCGCCAACGCCCTGCAGTACGCCGGCAACACCATCTGGCACATCCCGCGCAACAGCCGTCCGAACCCGTTCCTGGCCCGAGGGCGGTCGCTGCTGCTGGTCGCGACCGCGGGGTTCGGGATGATGATCGTGGTGATCGGCATCGCGGTGCTGCACGCGCTCTTCCGCGACACGCTCGGGACCAAGGTGCTGATCGGCATCGCCGGTGTCGTGGTCGCCACGCTGGTCCTGCTGGTCGCCTTCCAGCTCGCGCAGAACAAGTCCGTGCCCTGGGGCAAGCTGCTGCCCGGCGCGCTGCTCGCCTCCGTGGGTCTGCAGGTGCTGCAGAACGCGAGCTATGTGTACGTCGACCACGTGATCGGCCGCGCCAGCACGACCAACGCGATCTTCGCAGCGGTCCTCGGCCTCCTCGCCTACCTCTACCTCGCTGCGATCATCGTGGTGTTCTCGATGGAGCTCAACGTCGTGCGCGCCGAACAGCTGTGGCCGCGGGCCCTGCTGACGCCTTTCACCGACAACGTCGAGCTGACCCCGGCCGACGAGGACGCCTACACCGGGCAGGCCCGCGCCCAGCGCATCAAGGGTTTCGAGCAGATCGAGGTGCGCTTCCACGGTCGGCCGCCCGTCGAGGAACCCGACGATCAGTAGTCGCCGGTCATCTGGTTCACCAGCGACTCGCCCTTGGCATAGCGCTGCAGCTGCTCACGCACCAGCCGGTAGGCACGGGGCCACATCGCGGTGCTGGCGCCACCGACGTGCGGGGATACGAGCAAGTTGGGCGCGGACCAGAGCGGGTGGTGCACCGGGAGCGGCTCGGGGTCGGTCACGTCGACCGCCGCGGAGATCCGGCCGGTGCGCAGCTCGGCGAGCAGGTCGTCGCTGACCACGACGCTGCCGCGCGCGACGTTGACCAGCAGCGCGCCGTCCTTCATCCGCCGCAGGAACTGCCTGTCGACCATGCCCCTGGTCTCGGCCGTCGCGGGCACGACGAGGATGACCACGTCAGCGAGCGGGAGCAGCTCCGGCAGGTCGGTGACCGCGTGCACGCCCTGCCGCGCCGTACGGGACACCCGGTCGACGGCGGCGACCTCGAAGGGCCGCAGCCGGGCCTCGACCGCCGCGCCGATCTGGCCGTAGCCGACGATCAGCACCCGCTTGTCGGCCAGCGCCGGCCGTTGCTGGTGCGTCCACTGCTGGCGGTCCTGCGCCCGGACGAATCCGGGCATGCCGCGCAGGCTCGCCAGCGCCAGGGCCAGCGCCATCTCCGCCGTCGAGGCGTCGTGGATGCCGCGGCCGTTGCACAGCAGCACACCGGGCGGCACGAACGGCCGGATGTGGTCGACCCCGGCGGTCATCGTCTGCACCACCTCGAGGCCGGGCATGCTCGCGACCAGCTCGACGTCGCTGCGCCGGCCCTCGTAGGGCGGCACGTAGAACGCCACGTCCTCCAGCGAGAGGCGGCCCAGCCCGTCCTCGCCGCGGCGGTGCACCTCGTAGCGCAGGCCCTCGGGCGGCTCCCCCAGCTCGTGGGCGTCGAAGGGCAGCCAGACCAGCGGTTCGCTCACCTTGTCGAGGTTAGTGCGCCGCGCTCAACCGGCCGGGGCCGCATCCCTCAGGTAGGTGCGCAGCCGGGCGGCGAGGCCGCGTTGGTGCGACCCTCGGCCATCTCGCGCAGCACGTCGAGCTCCCGGAGCGCCAGCGCGTGCAGCGACGACTCGGCCTGGCGCATCCGCTGCCGGACCAGCTCGTCGGGGTCGCGGATGCTCACCGTGGCAGCGGGCCGAGGCCCGACCACGTCGGCGACCTGGTCAGCGAGGCGTTCCTCGCCGCCGGCTTCGGGGCGATCGGGTGCCAGCTGCTCACCGGGGGCTCCCGCTCCTGACCGTTCACTTGGGCCTTGCGGCCCGTTCAGTTCGGCGTTGTGGCCCGTTCAGTTCGGTCCTGCGGGCCGATCGCCCGGCCACAACCCGGCACTCATCGGGCCAGGAGGCCGAACTCATCGGGCCGGGAGGGGCAACTCAACAGAAGCGGGCGTGCCAGGTGACGGCGGAGGCGTCCGTGAGCGAGGCGATCTGGTCGACCACGACACGGGCCCGGGTGGCGTCGTCACCGGCGGCCTCGTGGTCGGCGGCGAACTGCGGGTCGAGGGTGTCGGGGGCGCCGGCGGCGAGGGCGTCGTACAGCTCGTGCAGCAGGATCCGCTGGCGCCCCATCAGCTCCACGCGGCCCTCGGCCTGCATGACGTAGTGCGCGGCGATCGCCTTGAGCACGCCGATCTCGAGCAGGGTGCCGTCGGGAACCACCAGGTCGGCGGCGTGCCGGACGAGGGGGCCGCCGCCGAAGCGGTCCGCGGTGGCGCGCTGCACGTGGCCGCAGAAGATCCCGATCAGGTCGGACGTGAGGTTCTTCAGCGCGGCGAGCTGGCGGCGGGTTCCGTCGTACGACGACTCCGGCCACGACCCGACCGCCCTCAGCCGAACGAAGGCCTCCTCGAGCTCGTCGTCGGAGGTGTCGGGGAGGTACCACGACCGTGCCGTCTCCCAGACCGCTGACCGCTCGACGCGGTCGCCGAGCCGGGTCAGGTCGATGCGGCCAGCCACGACGCCGTCCTCGAGGTCGTGCACGGAGTAGGCGACGTCGTCGGCGAAATCCATCACCTGCGCCTCGAGGCAGCGCCGGTTGCCGTCGACGCCCTGCCGCAGCCAGGCGAAGACGGGCAGGTCGTCGTCGTAGACCCCGAACTTGCGGATCGTGCGCAGCTCCCCGTCGGTGTGCCGGCCCCGGGGCTCGGCAGCCTCGGACCGCGGCCAGGGGTACTTCGTGCAGGCGTCCAGCGTCGCGCGGGTGAGGTTGAGCCCGATGCTCCGGCCGTCGTCGAAGGACTTCGCCTCGAGGCGCGTGACGATCCGCAGCGTCTGCGCGTTCCCCTCGAAGCCGCCGATGCCCGCAGCCAGCTCGTTGAGCGCGCGCTCGCCGTTGTGGCCGAACGGCGGATGCCCGAGGTCGTGCGCGAGCGCCGCGGTCTCGGCCAGGTCCGGGTGGCAGCCCAGTGGGTGCGCGAGGTCGCGGGCGACCTGGGCGACCTCGAGGCTGTGGGTGAGCCGGTTGCGGACGAAGTCGTCGGACTCCGGGCCAACGACCTGCGTCTTGGCAGCCAGCCGGCGAAGGGACGCCGAGTGCATGACCCGTGCCCGGTCGCGCTCGAACGGCGTGCGCTCCGGCGCCGGCACCCGCTTGGCCGG
>JAICXL010000102.1 GCA_025980475.1 Nocardioidaceae bacterium | reverse complement strand
GGTCCGGTGGGTTCCGGACGTGCGGGTCGCGCACGAGGGGCAGATCGACAAGGAAGCCCGGGTCATCGAGGTCATCGAGGCCTACCGGCGCAACGGTCACCTCATGGCCGACACGGACCCGCTGGAGTTCAAGGTCCGGTCGCACCCCGACCTGGACATCGTCCGGCACGGGCTGAGCCTCTGGGACCTCGACCGCACCTTCCCGGTCGGCGGCTTCGCCGGCGAGCGCACCATGCCGCTGCGGGAGATCCTCGGCGTGCTGCGCAACTCCTACTGCCGCACGGTCGGCGTGGAGTACATGCACATCACCGATCCCGGGGAACGCCGCTGGCTGCAGCAGCGGATCGAGGTCAAGCACGACCAGCCGACCAACGAGCAGCAGAAGTACATCCTCGGCCGGCTGAACGCCGCGGAGGCGTTCGAGACGTTCCTGCAGACGAAGTACGTCGGCCAGAAGCGGTTCAGCCTCGAGGGTGGCGAGACCACGATCCCGCTGATCGACGAGATCTGCGAAGCCGCCGCCGAGGCAGGCCTCGACGAGGTCACCATGGGCATGGCCCACCGCGGCCGCCTCAACGTGCTGGCCAACATCGTCGGCAAGAGCTACAGCCAGATCTTCCGCGAGTTCGAGGGCAACATCGACCCGCGCACCGTGCAGGGCTCCGGCGACGTGAAGTACCACCTCGGCGCCGAGGGCGAGTTCGTCGCCGGCTCCGGAGACACCATCAAGGTGTCGGTCGCTGCGAACCCGTCCCACCTGGAGGCAGTCGACCCGGTCGTGGAGGGCATCGCGCGGGCCAAGCAGGACGTGCTGAACCGCGGCGCGGAGTACCCCGTGCTGCCGCTGCTGGTGCACGGCGACGCGGCCTTCGCGGGCCAGGGGGTGGTCGCGGAGACGCTGAACCTCTCGCAGCTGCGCGGCTACCGCACCGGCGGCACGATCCACGTCGTCGTCAACAACCAGGTCGGCTTCACCACCTCCCCCACCTCTTCGCGCTCCTCGCTCTACGCCACCGACGTGGCCAGGATGGTGCAGGCGCCGATCTTCCACGTCAACGGCGACGACCCGGAGGCCTGCATCCGGGTGGCCCGGCTGGCCTTCGAGTACCGGCAGGCGTTCAACACCGACGTGGTGATCGACCTGGTCTGCTACCGCCGCCGCGGTCACAACGAGGGTGACGACCCGTCGTACACGCAGCCGTTGATGTATGACCTGATCGAGCAGAAGCGGTCGGTGCGCAAGCTCTACACCGAGTCGCTCGTCGGGCGTGGTGACATCACGCTCGAGGAGGCCGAGCAGGTGCTGCGGGACTACCAGCAGCAGCTCGAGCGGGTCTTCAAGGAGGTCCGGGACGCCGCCAACATCCCGTCGACCTGGACCACGGTCCCCGACTACCCGGCCAAGCGGCACGAGGACTTCACCACCGCGATCACGCCCGAGGCGATGAAGCGAATCTCCGACGTGCACGTCAACGTGCCCGAGGGGTTCACCGTGCATCCCAAGGTGCTGCCGCAGCTGCAGCGCCGGGCCGCTGCGATCACCGACGGCCCGATCGACTGGGGCACCGGCGAGATCCTCGCCTTCGGATCGCTGCTGATGGAGGGCCGGCCGGTGCGGCTCGCCGGGCAGGACACCCGACGAGGCACCTTCGTGCAGCGGTTCGCCACGATCATCGACCGGCACAACGCCAACGAGTGGACGCCGCTGAGCACGCTGTCGGAGGAGCAGGCCAGCTTCCATGCCTACGACTCCCTGCTGAGTGAGTACGCCGCGCTCGGATTCGAGTACGGCTACTCCGTGGCCCGTCCCGACGCCCTGGTCTGCTGGGAGGCGCAGTTCGGTGACTTCGTGAACGGCGCGCAGACCGTGATCGACGAGTTCATCACCTCCAGTGAGCAGAAGTGGCGCCAGCGCTCGGGCGTCGTACTCCTCCTGCCACACGGCTATGAGGGGCAGGGACCTGACCACTCCTCCGCTCGGATCGAGCGGTTCCTCGCGATGGCGGCCGACGAGGCGTTCGTGGTCGCGCAGCCGTCCACCCCGGCAAGCCACTTCCACCTGCTGCGTCGGCACGCGCTCGGTGACGACCACCGGCCGCTGATCGTCTTCACGCCGAAGTCGATGCTCAAGCGCAAGGACGCGGCCTCGCAGCCGGCCGACTTCACACAGGGCTCCTTCCAACCGGTTGCCGGCGACACCACCGCCGAGCCCGACAAGGTACGCAAGGTGCTGCTCTGCAGCGGCCGGATCACCTGGGACCTGGTGGTGCAGCGGGCCAAGAGAGAGGCGCAGGACACCGCGATCGTGCGCGTCGAGCGGCTCTACCCTCGACCCATCGAGGAGCTGAAGGCCGAGCTCGGCCGCTACCCCAACCTCGATGAGATCCGTTGGGTGCAGGACGAGCCCGGCAACATGGGCCCGGCTCCGCACTTCCGCCTCAACGTCTTCCCCGAGCTGCCAGTGCCGGTCATGGTGCTCGCGCGCCCCGAGTCCTCGTCGCCGTCGGTGGGAAACCACAAGCGGCACGTCGAGGAGCAGGCCGAGCTCATCGACCGGGCCTTCGCCTGAGGAGCACGGGGTTGTACTTCACCGACCGGGGCATCGAGGAGCTCGAGACACGGCGCGGCCACGAGGAGGTGAGCCTCGCCTGGGTCGCCGACCGGCTGCAGGAGTTCACCGACACCCACCCGGAGTTCGAGACGGCCGTCGAGCGGTTGGCGACCTGGCTGGCCAGGCTCGATGATCCCGACGACGAGTAGGTGAGCTGGTCGGGCTCGTCGAGCCGATGCGGCAGGCGGCGCCGCGTGCTGGGTGCCCGATAGCCTGAGGCGCATGGCATTCCCCCCTGCTCCGTGGCAGATGCGGGGCCAGCTGTGGCTCTCGGTGTTCCGGGTCAGGCGCCCCGTGGACGAGCGACACCCGGCGGGGGTGTATGGCGTGGCCCTGGTCGACTACCAGCCCGACAGCCCACTGACCTACCACGAGCTCCTCGTCGCGCGCGCCGTCGGCAAGGGCCGCTCCCGCCGGGTGAGCATCACCGACATCTGGGTGGACTCCGCCGAGTCCCGTGACGGCGGCCGGGCACTGTGGGCGATCCCGAAGGAGCTGGGTGCCTTCGACCATGGAGAGCGGCGCTGGGGCCCGCTCGCTCGGGCGGACTGGTCGGTCGTGGTGGACCGGGCGCCGATCGTCCGCGGCCGGTTCGTCGACGCCTCGCGGACCGCGCCCCGGCTCCCCTTCAGGGGCGGCACCTGGCAGCCCCCGGTCGACGGGCACACCGCCCCGGTGGCTGCCGCGCTGCGCGGGTCGTCGAGGGCGTGGCCGTGCTGGGCCTCGTGGGAGTTCGACGCGGAGGGTCCCCTCGGCTGGCTGGCCGACCGGCGGCCGCTGCTGTCGGCGCGGATGGCCGACTTCTCGATGTCGTTCGGCTGACGGTTCCGCCGGAGGCCCGGCAGCAGCGGCGCCCCCGTGGTCACGGCACGGCCGGCGGGTCAGCGCGGACGGACCACCAGGTCGGGGATCGTCGCGTCGGTCGGCAGGTCCAGGACGTGCAGGATCGCCTCGACGATCGTGTCCGGACGGATCCAGGCGTGGGCGTCGTACTCCTTGCCTTCCTGGGCGTGCACCTGCTGCTGCATCGGCGTGGCCGTGCGGCCGGGGTAGACCGTTGAGACCCGGACGCCGAACTCCGCCTCCTCCTGGCGCAGCGCGTCGGCGAATCCGCGCAGCCCGAACTTGGCGGCGTTGTAGGAGGCCCATCCCGCATTGGCGCGCAGCCCGGAGCCGGAGTTCACGAAGATGTGCGTGCCCTGGGCCCGGCGGACCGGCTCGAGCAGCGCGCGAGTGAGCAACATCGGCGCGACGAGGTCGACCGTGACGGTCGCGGCCAGGCTGGCGGGGGCAGTGCCGGCGACCGGGCCCACGTCGATGATGCCTGCCGAGTGCACCACGGAGTCGAGTCGTCGGGGCAGTGCGACGTCGGCGAACCGCTCCGGTTCGGCCAGGTCGGCCACGACGGTCTGGCTGCCGGGGAACTGGTCGCGCAGGGCGGCGGCCTTCTCCTCGTTGCGAGCCAGCAGCACGAGGTCGTCACCACGCCCGGCGAGGCGGCGGGCGAGCGCTGCACCGATGCCTGAGGTCGCGCCAGTGAGCAGGTGCGTCGCCATCAGCGGGTGAAGACGATCTTGCCGAAGACGTCGCCTCCGGCCATCGCCGCGAAGCCGTCGCGGGCCTGGTCCATCGGCAGCGTGCGGTCGATGAGCGGGCGGGCGCCGGTGGCGTCGAGGAGGCTGACCAGCCCGGCCAGGTCGGCGCGGCTGCCCATCGTGGAGCCGATCACCCGAAGCTGCAGGAAGAAGATGCGAGTCAGCCCGGCGTCGCCCACGTCGGGGCCGGAGGTCGTGCCCGAGGTCACGATCGTGCCGCCCGGCCGCAGCGAACGGATCGAGTGTGACCAGGTCGCCTTGCCCACGGTCTCCATCACCGCGTCGACCTTCACCGGAAGGCGCTCGCCGGACTCGAAGGTCTCGTGGGCCCCGATCTCCAGTGCCCGCTTGCGCTTCTGCTCGTCCCGGCTGGTGGCGAGCACCCTGAGCCCTGCAGCGCGGCCCAGGGTGATCAGCGCGGTCGCCACTCCCCCGCCGGCGCCCTGCACGAGCACCGTGTCGCCGGCCTTGAGCCCACCTTGGGTGAACAGCATCCGGTAGGCGGTCAACCATGCGGTCGGCAGGCAGGCCGCCTCCTCGAATGAGAGCGAGGCCGGCTTGGCCAACACGTTGCGGCGCGGCACCGCGACCTTGTCGGCGAAGGTGCCGGGGTGCTTCTCGCTGAGCAACGACCGCTTCGGGTCGAGGGTGTCGTCGCCGCTCCAGTCGGGGCTGCTGACGACAGCGTGTACGACGACCTCGTTGCCGTCCTCGTCGATGCCGGCGGCGTCACAGCCGAGGATCATCGGCAGCTGCTCCTCCCGGAGACCCACGCCGCGCAGCGACCAGAGGTCGTGGTGGTTGAGCGACGAGGCCTTGACTGTGACGGTCGTCCAGCCTTCCGGCACCTCCGGCTCGGGGCGCTCACCTACGACCAGACCGGCAAGCGGGTCGTCCTTGGAGAACTTGTCTGCGTAGACGGCGAACATGCCCTTCACCCTAGCGACGGGGCCGAGAGCGCGGCTCAGCGGCGGGCGACCCCGTCCCGCCGGGCCGCCTCGGCGACCGCGGCAGCGACCGTCGGCGCGACCCGCGGGTCGAAGGGCGACGGGATGACCAGGTCCTCGCGCGCCTCGTCTGCGACGATCCCCGCGAGCGCGTCGGCCGCCGCGAGCTTCATGCCCTCGGTGATCGCGCGGACGCGGGCGTCGAAGGCACCACGGAAGATGCCGGGGAAGGCGAGCACGTTGTTGATCTGGTTGGGGTAGTCCGAGCGCCCGGTGGCCACGATCCGGGCGTGCCGGTGCGCGACCTCGGGATGCACCTCGGGATGCGGGTTGGCGAGCCCGACGACGATCGCGTCGTCGCCCATCGAGGCGACGACCGCCTCGGGCACCGTGCCGCCGGAGACCCCGACGAAGACATCGGCCCCGGCCATCACGTCGGCCAGCACCCCGCTGCGGCCGGTGCGGTCGGCGGTGTCCTCGGCCAGCGCCCGCTTGGAGACGTTGAGCCCCTCGCGGCCCGAGTGCAGCACGCCGGTGCGGTCGACGACGGCGATGTCACCGATGCCCGCCGCGAGCAGGATCCGGGTGACCGCGACCCCGGCGGCGCCCGCGCCGCAGACCACCACGCGGGTCGTCTCCTTGAGGCGACCGGTGAGCCGAAGTGCGTTCTCCAGGGCCGCGAGGACCACGACAGCGGTGCCGTGCTGGTCGTCGTGGAAGACGGGGATGTCCAGCCGCTGCTTGAGCCGCTCCTCGATCTCGAAGCAGCGCGGGGCGGAGATGTCCTCGAGGTTGATCCCGCCGAAGCTCGGCGCCAGGGCAGCGACCGTCTCGACGATGCGGTCGACGTCCGTGGTGTCCAGGCAGATCGGGACCGCATTCACCCCCCCGAACTCGCGGAAGAGGACGGCCTTGCCCTCCATCACCGGCATCGCCGCCCTCGGCCCGATGGCGCCGAGCCCGAGCACGGCGGTGCCGTCGGTCACTACGGCGACCACGTTGGACACCCAGGTGTAGTCGTCGACCAGCTCCGGCTCCGCTGCGATCGCTTCGCACACCCGGGCGACCCCGGGCGTGTAGGCCAGCGCCAGCTCGGCGGGACCGGTGAGCCGCACCCGCGAGGAGACCTCCATCTTGCCGCCGGCGTGCAGCGCGAAAACGGGGTCCTGGGCGCGGGGGTCGTCGAGGTCGGGAATGGCGTCGAATGCAACCACGGGGATGCTCTCTTGGACGGGCGGGCCACGGCCCGCGACGGGCAGGTTCGGGTGGGAGGGTGCAACGGCAGCTCGGTGCCGGACCCGTGCGTGAAGCCCGCGGTACCGCTGGAACAGGGGGGTGACCCGCCGACCATGCTAGCGGGTGCGTGCCCCCAGCCGCCGTGGCCGAGGCCACAACCGGCCCAGCGCCACAGCGAGGACCGCGTCCACCGGCCTGCCCGACGTCCACGAGTCGACGCCCTCGCGGGGGTTGTCGCGCGAGACCCACCAGCCGTCGTCGCCGAGTACGTCGAGGCGCTTCACGGCGACGACCCCGTCGGGCAGGCGGACGACGGCGATCCGTCCCGCAGCCGGAGTCACGCCGTACGCCACCAGCAGCCGGTCGCCTTCGCGCAGGGTGGGCAGCATCGACCGGCCGCGCACCACCGCGATGCCGATCCTGCCCATCCCCGCCTCCCTGATTGCCGACCCGGTGCGAGGGGTAGTGTCGCAAACGAGTCGCGCGGCGGCGCCGCGTGCACGACCAGCAAGCATCGAGAGGACGGAACCGGATGTTCAGGAAACTGTTCGCACCGACCATCGAGGTCCAGGCACACTGCGACCTGCCGTGCGGCGTGTACGACCCCGCGCAGGCGCGCATCGAGGCGGAGTCCATCAAGGGCATCATCAGCAAGGCCGCGGACAACGACGACCCCGACTTCCGCACCCGCGCCATCATCATCAAGGAGCAGCGCGCCGAGCTGGTCAAGCACCATCTGTGGGTGCTGTGGACCGACTACTTCAAGGCACCGCACTTCGAGAAGTACCCCCAGCTGCACACGCTGTTCAACGAGGCCACCAAGCTGGCCGGCGCCTCGGGCGTGAAGGGGGCCCTCGACGCCGACGTGGCCGACCAGTTGCTGGCCAAGATCGACGAGATCGCCGAGATCTTCTGGGAGACCAAGAAGGGCTGAGGGCGGCAATTGGGCCGCTGACCTGCGGTTTTAGTGCTTGGACGCCGCCTCGGTCCGCAGAGAGTCCGCAGCAGCGGACAGCGGACCGAGCGCGGCGTCCATCACGTTCGGGGTGCGATCGTCGTCGCCCGGCCACATGTTCCTCAACAGAACCGCGAGACAGGTCCTGCTGCGTACCGGTTGCCACGTCAGCGAAGTGCGCCTCCTGGCGAGGAGACGACAGGTGAGACGGTGACCGTTGAGCCGGGGTCTCCCAGTCCACACCAGGGCATTCCGCCGCGCCCGGTGAGTTGGATCGTGACGGGCGCGGATGCCCCCGGCGGGGTGATTTGGAGATGTGTCGCCGTGGCCAGGTCGCCGCTGTCGCATCGGTACTTGTTGATCACGACGTAGGCCGGCTGGTCAGGGGGCAAGGACACGGTTGCAGGGGTCACGGCGCGCAGCATCATGTCGCTGCCATGTTGGTACCGGAAGGCCAGGATCTTCCCCTCTGCGCTGCCGGCCTCGATGGTGGGATACCCACGTAGCGTGCACTCGCGGTCGGCGGTGTTGCGCAGCACCAGAATCAGGGTGTTCTGGCCGGTCGCCTCACTGGCCCGCGGGCCCAAGGACAGTCGTAGGTCGCTGGACTGGCAGAGGGGTCTGGGGGATGTGGTCTGTGTGCCCTGGACGGATGGAGGTGGCTCAGTTGCGAAGACGAACGGCTTGGCGGTGTCACTGTGCAGCGCGTCCGTGGCGCGCTCCAGGTGGCCGTCCAGGGCGAGGCGGAGCGTTGCCCAGTCGCCACCGGCGATGAACGCGATCAGTAGGTGGCTGTCGTCTTCCCACGCCACGTCGCCAGAAGGCAGCCCGTGGAAGTCCGAGGGGGCGTCGACAGTGCTGTCGGTGACGCGCGCACCGGTGTGGGCGTCGAAAATGAAGACGGACTCGAACTCTCCACCAGTCGCTGTGTGCCATGCGGCGACGTAGTGGCCATCCGGGCTGAACGCTGCGATCCGGTAGCCGCCGCACGTGTGCCACAGCTTGCTGCTGGTGCCCAGGTCCTGAACCACCTGGCAGCCGTTGCGCAGCTGGCCGGCGACCAGATTTCTGGACACCGCGGTCGCGAACGACATC
>JAICXL010000084.1 GCA_025980475.1 Nocardioidaceae bacterium | reverse complement strand
GCTGAACTGCGCGAAGACGTAGCCGATCGAGCCGGCGAGCGCGAAGATCAACGGCGGCAGGGAGAGGACGGCGAAGAAGGCCGCCTCGGCCGCCAGGCCGGTCACCCGGTTGCGCATGCAGGTCCCGACGGTCTGCACGACCAGCCGCCAGACGGCCCCGAGCACGGCACGACGGCCGGCCTGCCAGGGGATCCCCCGAAAGCGGGCGCCGACGCCGCCTTCGCTCGTCATGGCATTACCGTAAGGCCATGACGACCGACAACCGGGTAGCGACGAACCAGCCGCCGCCGCTGGTCGGCCACAACGTGGTGACCTCCGACGTCGCCCTCGCAGAAGCGGTCATCCGGCATGCGTCTCCCGAGGTGCTGGACTCACTGGCCCCGCTGGGTGCAGAGGCCGGCTCGGCCGAGGCACGCGAGCACGGCATGCTGGCCAACGAGTTCCATCCTGCCCTCGCGCGCTTCGATCGCTACGGCAACCGGGTCGACGAAGTGCGCTTCCACCCGTCCTGGCACTGGCTGATGGAGCGCGCGGTCGGCCATGGGCTGCAGGCGGCGCCCTGGGAGTCCGACGCGCAGCACGCCCACGTCCGCCGGGCAGCCGGTTTCTTCGCCTGGTCGCAGACCGAGCCGGGGCACGGCTGCCCCATCTCGATGACCTACGCGGCCGTCCCCGCCCTGCGCGTCGACGACGCGCTGGCCAAGGAGTGGGTGCCGCGGCTCGCCTCCCGTCGCTACGACTTCGGCCTCCGACCGGTTGCGGAGAAGGCCGGGGTGCTCGCCGGCATGGGGATGACCGAGAAGCAGGGCGGCTCTGACGTGCGCGCCAACGTCACGGTGGCCCGGCCGACGTCGGTCGACGGGGAGTACACCCTGCACGGGCACAAGTGGTTCACCTCCGCGCCGATGAACGACGTCTTCCTCGTGCTGGCCCAGGCCGAGGGAGGGGTCACCTGCTTCGTCGTGCCACGAGTGCTGCCGGACGGTGACCGCAACCGGTTGGACGTCGTACGACTGAAGGACAAGCTGGGCAACCGCTCCAACGCCTCCGCGGAGCTGGAGTTCGACAGCACCTGGGCGCAGCGGCTCGGTGACGAGGGCCGCGGCGTGCGCACGATCATCGAGATGGTCGCGGCCACCCGGCTCGACTGCGTCCTGGGGTCCGCGTCGCTGATGCGGCACGCGGTGGCCGAGGCGTCGTGGCACGTCGCGCACCGCTCAGCCTTCGGGTCCCTGCTGGCCGACAAGCCCCTGATGCTCAACGTCGTGGCCGACCTGGCCGTCGAGTCCGAGGCGGCCACGGCGCTGGCGATCCGGCTGGCGGCCGCGGTCGACGCGCGCGAGGACGCGGCCGAGGCCTCCTTCCGGCGGATCGCGCTGCCGCTGTCGAAGTTCTGGGTCTGCAAACGCACCCCGATGATGGTCGCCGAGGCGCTGGAGTGCCTGGGCGGCAACGGCTACGTCGAGGATTCCGGGATGCCGCTGCTCTTCCGGGAGTCGCCGCTCAACTCGATCTGGGAGGGGTCGGGCAACGTCAACGCGCTCGACGTCCTGCGCGCCCTCGGCCGCGAGCCGGAGGTGCTGGAGGCGTGGCTGACCGAGGTCGGCCTGGCCCGTGGCGAGGACCCGCGCCTGGACCGGGCGATCGAGTCCGTGCTCGGCATGCTGGCCGACACCACCACGCTCGAGGGGTCCGCACGCCGGCTGGCCGGCCAGATGGCCGCCTGCCTGCAGGCCTCGCTGCTGCTGCGGTTCGCTCCCCCGGCCGTCGCGGACGCCTTCTGCGCCACGCGGCTGGGCGGCGACTACAACGGCACCCTTGGCACCCTGCCCCCCGGCGTCGACCTCCGCTCGATCGTCGCCCGCGCCACCCCCCGTTGAGTTGGGCCTTGCGGCCCGGTGAGTTGCGGCTTCGGGCCGCGACAGCCGGCCAGAACCCCCAACTCAAGGGGCCAGAACTCCGAAGTGAACGGGCCCGGAGGGCGAAGTGAACGGTCAGGAGAGCTCGAGGCCGGGGTAGAGCGGATGGGCGTCGAGGAGTTCGGTGGACTGTGACTTGACGCGGTCGGCGACGCCGTCGGCGAGGCTGTAGGTCGCCTTGGACGGGGCGCCGGCCCTGGTGGTGCCGGGCTGGGTGTTGGAGAGTACGTCGACGATCAGCTCGGCCACCTTGTCGAACTCGGCCGAGCCGAACCCGCGCGTGGTCAGGGCAGGTGTGCCGAGCCGGACGCCGGTGGTGTACCAGGCGCCGTTCGGGTCCTGCGGCACCGAGTTGCGGTTGGTGACCACGCCGGCATCGAGCAGCGCGGACTCGGCCTGCCGGCCGGTGAGCCCGAAGGACCGCACGTCGAGCAGCACGATGTGGTTGTCGGTGCCACCGGTGACCAGGGTCGCGTCGCGGGAGAGAAGGCCCTCGGCCAGCGACTTGGCGTTGTCGGCGATGTCCTGGGCATAGGCCTGGAACGCGGGCTGGCGGGCCTCGGCCAGCGCAACGGCCTTGGCCGCCATCACGTGCGAGAGGGGGCCACCGAGCACCATCGGGCACCCCCGGTCGACGTCGGCGGCGAACTCCTCCTGGGCGAGCACCAGCCCTCCACGGGGCCCTCGCAGCGACTTGTGCGTGGTCGTGGTGGTGATGTGTGCGTGCGGCACCGGGTCCTCGTTGCCGGTGAACACCTTGCCGGCCACCAGTCCCGCGAAGTGCGCCATGTCCACCATCAAGGTGGCGCCCACCTCGTCGGCGATCTCGCGCATCTTCGCGAAGTCGATCCGCCGGGGGTAGGCGGAGTAGCCGGCGACGATCACCAGCGGCCGGAACTCGCGCGCCTTGGCCGCGACAGCGTCGTAGTCGAGCAGCTGGGTCTCGGGGTCGGTGCCGTACTGCTGCTGGTGGAACATCTTGCCGCTGATGTTGGGCCGGAAGCCGTGGGTGAGGTGTCCACCGGCGTCGAGCGCCATCCCGAGCAGCCGCTGGTTGCCGAGCTCGTGGCGCAGCTGCTCCCAGTCGGCCTCGGAGAGCTCGTTGACGTTCTTCGCGCCGAGCCTGGCCAGTGCCGGCGTCTCGACGTGGTGGGCCAGGATCGACCAGAAGGCGACCAGGTTGGCATCGATGCCGGAGTGCGGCTGCGCATAGGCGTACGGCGCCCCGAACAGCTCGCGGGCGTGCTCGGCCGCCAGGGCCTCGACCGTGTCGACGTTCTGGCAGCCGGCGTAGAAGCGGTGCCCGACGGTGCCCTCGGCGTACTTGTCGGAGAACCAGGTGCCCATCGCCAGCAGCACGGCCGGCGAGGCGTAGTTCTCCGAGGCGATCAGCTTCAGCGAGGCCCGCTGGTCGGCGAGCTCCTGTCGTGTGGCCTCCGCCACACGCGGCTCCACCGAGGCGATCACCTCGAGCGCCGCGTCATAGGCCGTCGCAGCGGTCTTCAGGTAGCCCTCGGCACCCGGCCCGCCGCCTGTGGTCACGCCTGAAACGGCCGAGTCGGGGGAACCGGGGGCAGTGCTCGCGTCCGTCATGGACCCAGCGTAGGGCCCTCGTCGGGGACGCCCCGGGGAGGTGGGCCGTCGTACCAAATGATGGACTTGCGTCTCACCACACGAGATAGACGTTTGTGGGATCGCTGTCCGAGCACTGAGACTCATGCCCATGACCAGCGCCGACCCGACCGTGCACCTCGTGGCCCGCCGCCATGTGGACCTCGGTCGCGTCCGCAGCATGATGTGTCATCGCCTGCCCTGATCCGCATCAGCGCATCGCAGGCCCCGACAGTGTCGCCGGTCGAGCCCGTGCGCGTCTCCCCCACCGACAGGACACGACAGATGACCAACCAGGACACGCAGGCCGCCGGCCGGCCGGGCCGCTCCGGCCGGGTCCGGCCCAGGCGCGGCGAGGGCCAGTGGGCGCTCGGCTACCAGGAGCCGCTCAACGCCAACGAGCAGCAGAAGAAGGACGACGACGCGCTCAACGTGCGCGACCGCATCCTCAACGTCTACTCCAGGCGCGGCTTCGCCTCGATCGATCCCGCCGACATGCGCGGCCGCTTCCGCTGGATGGGGCTCTACACCCAGCGACGCCCGGGCCTCGACGGCGGCAAGACCGCGACGCTGGAGCCCGAGGACCTCGAGGACGAGTTCTTCATGATGCGGATCCGCACCGACGGCGCGGTGCTCGACGCCGAGGCGCTGCGCGCCATCGGCGGCATCTCCACCGACTTCGCACGCGGTACGGCGGACATCACCGACCGCCAGAACGTCCAGCTGCACTGGGTCGACATCCGCGACGTGCCCGAGATCTGGGAGCGGCTCGCGACCATCGGGCTGCACACCACCGAGGCCTGCGGTGACTGCCCGCGCGGGTTCCTCGGCTCGCCGGTCGCCGGGGTCGCCGCCGACGAGATCATCGACGGCACCCCTGCCCTGCAGGAGATCAAGCGTCGCTGGATCGGCAACCCGGAGTTCTCCAACCTGCCGCGCAAGTTCAAGACCTCGGTCTCCGGCCACCCCTCGCTCGACGGCTGCCCTGAGATCAACGACGTCGCGTTCGTCGGCACCGTGCACCCCGAGCACGGTCCCGGCTTCGACCTGTGGGTCGGTGGCGGCCTGTCCACCAACCCGATGCTGTCGCAGAAGATGGGCGTGTGGATCCCGCTCGACGAGGTCCCGGACGTCTGGGAGGGCGTCACCTCGGTCTTCCGCGACTACGGCTACCGCCGGCTGCGCTCACGGGCCCGGCTGAAGTTCCTCGTCGCCGACTGGGGCGTGGAGAGGTTCCGGCAGGTCCTCGAGGACGAGTACCTCGACCGGCCGCTCCTCGACGGGCCCTCCCCCGCGCGCGCGACCCGCAGCGGTGACCACATCGGGGTGCACGAGCAGCGCGACGGCCGGTTCTACATCGGCGCCACGCCCACCGTCGGCCGGATCAGCGGGGAGATCCTCACCGCACTGGGCGACCTGGTCGCGTCCCACGGCGCCGACGGGGTGCGGCTGACGTCGTACCAGAAGCTCGTCGTGCTGGGCGTCGACGCGGACCACGTCGAGGCGCTCGTGGACGAGCTCGCCCTCCTCGGCCTGCACGCGCGACCGTCCCACTGGCGACGGGCCTCGCTGGCCTGCACCGGGCTGGAGTTCTGCAAGCTGGCGATCGTCGACACCAAGCAGCGCGCGACCGACCTGGTCGACGAGCTCGAGCGCCGCTTCCCCGACCTGGACACGCCGATCGCGATCAACGTCAACGGCTGCCCGAACGCCTGCGCCCGCACCCAGGTCGCCGACATCGGCCTCAAGGGCCAGCTGGTCCTCGACGAGGACGGCAACCAGGTCGAGGGCTTCCAGGTGCACCTCGGCGGCGGCATCGGGGAGACCGCCGAGCTGGGCCGCAAGCTCCGCGCACACAAGGTGACCAGTGCCGGGCTCGACGACTACGTCACCCGCGTGGTCGGCTCCTACCTCGAGCACCGCGACGACGGCGAGTCGTTCGCCACCTGGGTGGCCCGCGCCGACGACGACCTGCTCCGAGGCGAGAAGGAGCTCGTCGGTGCCTGAGGTCCCGGCGGTCCGGCCATGACCGCGCCAACGACACTGGCCGCGCGTGCCTTTCGTGGCTCGGCCACCGAGGGGCGCGGTACGGCGGAGCTGGAGGCGATCGTCTCCCACGTCGGCGCCGAGCTCGAGCTCGCCCCGGCCGAGGACATCATCGAGTGGGCGGTCGCCACCTTCGGCTCCCGCTTCTGCGTGACCTCCTCGATGGCCGACGCCGTGCTGGCCCACCTGGCCTCGCAGGTGGCTCCCGGGATCGACGTGGTCTTCCTCGACACCGGCTACCACTTCGCCGAGACCCTCGGCACCCGTGACGCCGTCGCGACCACCCTGCCGGTCAACGTGGTCACCCTCACCCCCCGCCAGACGGTCGCCCAGCAGGACGCGTCCTACGGCCCCGACCTCTTCGCCCGCGACCCCGACCTGTGCTGCCGGCTGCGCAAGGTCGAGCCGCTCGAGCGCGGGCTCGCCGACTACGACGCCTGGGCCACCGGGCTGCGCCGCGCCGAGACCCACGACCGGGTCATCGCCCCGGTCGTCGGGTGGGACGAGGGCAGGCAGAAGGTCAAGGTCTCGCCGCTGGCGCGGTGGAGCGACGAGGACGTGGAGCGCTACGTCGCCGCGCACGGCGTGCTGCTCAACCCGCTCCAGCACGACGGCTACCCCTCGATCGGCTGCTGGCCCTGCACCCGCCGCGTCGGCCCGGGCGAGGACGCGCGCAGCGGCCGCTGGGCCGGAACCACCAAGACCGAGTGCGGCATCCATGCCTGACCACAACCACCCAACGAAGGGAGGGTCGTCATGACCGCTCCAGCACTGATCGCCCTCGCACACGGAAGCCGCGACCCGCGCTCCTCCGCGACCGTCGAGGCCCTGGTGGAGGAGGTACGACGACTCCGCCCCGACCTCCGCATCGAGACCGCGTTCCTCGAGCTGTCCCGCCCCCGGTTCGACAAGGTCGTCGACAAGCTGGTCCGGGCGAAGTTCGACGAGATCGTCGTGGTGCCGCTGCTGCTCAACGAGGCCTACCACGCCAGGGTCGACGTGCCGTCGGTGGTCGCCTCGGCCACCGCCCGTCACGAGGACCTGCAGATCCGCGCCACCCACGTGCTCGGCCTCGAGACGGAGTTCCTCTCGGTGCTCGACCTGCGCCTGCGCGACGCGCTCGCCCGTCACCGGGTCCGCGAACTCGACGCGCTGGTCCTCGCCGCCGCGGGCTCCTCCGACCCGCTCGCCAACCAGGCCGTCGCCCGGCTCGCCCGGCTGTGGGGCAACCGCCACCACCTCCCGGTGACCGCTGCCTTCGCCTCCGCCGCTCCCCCGGCCACCGGCGAGGCCGTGCGCGCCTTCCGCCGCGAGGGCCGCCGGCACGTCGCGGTCGCGTCGATGTTCCTGGCCCCGGGCACGATGGTGGACCGGGCGTCCGAGCTCGCCCTCGAGGCCGGCGCGGTCGCCGTGGCCGATCCGCTCGGTGCGCATCCGGTGCTGGCCCGGACGATCCTGGCGCGCTACGCCGTCGGGGCGGTCGAGCTGGTGCCGGTGTAGGCACCGCTGGTTTCGCACGCTGACCGGTGAATCCGTCACCGCTCAGCGGACGAGCGCGTCGAGCAGCCGGTCGAGCTCGGCCGCGCAGTCGGTGCTGGTGCCGCCGTGCACCGGCCCGGGCTGCACGACCGTCGACCGCGGCGACTTGATGAACCCGAAGCGGGTGCCGAGGTCCTCGGTGGCCACGGCGCCGACCGACGCGTCACCGCGGCAGACGGCGTCGACGAACCGCAGCGCGTCACAGACTGCGTCGACGGGGATGTCGGCCAGCGCTCGCAGGCGTTCGGGCGACACGTGCCACCCGGCCTGCAGGAAGTCCGCCATCTGGCAGTAGAGCACCACCCCGACGTTGACGAACTCCTCGCGCTCCACCCGCGGGACGCAGCGCAGCACGACGTACTGGTAGGCGAGCCGATCGGTCATTCGGTCCCCCCGCGTGGGGTGAGCATCACGGCCTCCCCGGCAGCCACGGCCGGCCGGAGTCGCGGCGGGCGCGCAGGAACGCGGCGTAGGCCGCGCGCAACGACTCCGGCGACGCGGGCCGCTCCACCAACCACTCGTCGGGGACCAGGGCGACGGCCTCGGATATCACCTCGTCGCTGACCCGGGCGGCGAGCTCCGCATCGAGCGGCGGGACCGCCCCAGCGTGTGCGCCGAGGACATGGTCGGTGACGTCGTACGCCTGCGTCGCGAAGCGCGCCGGATCGGTGACGCCCCCACCCCAGGCGTGATGGAAGTAGAGGGACGCGCCGTGGTCGATCAGCCACACGTCGCCGTGCCAGACCAGCAGGTTGGGGTTGCGCCAGCTGCGATCGACGTTGGCGACGAAGGCGTCCAGCCACAGGATCCGGGCTGCCTCCTCCTCAGGGAGCGTCGCCGTCGGGTCGAAGCCGAAGGAGCCCGGCAGGAAGTCGACGCCGAGGTTGAGGCCCAGGCTCGCGTTGAGCAGGTCCTGGACCTCCTCGTCGGCCTCGTAGCGGGCGATCGCCTCGTCCAGCTGCAGCCCGGCCAGCCGAGGCGTCCGCAGCCCCAGCGCCCGGGCCAGCTCGGCGACGATCACCTCGGCCACCAGCACCGGCGGGCCCTGGCCGGCACCGCGGAACTTGCAGACGTAGGTGCCCAGGTCGTCGGCCTCCACGATGCCCGGCAGCGAGCCGCCCTCGCGCAGCGGCGCGACGTAGCGCGTGGCGGTCACCACCGGCAACCACACCTCCACCCGCTCCATGGCCGGTCACCCTATCTGTCGGTCCCTCGCGGAGGAGCCCCTAGGCTCGGCGCATGGACCTGCCCGTGATGCCGCCCGTGCGCCCGATGCTGGCCAAGTCCGTTAAGGGCATCCCGACGACAGCGGGCCTGAGCTACGAGCCGAAGTGGGACGGCTTCCGCTGCATCGTCTTCCGCGACGGCGACGAGGTCGAGCTCACCTCCCGCAACACCAGGCCGCTGACGCGATACTTCCCGGAGCTGGTGACGGCGTTCCGTGAGCAGCTGCCGGCACGCTGCGTCCTCGACGGCGAGCTGTTCGTCGCCGTCGGCCAGCGGCTCGAGTTCGAGACGCTGCAGGAGCGGATCCACCCCGCCGTCTCGCGGATCACGCTGCTCGCGGAGCAGACACCGGCGAGCTTCGTCGCGTTCGACGCCCTGGCCCTCGGCGACGAATCGCTCGAGGAGCGGTGGTTCTCGGAGCGGCGGTCCCGTCTCGAGGGCGCCCTCGCCGGTCTCAGCGGCCCGACCTACCTCACCCGCACGACCACGGACCCGGCCGAGGCGGAGGACTGGTTCGAGCACTTCGAGGGCGCCGGGCTCGACGGCGTCGTCGCCAAGCCGCTCGACAAGCCCTACCAGCAGAACGTGCGCAGCATGCTCAAGGTCAAGCACGCCCGCACCGCCGACGTCGTGCTGGCCGGCTACCGACTGCACAAGAACGCGTCGGAGGCCCGACCACTGCTGGGATCGATGCTGCTGGGCTTGTACGACGAGGGCCGCCTCCAGCACGTCGGTGTCGCGGCCAGCTTCACCGAGAAGCGCCGCGCCGAGCTGATCGAGGAGCTGCGCCCGCTGGAGTGCGAGGACCTGTCCACCCACCCGTGGGGCGGATGGAGCGACTGGGCGATCGCCAACCCCGACCGGGTCCCGGGCACGCAGAGCCGGTGGAGCCAGGGCAAGGACCTGTCATTCGTGCCGCTGCGGCCCGAGCGGGTGCTGGAGGTCGGCTACGAGCACATGGAGGGCCGGCGCTTCCGGCACACCGCGCAGTTCAAGCGGTGGCGGCCCGACCGCGACCCGGAGTCGTGTGGCTACGACCAGCTCGAGGAGCCGATCAGCTACGACCTCGGGCAGGTGCTCGGCACCCGCTGAGGGGCACTCCCCCGCGAGGTCCGCGCGTGGGTAGAGTTCCCGCCATGGAGCCGGATCCCGGAGATGGCGCAGTGACCGAAGGTGACTCCTACTACGACGTGGTGCTGCTCATCGAGCAACCCCTCTCCACGCTCGACGCCCGGCAGGTGCGCAGCCTCCACGAGGACGTCGAGGGGAAGGTCCGCTACCACCTGCTGCTCCCGGTCGAGGACGCCGCCATGCGCGTGGAGACGGCGATGGGCTCGCTCGCCGGCGGGGAGATCCTCGCCTCCCCGGCGATGGTGATGGCCCAGGCCGACCGCGAGGACCTGCAGCGGGAGCTTCTCGACTCGTGCAGGAGTGACCTCGACGCCTCCGTGGCCGAGCTGGCCCGGACCGGCGCCGTGGCGACCGGTGACACCGTCACGCTCGACCCGATCGAGGCGCTGGCCGCGAAGGTCAAGGACGTCGACGGGCGTGAGGCGATCATCCTGACCCGCTCCCACGTGGTCTCGGAGTTCTTCCACCTCGACTGGACCTCGCGCGCCCGCCGCAAGCTCGGCGTCCCGGTGCTGCACCTGCTCGAGCACGAGACCTTCGACGAGCAGGCCGAGGGCTTCGGCGAGGAAGGCGTCACCGGCCTGTAGGGCGGTCCGCGCGACCGGTCATCCCTCCACCCGCTCTCCGCTCTCGTCCCAGTGCCCGGCGACCTTCTTGCTGGGCTGCACCCGCGGCGGCTCGCCGGGCATCTTCGGGGTGCCTACCTCGTAAGCGTTGTGCGTTGACGCTTACACCGCCTGTCGATTCGGAGCATTGTGGGTCAGGTTATCGGGCGAGATTCGCCCGGGCAGAAGGGAACGCACCATGACCATTACTACGACCAGCAAGCGCCTCGGCGCGCCCGACGCGGACCTGTCCATCTCGGCGCTGCACCTGAGGGTCTGCACCGCGAGCGACCAGTGCATGCACCTCATGGAGAACGGCGACATCTCGGTGATCCTCGCCCGCGGTCAGGACAAGGTCGGGAAGCCCGGCGGCGACGGGATCCCGTGCGGAGCCGACTCGACCGGCGGCACCGTCGTGATCGTGCTCGACGTCGACCACGACGAGGTGCACTACCAGTCCGGGGATCACACGCGCTCGCCGGGCGATCTGCTCGCCGAGGCCATCCACGTCCTGGAGACGTGCCGGCTCGCCGTCCGTCGCGCCGAGGGTCTGTCATGAGCGCGGCGACCGCGAGGACGGCACTCGTCGGCGTCACCACTCGGGCCAACGAAGTCCTGAGCCTGGAGTACGACTTCGCCACCGAGGCTGAGCGCGTGGCCTACCGCAAGGGCTTCGCCGATGGCCGCTGGGATGTCGTCTCGGTGATCGAGGACCTCGCGCAGGAGATCGTGATGGAGAACGAGGCATGAGCGCGGCAGTCGTGAACGCGCCCGTGACGGAGC
>JAICXL010000104.1 GCA_025980475.1 Nocardioidaceae bacterium | reverse complement strand
CGTCCCGAGCCTGCCGATGACTGCGACCGGGAAGATCCTCAAGCGCGAGCTCATCTAGACTGACCGCCGCCAGCACCGACTCCGTAGGGAGAACTCCTTATGCCGCGTGTCGTCGTCGACGTCATGCCCAAGCCCGAGATCCTGGACCCGCAGGGCAAGGCGGTGCAGGGCGCGCTGCCGCGGCTCGGGTTCACCGGCGTGAGCGACGTGCGCCAGGGCAAGCGCTTCGAGATCGAGCTCGACGGCGAGCTGACCGAGGCGCGCCTCGCCGAGGTCCACCGGATGGCCGAGACGCTGCTGTCCAACCCGGTGATCGAGGACTACGTCGTCGAGGTGGAGAGGTGAGGATCGGGGTCGTGACCTTCCCCGGCTCGCTCGACGATGCCGATGCGGGCCGCGCCGTCCGTCTTGCCGGCGGTGAGGCTGTCCCTGTGTGGCACGGCGACCACGACCTGAAGGGCGTCGACGCGGTGGTCCTGCCCGGCGGCTTCTCGTACGGCGACTACCTCCGCTGCGGGGCGATCGCCCGCTTCGCCCCCGTGATGACCGAGGTGGTCGAGGCAGCGGGCCGCGGGATGCCGGTGCTCGGCATCTGCAACGGCTTCCAGGTCCTGTGCGAGTCGCACCTGCTGCCCGGCGCGCTGATCCGCAACAACCACCGCAGGTTCGGCTGTCGCGACCAGCGGCTGCGCATCGAGAGCAGCCGCACCGCCTGGACCTCGGCCTACGCCGAGGGCGCCGAGGTCACCATCGTGCTGAAGAACGGGGAGGGCTCCTACGTCGCCGACCGGGGCACCCTGGACCGCCTCGAGGGTGATGGGCGGGTCGTCGCACGCTACCTGGGCAACCCCAACGGCTCGCAGCGCGACATCGCCGGCGTCGCCAACGAGCGCGGCAACGTGGTCGGCCTGATGCCACACCCCGAGCACGCCGTCGAGGACCTCTGCGGTCCCGGCACCGACGGGCTCGGCTTCTTCACCTCGGTGCTCGCCACCGTGGTGCGCTGACGGGCCGCGTCAGCCGTCCTCGTCGACGGGGTCGTCGCCGAAGTTGCCGTCGTGCTCCTCGGGGATGCGGCCGCCCGGCCTGTCCTCGGGCGTGACCGCGTCGCCACCCGCGAAGTTGCCGTCCGGGTCGGCCTCGCGCCCGGTCTGCTCCTCGTTGCCGGGCGGGTCGACCCGACGCTCGTCCTGCTCTTCCTCAGGGGTCTCGTCGGTCATCTTCCGACTCCTTCGCACCAGGTGCCCGAGAGGGCAGCGAAACCGGCCGACGGGAGGTGTTCGGCGGGCGCTGTGCGGTTCCCCGCGGATGAGGCCGGCATGCACGTGAGCCGGATGCCGCACCTAGGATGGCCGTCGTGCAGCAGACCCGGCAGCAGCAGGCCCGGCAGCAGGCCCGGCAGCAGGCCCGGCAGCAGGCCCGGCAGCAGGCCCTGGACACCGTCGCCGCCGCGGCGGCGGACGCCGGCCGTGACCAGCCGTGGGCCGAGCTGGGCCTCAAGGCCGATGAGTACGCCCGGATCCGCGAGATCCTCGGTCGCCGCCCGACGAGCTCCGAGCTGGCGATGTACTCCGTGATGTGGAGCGAGCACTGCTCCTACAAGTCCTCCAAGGTGCACCTGAAGCAGTTCAGCGAGCTGTCCCAGGAGACACCACTGGGCAAGACGCTCGCCGGCATCGGCGAGAACGCCGGCGTGATCGACGTCGGGCAGTGATACGCGGTCACCTTCATGGTCGAGTCGCACAACCTTCCGTCCTACGTCGAGCCCTACCAGGGGGCGGCCACAGGTGTCGGCGGCATCGTGCGCGACATCCTCGCGATGGGCGCCCGTCCGGTCGCAGTGATGGACCCCCTCCGCTTCGGTCCCCTGGAGGCCGACGACACCCACCGCGTGCTGCCCGGGATCGTCGCGGGCGTCGGCGGCTACGGCAACTGCCTCGGCCTGCCCAACATCGGCGGTGAGGCGGTCTTCGACGCCACCTATGCCGGCAACCCGTTGGTCAACGCGCTCTGCGTGGGCGTCCTGCGGCACGAGGACCTGCACCTGGCCAAGGCCAGCGGCATCGGCAACAAGGTCATCCTCTACGGCGCCCGCACCGGCGGCGACGGCATCGGCGGGGTGTCGGTGCTCGCCTCGGAGACCTTCGACTCCGTCGAGCCGGGGGACGGCCCGGCCCTGCCCTCCAGGCGGCCCAGCGTGCAGGTCGGCGACCCCTTCATGGAGAAGCTGCTGATCGAGTGCACGCTCGAGCTCTTCCGCGCCGGGGTGGTGGCCGGCATCCAGGACCTCGGCGGCGCGGGGCTCTCCTGCGCGACCTCCGAGCTGGCCTCGGCCGGGGACGGCGGCATGCACGTCGACCTCGACCTGGTGCCGCTGCGCGACTCCTCACTGGCACCCGAGGAGATCCTGATGAGCGAGTCGCAGGAGCGGATGATGGCGGTCGTCGAGCCTGCCGACGTCGACCGCTTCCTCGCCATCTGCGCGAAGTGGGAGGTCGACGCCACCGTGATCGGCGAGGTCACCGGTGGCGAGCACCTGCAGGTGGACTGGCACGGCGAGCGGATCGTGGACGTCCCTCCCCGGACCGTCGCGCACGAGGGCCCGACCTACCACCGCCCCCTCACCCGGCCGGACGCCCAGGACGCGCTGCAGGCCGACGCGGCGGAGGCGCTGCCGCGGCCGTCCTCGGGCGCGGAGCTTCGCGACACGCTGCTGCGGCTGGTGGCCAGCCCGAACCTGTGCGACAAGTCGTGGATCACCGACCAGTACGACCGCTACGTCCAGGGCAACACCGTGCTCGCACAGCCGTCTGACGCCGGCATGGTCCGGATCGACGAACAGACCGGCCTCGGCGTCGCGGTCGCCACCGACTGCAACGGCCGGTTCGCGATGCTTGACCCCTACGCCGGCGCCCAGCTCGCCCTCCTCGAGGCCTGGCGCAACGTCTCCACCGCCGGCGCGACGCCGCTGGCCATCAGCGACTGCCTGAACTTCGGGTCGCCCGAGGACCCGGCCGTGATGTGGCAGTTCGCCGAGGCCTGCCGGGGGCTCAAGGACGCCTGCGCCGGGCTCGGGATCCCGGTCACCGGCGGCAACGTCAGCCTCTACAACCAGACCGGCTCGACGGCCGTCCTGCCCACCCCGGTGGTGGCGGTGCTCGGTGTGATCGAGGACGTACGACGCCGCACCCCGACCGGGTTCACCGCACCGGACCAGCGGTTGTTCCTGCTGGGGGAGACGCGCGAGGAGCTCTCCGGGTCGGAGTGGGCGCACGTCGTGCACGGCCATCTCGGCGGTCGTCCGCCGGTGGTCGACCTCGACGCCGAGAAGCGGCTGTCTGCCCTGCTGGTCGCGCTGTCCCGCGACCAGGTGCTCGCCTCCGCGCACGACCTGTCCGACGGCGGCCTCGCCCAGGCGCTGGCCGAGTCCTGCCTGCGCCACGGCGTCGGCGCCACCGTCTCCCTCCCCCCCGTCGAGTTGGGAGTTCCGGCCCGTCGAGTCGGGAGTTCTGGCCCGGACGCGTTCCTCGCCCTCTTCTCCGAGTCGGGCGGCCGGGTGCTGGTGTCGGTGGCCGACGAGCAGGCCGCTGCCCTGGAGGCGATGGCGGGCGAGGCCGCCGTACCCCTCACCGAGCTGGGGCGGACCGGCGGCGACGCATTGGTCGTCGAGGCCGCCTTCGAGGTCCCGCTCGACGAGCTCCGGACCGCTTGGACCGGCACGCTCCCGAACGCGTTCGGCTGACCGCGGATGGCCAGGTTCGTCCGTCCCGACGTCCGTCTCCGGCAGTCCTACCTGGCGGCGATGCGGGAGTTCGCCGACGAGGGTCGCGCCGGTGACGGCTCCGGGATCGGCAGCGACCTCGAGCGCTACGGTGACAGCTGGGACAGTGAGGAGGGCTTCGCCGCGTTCGTTGCCGACAAGCTGGCCGAGTCCAGCGGGCCGGTGGCCGAGGGCTGGGTGCACAACACCAACCTGTGGTGGGTCGAGGGTCCGGAAGGGAAAGCGGAGTACATCGGCCGGATGTCGATCCGGCATGACCTGACCGACGAGCTGCGCGAGGTCGGCGGCCACATCGGCTACGACGTACGCCGCTCCCGTCGCCGCCAGGGCCATGCCACCGCGATGCTGCGCGCCGCACTCCCGGTTGCCGCCCGGCTCGGGATCGACCCCGCGCTGGTCACCTGCGACGAAGGAAATGTCGCGTCGCGGAAGGTCATCCAGACGTGCGGCGGGGTGCTCGAGGACCAGCGTGGCACCAAGCTGCGCTTCTGGGTGCCGACGACCTGAGCCCCGGCGCGGGCCGACAGGAAGGTCAGGCGACGACCGGCTCCTCGACGTCGACCCGCGGCCACTGCGCCGGCCGCGGCACCGACAGCAGCGACCTGCTCAGCGTCGGGATCAAGGCCGAGGCGGTGACCAGCGCCATCAGCACCCAGGTCGCGGTCATCGCGCCGAGCTCGTGCAGCAGCACGCCCCCGAGCACCGGGGCCAGCGGGATCGTCACCATCCCGCCGAACTGCATCGTCGAGCCGATCCGGCCCTGCAGCCGTGCCGGGGTCACCGCCACCCGGTAGGAGCTCGTGGCCGCGTTGCCGGCCGGGTTGAGCAGCAGCCCGAGGCCGACGCACGGGCCGACCACGAGGGGCGACGCGGTGAACGCGAGGGGTACGACGAGCGGCACCCAGCTCCAGGCGACCACCACGGTGAGCACGCCGGTGCGCATCCGGTCGATCAGCCACGGCGCGGCCAGCGCGCCGAGGATCCCGCCGGTCCCGGCGAAGGTCTCCACCAGCCCGATCGCGGTCGGGGACACCCCGGTGGTGACCATCCGCAGGATCGCCACGTAGAACACCGCGTTCACGACCAGGTTCGACAGCGAGCCGTAGCAGAGCAACGTGCGGAAGAGCGGGTTCCGCCAGACGTGGGCGAAGCCCTCCCGCAGGTCGGCGCGGACCCTCGTCGGCTCCGGACGCGCGGGCGCGGAAAGGTCGGTCCGGAGCATCAGCAGCGCGAGGGCCGACGCCAGGTAGCTGACCAGGTTGGCCACGAAGGGCACCGCCCGGGAGAGCGTGTAGAGCAGCCCGCCGACGGGCCCACCGAGCAGGCTCGCGAGGTGCTGCCGCGCCTGGTTCTGGCTCAGCGCGGTCGGCAGCTGTTCGTCGGGCACGATACTGCGCACCGCCGACAGCTCCGCCGGCCCGTAGAGCCCGGCGGCCACCCCGGTGAGCAGTGCCCCCGCGACCAGGCCCCAGATGGTGAGCACTCCGCTGACGGTGGCGACGGCGAGTACGGCGTAGACCGCCACGCCGGCCGTGCTCGAGCACAGCATCAGCCGGCGCCGGTCGAACCGGTCGGCGAGCACGCCGGCGGGCAGCAGCATCGAGACCATCCCGAGCAGGAAGGCAGCCTCACCGAGCGCGGCCATCGTGGCCGAGCCGGTCAACGCGTAGCCCAGCAGCGGGAGGACGAACATCGACACCGACGAGCCGAGCTGGCTGACCGCCTCCCCGCCCCAGAGCACGGTGAAGTCGCGGTTGCGGGCGAGCTCGCGGAATCCGGTCACAATGCGCACGCTAACGTGCGCAAGGTGACGTGCGCAAGTGTTCGTGCGAAACTCGGCTAGGATGGCGGCCATGGCAGCTCGGAAGGACGGCGGCGACCCGGTCGATCCTCGGGTGCTGCGCGCGATCGCCCACCCGGTGCGCAACCGCGTGCTCTCGGAGCTCAGCGCGGTGGGGCCGATGCGGGCCGCGGATGTGGCCCGGCGGATCGGCATCCCGGCCAACCAGGCCAGCTTCCACCTGCGGCAGCTGGCCAAGTACGGGCTCGTGGTGGAGGCGCCGGAGCTGGCCCGCGATGGCCGCGACCGGGTGTGGCGCGTGGAGGAGGAGGCCACCGAGCTGCACCTGGCCGGGCTGGAGGACACCCCGGGTGGCAAGGCGGCCGTGAGCGTCTTCCGCCGGCAGATGGCGGCCCGGGCGCATGCCCTGGTCGACTCCGCCTACGCCTTCGAGCGGGAGCAGGACACCTCGGTCACCGTGATCGAGGACTCCGTCGCGCTCACCAGGGACGAGGCCGTGGAGCTCGCCGAGGAGTTGACCGCGATGACGAGGCGCTGGCACGCACGGACGCAGGGGCAGGAGCAGGCGGGCCGTCGTACCTATCACCTGCTGCAGCTGCTGCAGCCCCTGCCCGAGACCGACGCCGGCGCAGCAACGAACGGACCTGACTGACCCCCTGCGGGCCGGGGTAGGTTCGACAGATGCCGGAAACTGACGCGCAACTGCCCGACGACCTGGCCGGGATCGACGCCTGGTGGCGTGCGGCGAACTACCTCTCGGTCGGCCAGATCTACCTGCTCGACAACCCGCTGCTGGCCGACGCGCTCACCCCGGAGGACATCAAGCCGCGACTGCTGGGCCACTGGGGTACGACGCCCGGCCTCAACCTCGTCTACGCCCACGTCAACAGGTTGATCCGCGAGCGCGACGTCGACGCGATCTTCCTCGCCGGCCCGGGCCACGGCGGTCCCGCGCTGACCGCGAACGGCTGGCTCGAGGGCACCTACAGCGAGGTCTACCCCCGTGTCAGCCAGGACCGGGACGGGATGCGGCACCTCTTCCGGCAGTTCTCCTTCCCCGGCGGGGTGCCCAGCCACGCGGCCCCGGAGACCCCGGGGTCGATCCACGAGGGCGGCGAGCTCGGCTACGTGCTGTCCCATGCGTACGGAGCCGCGATGGACAACCCCGACCTCCTCGTCGTCGCGGTGGTCGGTGACGGCGAGTCGGAGACCGGTCCGCTGGCGGGGTCCTGGCACGCCAACAAGTTCGTCGACCCGACGTGCGACGGTGCGGTGCTCCCGGTTCTGGCGCTCAACGGCTACAAGATCGCGAACCCGACGGTGCCGGCGCGGATCCCCACCGACGAGCTCGACGACCTGATGCGCGGCTACGGCCACGAACCGATCTGGGTGCAGGGCGACGACCCGGTCGACGTCCACCGACAGCTGGCGGCCGCGCTGGACCGCGCGCACGCCCGGATCCGGGAGATCCAGCAGCAGGCGCGCACCGGTGGGCTCGGCGAGCGGCCGGTCTGGCCGATGATCGTGCTGGCCACGCCCAAGGGCTGGACCGGTCCGAAGGAGGTCGACGGCGTGCAGGTGGAGGGCACCTGGCGGGCCCACCAGGTGCCGCTGACCGGTCCGCGCACCAACGGGGAGCACCTCCGGCAGCTGCAGCGCTGGCTGGCGTCGTACCGGCCTGAGGAGCTCTTCGACGACACCGGCGCCCCCGTTCAGGAGCTCAGGGCCCTTGCTCCGAAGGGGAATCGGCGGATGAGCGCCAACCCGCACGCCAACGGCGGCCTGCTGCGCCGGCCGCTGCGGCTGCCCGACTTCCGCGAGCAGGCCGTCGAGGTGGCCGGGCCAGGGGCGTCCATCCACGAACCGACCCGCGTGCTCGGCACCTGGCTGCGCGACGTGATGGCCGCCAACCCCGACAACTTCCGGCTGTTCGGCCCCGACGAGACCGTTTCCAACCGGCTCGGAGCCGTCTACGAGGTCACCGAGAAGGTCTTCGCCGGGGAGATCCTGCCGACCGACGAGCACCTCGGGCACCACGGACGCGTCCTGGAGATCCTCTCCGAGCACATGTGCCAGGGCTGGCTGGAGGGCTACCTGCTCACCGGCCGGCACGGGTTGTTCTCCTGCTACGAGGCGTTCATCCACATCATCGACTCGATGTTCAACCAGCACGCCAAGTGGCTGAAGACCAGTCGCGAGCTCGAGTGGCGACCCCGGATCTCGTCGCTGAACTACCTGCTCACCTCGCACGTGTGGCGCCAGGACCACAACGGCTTCTCCCACCAGGACCCCGGCTTCATCG
>JAICXL010000031.1 GCA_025980475.1 Nocardioidaceae bacterium | reverse complement strand
CAGCGCGCCCACGCCGGCCGCCACCGCCGAGTAGGGGTCGACCTGGGTGGAGCCGACCGACCTGACCGCGTTGGTCGACGCGTTCTGCTCGTGGTCGGCGTGCAGGATGAACAGCACGTCGAGGGCCTTGACCAGCCGCTCGTCGGCAGCGAAGCGGTCCTCGCTCATCCGGAACAGCATCGACAGGAAGTTGGCGGTGTAGCCGAGCTCGTTGTCGGGGTAGACGAACGGCTTGCCCTGCGCGTGACGGAACGACCAGGCGCCGAGGGTCGGCATCTTCGCGATCATCCTGACGATCTGCATGTGCCGGTTGTCGGGGTCGGAGATGTTCGCCGACTCGGGGTAGAAGGTGGACAGCGCGCCCACGGACGCCATCAGCATGCCCATCGGGTGGGCGTCGTAGCGGAAGCCGTGCATGAAGGTCTTGACGTTCTCGTGCACGAAGGTGTGGAAGGTGATCTCGTGCACCCAGGTGTCGTACTGCTCCTTGCTCGGCAGGTCGCCGTGGATGAGCAGGTAGGCCACCTCCAGGAACGTCGACTTCTCGGCCAGCTGCTCGATCGGGTAGCCGCGGTACTCCAGCACGCCCTTGGCGCCGTCGATGAAGGTCACCGAGCTCTTGCACGAGGCGGTGTTGACGAATCCGGGATCGTAGGTCGCCAGCCCGGGGGCGTCGTCGCCGACCTTGATCTGGCCCAGGTCAGCGGCCTTGATCGTCCCCTCGGCGATCGGGATCTCGTACTCCTTGCCGGTCCGGTTGTCGCGGACGGTCAGGGTCTCCTTGGCCGCTTCGTCGTTCACGTCGGCTCCTGTCGTCTCAGTCTTGCTTCTCTCCCAACCTATTCCCCCGCCGGGAGGGGTGGCCAAACCGCGTCCCGTTTTGACGCCCTCCGGGACCCGCCGCTAGTCTGGTACGTCGCGACTCCTGCCGCGTCACGGTTCGTTGTGGCCGTGATGCAGACTCGCCGCCGGCCCCGGCCGGAGAGGCGGGCAGAGTTCGTCAGAAGTCGCAGCAGCAGATCCACTCCGCCCGGGGAGCAGCCCTGGGCGGGTCACGAACGAGAAGCGAGCAACACGTGCGCACCTACAGTCCGAAGGCCGGCGACGTCCAGCGCGAGTGGCACGTCATCGACGCCACCGACGTCCGTCTCGGCCGCCTCGCCGTGCAGGCGGCCACCCTGCTGCGCGGCAAGCACAAGCCGATCTTCGCCCCCCACGTGGACACGGGTGACTTCGTCATCATCGTTAACGCCTCGAAGGTGTCCCTGTCCGGGGACAAGGCCACCAAGAAGCTGTCCTACCACCACTCGGGGTTCCCGGGCGGCCTGTCGGCCACGCCGATGGGCGACCTGCTCGAGAAGGACGCCCGCAAGGCCGTCGAGAGGGCCGTCTGGGGCATGCTGCCCAAGAACCGCCTCGGTCGCCGGATGCTGAAGAAGCTGAAGGTCTACGCCGGTCCCGAACACCCGCACCAGGCCCAGAAGGCCAAGCCGTTCGAGATCCAGCAGGTCTCGCAGTAATCCCCAGACTTCTCCCAGAGCCAAGGTAAGGAACAGCCCGTGACTGACGCAGTCGCCGAGAGCAACACCCCCACCGAGAGCGCCGAGGACGCCTACACCGTCGACGAGAGCGGTGTCGCCTACTCCTCCGAGAGCGCGCCCGGCGCCGACACCCCGGCCCGGCCCGCCACGGTCGCCCCCGCCTCGGCCACCGGCCGGCGCAAGGAGGCGGTCGCGCGCGTGCGCATCGTCCCGGGCACCGGCAACTGGACGGTGAACGGCCGCACGCTCGACTCCTACTTCCCCAACAAGCTCCACCAGCAGGTCGTCAACGAGCCCTTCGTGACCACCCAGCTGGAGGGTCGCTTCGACGTGATCGCCCGCATCCACGGTGGCGGCATCACCGGACAGGCGGGCGCGCTGCGTCTCGGGGTGGCCCGCGCGCTGAACGCCGTCGACCTCGACGCCAACCGTCCTGCGCTCAAGAGGGCCGGTCTGCTCACCCGTGACGCCCGCGTGATCGAGCGGAAGAAGGCCGGCCTGAAGAAGGCCCGCAAGGCGCCGCAGTTCAGCAAGCGGTAGTCAGCCGTCTCGTGAGCTCCCGCCTCTTCGGCACGGACGGGGTCAGGGGGCTGGCCAACGGTCATCTGACCGCGGAGCTGGCTCTGGACCTCTCGGTGTCGGCTGCCCACGTGCTCGCCGAGCGGGGCTCCTTCGCCGGTCACCGCCCGCTGGCCGTGGTCGGTCGCGACACACGGATCTCCGGCCAGTTCCTCGAGGCCGCCGTGGTCGCCGGCCTCGCCTCCGCGGGCGTCGACGTGCTCCTGCTCGGAGAGCTGCCGACGCCGGGCGTCGCCTGGCTGACCGGTTCGCTGGGGGCCGACCTCGGCGTCGTGCTCTCGGCCTCCCACAACCCGATGCCCGACAACGGCATCAAGTTCCTCGGCCGGGGCGGAGCCAAGCTCGACGACGCGGTCGAGGAAGCCATCGAGCGCGAGCTGCGCGAGCCCTGGGAGCGGCCCACCGGCGGCGACGTCGGTCGGGTGCGCGCTCACGAGACCGCTGTGGCGGAGTACTCCGCACACCTCGTCTCCACCGTGGGGCACCGACCGTCGTCCGGCGTACGGGTCGTCCTCGACTGCGCCGACGGCGCCGCGTCGGTCGTCGGTCCGCGGGCGTTGCGTGATGCCGGTGTCGAGGTGATCGCCGTCCACGACCACCCAGACGGTCTGAACATCAACGCCGGCTGCGGTTCCACCCACCTCGAGGTACTGCAGAAGACGGTCGTGGAGCAGGGCGCCGACCTCGGCTTCGCGCTCGACGGTGACGCCGACAGGTGCCTGGCCGTGGACGGTTCCGGGCAGGTCGTCGACGGAGACCAGCTGATGGCCGTCCTGGCCCTGGCGATGCGCGAGCACGCCGAGCTGCACGAGGACACCGTGGTCGCCACCGTCATGTCGAACCTCGGCTTCGTGCTGGCCATGCGCGACGCCGGCATCCGCGTGCTCCAGACCAAGGTGGGGGACCGCTACGTCCTCGAGGCGATGAACGCCGGCGGCTACACCTTGGGCGGAGAGCAGTCCGGCCACCTCATCCTGAGCCGGCATGCCACCACCGGCGACGGCCTGCTCACGGCGCTGCAGGTGCTCGACCGGGTCGCCGAGACCGGCAGACCGCTCGCCGAGCTGGCCTCGGTGATCACCCGGATGCCGCAGGTGCTGGTCAACGTGCCCGGCGTCGACCGAGCGCGCACCGACGACGTCGCGCTCGCTGCTGCGGTGGCCGAGGCCGAGGCCGAGCTGGGCGACACGGGCCGGGTCCTGCTGCGTCCCTCGGGCACGGAGCCGCTCGTGCGGGTGATGGTCGAGGCTGCCACCGCGGACCAGGCGCGCACGGTCGCCGACCGGCTGGCCGGAGTGGTGCAGGAGCGTCTCGCGCTGGGATAACCCCATGCTCGCAGGGCGGGATCGCCCTGGCCTCGCGGCCGTGGAGATCACCGAGCTCGACCCCTTCGACGACCGGACCGCTGGGCCCGCGGACCTGGAACGCCGAGGTCAACGCGCTCATGGTCGCCGTGAACGACGCGATGGGCTTCTGCGCGGTCGATCGGCTGGATGAGTTCCAGAAGCCCCTCGGCTGACCAACGACGCGACGTAGGCCGGACCACGCTTGTTTGATCCGGCCGCTACCGGGCACCGGGGGCAGCGCGATCCGACGAAGGGAGAGATCGGTGAAGGGCAAGGCAATGCTGCTCGTCGGCGGTGCTGTGGGCTACGTGCTCGGTACCCGCGACGGACGCGAGCGCTATGAGCAGATCCGGTCCCAGGCACAACGGCTCTGGTCCGACCCCAAGGTGCAGCAGGCCCGGGACCAGGTCCAGAGCCAGGTCCAGAGCCAGGTGCAGGGCCACCTGCCAGGAACTGGCGGCGCCTCCCGGACGGGCTCCGCAGGGGGCCGGCATGCCTGAACCACAGCCGAGCTCGGCCCGGCCCGTGGCCGCTGAACCCACGGCGGCGCAGATGCCGTCACAGGGGCGGGCCACCGAGCCGACCACGGCCGAGCTGCTCAGCCGTCTCTCCGCCCAGTCCACCGAGCTGGTCCGCAAGGAGATCGAGCTGGCCAAGGTGGAGCTCACCGAGAAGGCCAAGCACCTCGGTCTCGGTGCCGGGCTGTTCAGCACCGCTGGACTGCTCGGGCTCTACGGACTCGCCGCGGCCATCGCCACCGCGATGATCGCGCTTGCGATCGTGCTGCCGTGGTGGCTGTCCGCGCTGATCGTCACTGCGCTGTTGTTCGTGGCCGCGGGTGTCGCGGCGATGGTGGGCAAGAAGCAGGTCGACCGGGGCACCCCGGCCAAGCCGGAGCACGCCATGGCCAGCGCCCGTCTCGACGTCGAAGAGGTCAAGGAGGCCCGCCACCGTGACGACACCGCCTGAGGAGCCGGTCGTGGAGCCCGGGACCGCCGACACCTCCACAGAGCCGCGGTCGAAGGACCAGATCGAGGCCGACATCGCCGCCACGCGGGAGCAGCTCGGCAACACCGTGGACGCGCTGAGCCACCGGCTGGACGTGAAGAGCCGGCTCAAGGAGCAAGCGCAGGAGGGTCGCGAGCAGGCCGTGCGGCGGATGCAGGAGCAGCCCGCGATCCCGATCGCCGCGGCCGCCGGTGCCGTGCTGCTGCTCGCGCTGACGGTGTGGCGCCGTCGTCGCCGCCGGAAGAAGGGTTGAGCATGCGCAAGGAGCAGCAGGGCAGCACGTCGGCCAAGATCCTCTTCCGCCCCTTCGGACTGGCGAGCAGCCTGCTCGGCGGGGTGATCGCGGGCGCGCTCTTCAAGCAGATCTGGAAGTACGCCACGCCGGGCGAGGAGTCCGACTCTCCGAAGGCGCTCGAGTCGGAGTACGGCATGCGGCAGGTGCTGATCGCCGCTGCGGTCCAGGGCGCGATCTTCGCGATCGTGAAGGCTGTGATCCAGCGCAGCGGGGCGCGCGCGTTCCAGCGGGCCACCGGCGAGTGGCCGGGGGACTGAGGGTCACAGCTTGCGCAGCCGGACCCAACGAACGGAGTGGTCGTGGTCCTTGCGCAGCACCAGCGTGGCCCGCGACCGGGTCGGCTCCACGTTCTGCTTCAGGTTGGGGCCGTTGATCTCGTCCCAGATCCGGCTCGCCTCGGTAACGGCCTCCTCGTGGGAGAGCCCGGCATACTTCGCGAAGTACGAAGCGGGGTCGCGGAAGGCGGTCTCGCGCAGCCGCAGGAAGCGCTCGGTGTACCACCGCCTGATGTCCTTCGTCGCCGCGTCGACGTAGACGGTGAAGTCGAAGAAGTCGCTGATGGCCAGGCCAGTGCGTCCGTCTGGGCGAGTGGCTGCCGGCTGGAGGACGTTGAGGCCCTCGACGATCACGATGTCGGGGTGCCGGATGCAGACCTTGTCGTCGGTGACGTCATAGGTGAGGTGGGAGTAGACGGGCGCCTCGACCTCGTCCCTGCCGGACTTGATGTCGATGACGAACTTCAGCAGCGCCTTGCGGTCGTAGGAGTCGGGGAACCCCTTGCGGTGCATCAGCCCGCGACGCTCCAGCTCGGCGTTGGGGTAGAGGAACCCGTCGGTGGTCACCAGCGACACCGAGGGATGCGCCGGCCAGTGGGCCAACATCTGTTGCAGCACCCGGGCCGTGGTGGACTTGCCGACCGCCACGGATCCCGCCAGCCCGACCACGAACGGCGTGCGCGGCGGTTGCGGTCGGTGCAGGAACGACTCCTGCGCACGATGGAGCGCTCCGGCTGCCTCGACGTACATGCTCAGCAGCCGCGACAGCGGGAGGTAGACCTGCTGCACCTCGTCGACGTCTAGGTGGTCGCCGAGGCCGCGCACCTGCTCGACCTCGTCCCCGGAGAGTGGCTGGTCGGTGTTGCGCCCCAGCTCGGCCCAAGCGTCGCGCTCGAGCTCGACGTACGGCGACGCCTCACTCGACGTGGCGCCGTTGGCCATCAGGCGCTGCCTTCCGCCGGCCGCTCCACGACCGCCCTGATCCGCTCCAGGGTGGTCCGCATGCCGTTGCGGTTCGTCCGCCCCCGGGCCCAGCCGAGCAGCGCCCAGTAGGCCCTCAGCAGCGGGTGCGGATCGAGCCGGAAGTACTCGGTGACGTCGACGCCGTCGCCTGCGGGCTCGATCAGGTAGCCCCACGTGTTCACGTCGCGACCCGCACCGACCACGGTGAACTCGAACGCCCTCCCGGGGTCGCAGCGGTCCACGCGACACAGGGTCCAGTACGTCGGCCCGATGCCGTTGCGCTTCACGTGCCCCTTGAAGTGCGCGCCGACCGCCGGCCCGGTGGAGCCGCGGGTCCACCGGGCCTCGAACGTCTCCGGGCTGAACTCGCCGATCCGGGTGACGTCGCTGAGCAGGTCCCAGACCGCCATCGGCTCGGCATCCATGTGGACGGTGACGGAGTCGCGCATGGCACGACCCTAGAGGGGCGGTCCCCTGCGGCTGCCGCCGGTAGAGTTCGGCCCATGTGCGGGATCGTCGGATATGTCGGGGGGAAGCAGGCGCGGGACGTCGTGATCGACGGACTGCGCCGGCTGGAGTACCGCGGCTACGACTCCGCCGGCGTCGCGCTGGTCAGTGACGGGGAGATCGCCTTCGACAAGCGCGCCGGCAAGCTGGCCAACCTCGAGAAGGCCATGGAGGGGAGCCCGCTGCCTGCCTCCACGACCGGCATCGGGCACACCCGCTGGGCCACGCACGGCGCGCCCAACGACCTCAACGCGCACCCGCACCTCGGCGCGAAGGGGCGCGTCGCGCTCGTGCACAACGGCATCATCGAGAACTTCGCCACGCTGCGCGACGAGCTCGAGCGCGCCGGCCACGACCTGGTCTCCGAGACCGACACCGAGGTCGCCGCCCACCTCGTCGAGGCGGAGCTCGACCGCGGCGCGGACCTGACTGCGGCGATGCAGGCGGTCTGCCGCCGACTCGAGGGCGCCTTCACCCTGGTCGCCGTCGACGGTGAGGACCCGGCCCGCGTGGTGGCCGCCCGCCGCAACTCACCGCTCGTGGTCGGCATCGGCGAGGGGGAGAACTTCCTCGGCTCCGACGTCGCGGCCTTCATCGAGCACACCCGGGAGGCGCTCGAGCTCGGTCAGGACCAGGTGGTCACGATCACCCGCTCCGACGTCTCGGTGACCGACTTCGACGGCAACCCGGCGGAGGGGCGGCGCTACCACGTCGACTGGGACCTGTCGGCGGCCGAGAAGGACGGCTTCGACTGGTTCATGCGCAAGGAGATCTTCGAGCAACCGCGGGCCGTGGCCGACGCCCTCCTCGGTCGCCACGACGAGACCGGCGCCCTCCAGCTCGACGAGGTCCGGATCTCCGACGAGGAGCTGCGCGACATCGACAAGATCGTCATCGTCGGGTGCGGCACCGCCCACTACGCCGGGCTGGTCGCCAAGTACGCCGTCGAGCACTGGACCCGGATCCCGTGCGAGGTCGAGCTCGCCCACGAGTTCCGCTACCGCGACCCCATCCTGACCCGCAACACCCTGGTCGTAGCGATCAGCCAGTCCGGGGAGACCGCCGACACGCTGATGGCGATCCGGCACGCCCGCGCCCAGCGGTCCAAGGTGCTGGCTATCTGCAACACCAACGGCTCCACGATCCCGCGGGAGTCCGACGCGGTGATCTACACCCACGCGGGACCCGAGATCGGGGTCGCGTCGACCAAGGGATTCCTGACCCAGCTGGTGGCCTGCTACCTCCTCGGGCTCTACCTGGCGCAGGTGCGCGGCACGAAGTTCGGCGACGAGATCGCCGCCGTGGTCGAGGAGCTGCAGCGGATGCCCGGCCACGTGCAGCAGATGCTGGACGAGGCGGAGAAGGTCTACGAGCTCGCCCGGGGATACGCCGACACCAGGTCGGTGCTCTTCCTCGGTCGGCACGCCGGCTATCCCGTGGCGCTCGAGGGTGCGCTGAAGCTCAAGGAGCTCGCCTACATCCACGCCGAGGGGTTCGCGGCCGGGGAGCTCAAGCACGGCCCGATCGCCCTCATCGAGGAAGGACTGCCGGTGTTCTGCGTCGTGCCTCCGCGCGGTCGCGACCAGCTGCACGACAAGATGGCCAGCGCGATCCAGGAGATCCGGGCCCGAGGCGCGCGCACGATCGTGCTGGCCGAGGAGGGTGACCAGGAGGTAGCGCCGTACGCCGACGACACCATCCCGCTGCCCGTCGTGCCCACGCTGCTGCAGCCGCTCGTCGCCGTGGTGCCGCTGCAGCTCTTCGCGTGCGAGCTGGCGACCGTGCTCGGCCACGACGTGGACCAGCCGCGCAACCTGGCGAAGTCGGTCACCGTCGAATGACCACCCCGCGAGCGACCGGCGCGGGCGGCCGATGATCGTCGGTGTGGGCATCGACGTCGCCGACATCGAGCGCTTCGCAGCGTCGCTGGAGCGCACCCCGCGGTTGCGCGACCGGCTGTTCACGCCGTCCGAGCGGTCGCTGCCGCTGCAGTCGCTGGCCGCCCGGTTCGCCGCGAAGGAGGCGCTCGCCAAGGCGCTCGGCGCTCCGCGGGGGATGGACTGGCACGACGCGGAGGTGGTGACCGAGCCGTCGGGGCGGCCCCGTTTCTCGCTGGCCCGCACCGTGGCCGCCCGGGCCGAGGAGCTCGGGGTTGCCTCGGTGCACCTGTCCCTCTCCCACGACGCCGGCATCGCCTCCGCCGTGGTCGTGCTCGAGTCTCGTTGACTTGGCCCTCGTGGCCCGTTGACTTGGGCCTCGTGGCCCGTCGAGCTCGGGGTCGGGGCCGTAAGCCGGGCCCCTACCCGGAAGTCAACGGGCCCAAAGGCGGAACTGAACGGGCCCGAACCCGGAACTGAACATAATGGCGGGATGAGGCAGGGACACCGGGTCGAGGACGTGCGGGCGGCGGAGCGGGCGCTGATGAGCGGGTTGCCGGACGGCACGCTGATGCAGCGGGCCGCAGCCGGGCTGGCGGCCGCGGTCGCCGACCTGCTGGGGGAGGTGTACGGCGCCCGCGTCCTCGTGCTCGTCGGGTCCGGGGACAACGGCGGTGACGCGCTCCATGCGGGGGCCCTGCTCGCCCGCCGCGGGGCCCGGGTCGAGGCGGTGCTGCTCTCCGACCGTGCCCATCCGGGTGGTCTCGCCGCGCTGCGCCGCCAGGGCGGTCGGGTCGTCGGGCTCGAGGACGCCCACGAGCCCGACGTGGTGCTCGACGGCATCGTCGGCATCGGCGGCCGACCCGGGCTGCGACCCGACGCGCAGCATGCCGTCGGGCGCTTCCCCGACGCGGTCGTCGTCGCGGTGGACGTGCCGTCCGGCGTCGACGTGGACACCGGCCAGATCGACGGCCCGCACGTGGCCGCGGACGTCACCGTCACCTTCGGGACCCACAAGGTCTGCCACCTCGTCGATCCGGCCGCCCGTGCGTGCGGCACCGTCGAGCTCGTCGACATCGGCCTCGAGCTGTCCCGACCGGCCGTCACCGCCCTCCAGGCCGACGACGTCGCCTCGTTGCTGCCGGTTCCCGCGGCGTCCGGCCACAAGTACACCCGCGGTGTCGTCGGCGTCCGGGCGGGCTCGGAGCGCTATCCGGGCGCGGCGGTGCTGTGCACCTCAGGGGCGACGAGCGGGCTCTGCGGAATGGTCCGCTACGCAGGCAGCGCCGCCGACGCCGTCCGGGCCAGCCACCCGGAGGTGGTCGTCGGGGAGGGCCGGGTGCAGGCCTGGGTCGTCGGCTCGGGTGGCGACGCGGACGCGCAGCAGGCGCTGGCCGACGCGCTCGCCGACGGTGTGCCCGTCCTGGTCGACGCCGACGGGCTCGGGCACTTCAGGGGCGCCGAGGTGCCCGTCGTACTCACCCCCCACGCCGGTGAGCTCGCCGCCATGCTCGGCCTCGACCGCGCAGACGTCGAGGCACGTCAGCTCGAACACGTGTGCGCGGCGGCCGACAAGTACGGCGCGGTCGTGCTGCTCAAGGGCCGGCGCACCCTGGTCGCCTCCCCGGACGGCCGGGTCCGGGTCAACACCACCGGCACCGCGTGGCTCGGCGTGGCCGGCTCGGGGGACGTGCTCGCCGGGCTCGTCGGGTCGCTGCTCGCAGCCGGTCTCGACCCGTTCGACGCCGCCTCGGTGGGTGCGTGGCTGCACGGCGCGGCCGCGACCTACGCCGGCGCCGGCGGCCCGCTCTCGGCGCCGGAGGTCGCCACGGCCGTCCCGGAGGTCGTGCGGCTGCTCCTGGGCTGACCCGCCCGATGCGAGGATGGCAGCGATGAGACCATCCCACCGAACCGCTTCCGCGGGGCCCCGGAGATGACCGCCCCGCCCAGCCCGCACGCCGAGATCGTCGTCGACCTCGACGCGGTCCGGCACAACGTGCGCCGGCTGCGCGAGCTGGTGGACGGCCCCGCGCTCATGGTCGTGGTCAAGGCCGACGGCTACGGCCACGGCATGCTCGAGGTCGGCCGGGCCGCACGGCAGGCCGGCGCGGAGTGGCTCGGCGTGGCCACGCCCGAGGAGGCGCTGGCACTCCGGGAGGCGGGTGACACCGGCAGGATCCTGTGCTGGCTGGCAGGTCCCGGGCACGACTACAGGCCCACCGTGGCGATGGATGTCGACGCCACCGCCGCCACGACCCACCAGCTCGCGGCGATCGCGGGGGCCACGACCGACCGGCCCGCGCGCGTCCAGCTCAAGGTCGACACGGGCCTCTCCCGGGGTGGTGCGCCGCGGAGCACTTGGGAGCCCCTCTTCGCCGCAGCGCGGGCGGAGGAGCAGCGTGGTCGCGTCCGGGTCACCGGCGTCTGGTCACACTTCGCCTGCTCCGACGAGCCGGACCACCCGGCGAACGACCAGCAGGAGAAGGCCTTCCGGGAGGCGCTCGACCTGGCGGCCGCCGCCGGCCTCCGCCCGGAGCTCCGCCACCTCGCGAACTCCGCGGGCGCGCTGCTGCGACCGAGCTCGCGCTTCGACATGGTCCGGGTGGGGATCGCGTCCTACGGACTGACGCCGGCCCCGGCGGTGGTCAGCAGCCGCGAGCTCGGCCTGCGGCCGGCGATGACGGTGCGTGGCGAGGTGGTGCTGGCCAAGGACCTCCCCGCCGGGGAGGGGGTCTCCTACGGCCACACCTTCGTCACCGAGCGGCCCACACACGTCGCGCTGGTCCCGATGGGGTACGGCGACGGCATCCCCCGCCACGCCTCCAACACTGCCGAGGTGCTGGTCGGCGGTCGGCGGGGCAGGGTGCTCGGCCGGGTCTGCATGGACCAGCTCGTCGTCGAGGCGCCGCCCGGCGTGCAGGCAGGGGCCGACATCGTCGTGCTCGGGCCGGGGGATGATGGGGAACCCACCGCGCAGGAGTGGGCCGACTGGTGCGGCACGATCTCCTACGAGATCGTCACGCGCATCGGCGGCCGGCAGCGGCGCAGCTGGGTTGGTCGTTCGTGGAAGGGAACCAGGTGAGCAAGCGCAGCATCGTGCTGAAGTCCGCCGGTGGCCTCGGTGCCGTCGGTCTGACGGCCGCGGCGGCGGGCCTCGTCGTCGAGCGCCGGATCGTCCGCAGGCGCCGGGCCGCGTCGGGTGGTGTCGCGCGGTTCACCTCGCTGCGCTCCGAGCCGGTGATGGTCAAGACCGATGACGGGATCCTGCTGCACGCCGAGGTCGACGAGGTCGCGGGCGCCAACGGGGGACCCACGCTGGTCTTCGTGCACGGCTACTCGCTGAGCCTCGACTGCTGGCACTTCCAGCGCCATGCCGTCCGCGGCAGGCACCGGGCGGTGTTCTACGACCAGCGGTCCCACGGCCGCTCGGAGCGGTCGGCGCTGGAGAACGCGACGATCGAGCAGCTCGGCGACGACCTGCGTGCGGTGATCGAGCAGCTCGCGCCGGAGGGACCACTGGTGCTCGTCGGCCACTCCATGGGCGGCATGTCGATCATGGCCTTCGCCGAGTCGAACCCGCAGCTGTTCACCGAGCGCGTCGTCGGCGTCGCGCTCGTCTCGACGACGGCCGGCGAGCTGCACCCGCACCGGATCCTGAGCAAGCTGCTGCCCGACACCGTCGGCGACTTCCTCATGCCCCGTGTCGTCTCGGCGCTCGCCTCGGCGCCCGAGCTGGTCGACTCGGCGCGCCGGCGTGGCTCCAACGTCGGGTTCCTGGTCGGTGACTGGCTCGCGTTCGGCAAGGACGTGCCGGTCGAGCTCGTCGAGTTCCTCGACGAGATGCTCGCCGCGACCCCCTTCGAGGTGCTGGCGCAGTTCCTGCCCGGGCTGTCCGCGCACGACAAGTACGCCGCGCTCGCGCAGATCGCCGAGAAGCGCGCGGTCGTCATCTGCGGCACCGCCGACCGGCTCACCCCGATCTCGCACAGCCGCAAGCTCGCCGAGCTGATGCCCGGCAGCCGGTTCGTCGAGGTGCCGGACGCCGGGCACATGGTCATCCTCGAGGACCCCGAGCTGGTCAATGCCGAGATCGAGCGGCTGGTGGGCGTCGGGTGAGCGTCCCTCCCGGCGGCAGCGTGTCGCTCGCCGGTCCTGAGCGCGCCGAGGAGGTGGTGCACGTCATCCACGCAGCGTTCGCTGCCCGGCCCGCGCTGGACCCGCCCGCCCCGGCGCTCGAGGAGACCGTCGACTCGGTCGGCAAGGCGCTGGCCGAGCACGGTGGCCTGATCGCCGAGCTCGGCGGGCAGGTGGTCGGCTCGCTGCTGCTCGAGCCGGAGGACCGGCTGATCGCCCTGCGGCGCGTCGGCGTGCTCCCCGAGCACCAGCACCACGGACTGGCCGCCGCCCTCGCCGCCGGGGCCGAGGCCGTCGCTCGCGAACGCGGGTTCGACGGCATGGCCCTCGAGGCGCGCGCCGAGCTGCCGGGAACGGTGCACTTCTGGAACCTGCAGGGGTACGCCGAGGTCGACCGCGACGGGCCCCACCTCACGATGGTGAAGCTGCTCCCGCACGCGCGCAGGCTGCCGACCGCCGAGGACACCCGGGCGCTGGGCGAGCGGCTGGCCCGGGTGCTGCGCGCCGGCGACCTGGTGATCCTCAGCGGGGACCTCGGCGCCGGCAAGACCACGCTGACCGGGGGCCTCGGCGCGGCCCTCGGCGTCCGCGGGCAGGTGACCTCGCCGACGTTCGTGATCGCCCGCGTGCACCCGTCGCTGGTCGACGGACCCGACCTCGTGCACGTGGACGCCTACCGGCTCGGCGGCACGGCCGAGCTGGACGACCTGGACCTCGACACCGACCTGGACGACGCGGTCACGGTCGTCGAGTGGGGCTCCGGCCTGGCCGAGATGCTCGCCGCCGAGCGTCTCGAGCTGCGCCTGGAGCGGGCCGCCGACGACGTGCGGACCGCCACCCTGACACCGGTCGGGCGCCGGTGGCTCGGCGTCGACCTCGGCCCCGTGCTCGGCACCACCTAGGCTCGGCCTCGTGCTGCTCGCGTTCGACACCGCCACGCCACACGTCACCGTCGCCCTGCACGACGGCGAACGGGTGGTCGCGTCGTACTCGTCGCCCTCGTCCATGCGCCACGGGGAGATGCTCGCGCCGGGGATCGCGCAGGTCCTCGCCGAGGCGGGTGCCCTGAACACCGACGTGACCGCGGTCGCCGTCGGGGTCGGGCCGGGGCCGTTCACCGGGCTCCGGGTCGGCCTGGTGACGGCACGCACCCTGGCGTTCTCGCTGGGCATCCCCGTCTACGGCGTGTGCAGCCTGGACGTCCTCGCTGCCGAGGCGATCGACACCGGTCTCGACGAGTTCACGGTGGCGACGGATGCCCGCCGCAAGGAGGTCTACGTCGCCCGCTATGCCGGCGGGGCCCGCATCGACGGGCCGTCCGTCGCACGGCCCACCGACGTCGCCACCGAGGAGCTGGTCGTCGGACGCGGAGCGACGCTCTACCCCGAGGCGTTCCCGAACGCGGCCGGTCCTGAGAGCCCGTCGGCCGCCGTGCTGTGCGACGTGGTCGCCAACGAGCGGTTCGAGCTGCTCGAGCCCGAGCCGCTCTACCTGCGCCGCCCGGACGTCGCGGAGGCGCACGCGCCCAAGAAGGTCTCGTGAGCCCACCCCCGGTCATCGGGTCCGCCGGGGCTGATGACGTGCCGGCCCTCGCCCGGCTCGAGGCGGTGTGCCTCGGCGATGACGCCTGGTCGACCGGGCTGATCACGGAGGGCGTGGCCGGTTCCGTGCCGACCGTGTCGTGGCTCGTGGCGCGCCTCCGCGGTGGCGTGGTCGGCCATGCCGTCGTCTCCTGCGCCGGCGACATCGCCGAGCTGCAGCGGATCGCCGTCGACACGGAGTGCCGGCGTCAGGGCATCGCGTCGGCGCTGCTCGCCGCCGTCGTCGACCAGGCGTCCCGCGACGGTTGCGCCCGGCTGCTGCTCGAGGTCCGCGAGGACAACACCGCCGCGCTCGCCTTCTACGCGGCCCGCGGGTTCGTCGAGGTGGACCGGCGCCCGCGCTACTACCGCGACGGCGCGACGGCGGCAGTCATGCGGCGGCCGCTCGGTCGTGGCTGTGGTGGGCAGGGCTGAGGCTGCCCGTCGTCGGCGGTCGCGGCACAGGCTCGCCCCGGCCTCCGCAGCCGGGTCACAGTCCCCCGCGGCACAATGGCCCGGTGACGGACCAACCCCTGGTGCTCGGCATCGAGACCTCCTGCGACGAGACCGGTGTCGGCATCGTGCGCGGCCATGAGCTGCTGGCCGACGCGGTCGCCTCCAGCGTCGAGGAGCACGCGAGGTTCGGGGGCGTCGTACCCGAGGTCGCCTCCCGCGCCCACCTCGAGGCGATGGTGCCCACGATCGAGCGGGCCTGTGAGACCGCCGGGGTCCGACTGGCCGACGTCGACGCTCTCGCCGTGACCAGCGGACCGGGCCTGGCGGGTGCCCTGCTGGTCGGGGTCGCGGCGGCGAAGTCGCTGGCGATCGCGTTGGGCAAGCCGTTGTACGGCGTCAACCACCTCGCCGCCCATGTCGCCGTCGACCAGCTCGAGCACGGGGCGTTGCCCGATCCCTGTCTGGCGCTGCTGGTGTCGGGCGGGCACTCGTCGCTGCTGCGCGTCGGCGACGTGACGTCCGAGATCGATCCGATGGGGTCGACCATCGACGACGCCGCGGGGGAGGCCTTCGACAAGGTCGCCCGGCTGCTGGGGCTCCCGTTCCCCGGTGGGCCCTACATCGACAAGGCGGCGCGGGAGGGGCAGATCAGCATCGACTTCCCGCGCGGGCTGACCAGCCGCCGCGACCTCGAGCGGCATCGCTTCGACTTCAGCTTCTCAGGCCTGAAGACCGCCGTCGCCCGCTGGGTCGAGGCGCGGCAGGCGTCCGGCGAGCCGGTGCCCGTCGACGATGTCGCGGCCTCGTTCCAGGAGGCGGTCTGCGACGTGCTCACCCGCAAGGCGGTGGACGCCGCGGCCAGCGAGGGCATCGAGGACATCCTCATCGGCGGGGGCGTCGCGGCGAACTCGCGATTGCGCGTGCTCGCCGAGGAGCGGGCCGCCCAGAAGGGAATCCGGGTGCGCGTCCCTCGGCCGAAGCTGTGCACCGACAACGGCGCGATGGTCGCCGCGCTCGGGGCCGAGATGGTCGCCCGGGGCCGGACGCCCTCGCAGCTGGACCTGCCGGCCGACTCGAGCATGCCGGTGGACGTGGTGCTGGTGTGATCGGTGCCGGATTCTCACGTTGACGTGCGAAACCTGATCCCGGCCGGGCGGCATCGTCAGGGCTGGGTGGCGAAGACGATCCGGTGCGCGGCGTCGTAGGGCATCACCTTGGTCGCTCGGGTGAGGTCGCCGGCCGGGGTGAGATCGAGGATCGCCTGGTGGTCTCCCTGGGTCACGTGCAGGAGCAGGGTGCCATCGGCGTTCCAGGTCACGTCGTCGACGGTGATCCCGCGGGAGGAGAGGTCCACCGAGGTGACGACGGCGCCGGTGCTTGCGTCGAGGATCGCGTAGCGGTCGGGTTCCGCCCCCGCACTGTGCGCCGCGTAGAGGTACTTGCCGTCCCCGGAGAAGCTGCCGAGCAGCCAGTCGGGCTGGCTCCACACCGGCCGCCCTGTCACCGGGTCGACGAGCACCCCGGCCTGCGGGTCGGCGGCGGACTGCCCTGCGACCAGTTGTCCGGTCGTGTCGACGGCCGAGGCGTTGGCGAGGCCCTTGATCCGGCGCGGTGCGGAACTGCCGGCGAGGTCGACGTACCAGACGCCGGCCGGCGTGCCGTCTGCGATGGCGGCCGCGTTGTAGACCAGCACCTGGTCGGCGAACCCGACCGGCTCGGCCAGCTGGCCGCCGGGCACGGGCTCGGTCTGCTCACCGTTGGCCATGCCGCTGCCGATGCCGACGTGCAGCGTGCCGTGTGCCGAGCTCGAGCAGGCCGACAGGGTGGAGTATGCAACTCGCATCAGGTCAGGACTGATCGCGAGCCGCTGGTTGCCACAGGTCGTCCACTGGGGCTTCAGGTTGTTGTCCAGCCAGGTGACGTCGGCCACCGCCCCGGACAGCGCACCTCCGCTGGCGTGCGGCCGGGTGACCAGGAACCCGCCACGGTAGGGGGTGACCGCGGAGTAGTCGCCGGTCGGGAGCCTCCAGGAGTCGCTGGTGCCGTTGTGCCAGGTCCTGCCCTGCAGCCAGCCGATCCGGATCAGGCCGCCGGTCTTGATGTCGGCCAGCCGGAGCGTGCTCGTGGGTGCCGACTGGGCCGTCGACGAGGGCGCCGTCGGTGGAGTCGTGGGTGGAGTCGTTGCCGGAGTCGTGGTCGGGGTCGTGGTCGGAGTCGAGGAGGGCGCGTGTGACGACGTGGTCGAACCTGCCGGACCGGGCGCGATGCCCGCCTGGGGCCCCCCGAGGGTGAGCGAGGTCGGGACCGCGATGGCGGCGACGGCCGCGACCGCGGCGACGCTGACAGCGGTACGACGACGCCGGCGGATGCCTCGCGCCCGGTGGACCACGTCGGCCAGCTCGGCCTGCTGCGGCGAGAAGGCGTTCGCCCGCCGGTGCAGCGACTCGGCCAGGCGACGGTCGTCGTCGTTCATCGCTCGTCCTCCCTTCCCGAGAGCTCTGGATGGTCCGGAATGGCGGCGCGCAACGAGGCCAGGGCGCGGGACGCCTGCGACTTCACGGTGCCGACGGAGATCCCGAGGGCGGCGGCCGCCTCGGCCTCGGTGAGCTCCTCGTAGTAGCGCAGCACGATCACCGCGCGCTGCTTCGGCGGCAGCGTGGCCACGAACTGCCAGAGGGCATCGTTGTGGCCGTCGTACGATCGCTCCGATCCGGCGACCTCCGGCAGCTGCTCGGCGGACACCTCGCGCCGTCGCCACGGTCGCCGCCACAGCGACCGGAACTCGTTGAGAAGCGCCTTGCGGGCGTAGGCGTCGACGTGCTCGCGGTCGGCAACCCGGTCCCACGCGAGGTACATGTTCGCCAGCGTCGTCTGCACCAGGTCCTCCGCGGTGTGCGTCTCCCCGGTGAGCAGGCACGCGGTGCGCAGCAGCGCTGGTTGCCGCGCCGTCATCCACGCCTCGAAGTCGGCATCCCGGCTCCGCGGTGTGGTGGCACTCGTCCCAGCATCCATCTGCATCCCGATGATCGTGCCCATCGCCCACCTCCTGCGCCCCTCACACGCCGGGTGCTGCCGAAAGGTTGCATCCGGCCGATGGCGCGCCGCCCTTGTTTGCTGCCGGGCGTTGGGGGCAAGGTCAGGGCATGTTCGAGGCGACCAGCATCCGAGAGTGGCGTGGCCACGACGTCCGTGACCCCGACGGCGACAAGATCGGGTCGCTCGAGGCGGTCTACGTCGACACCGCCACCGACCAGCCGTCCTTCGGGACCGTGCAGGTCGGCCTGCCGGGTCGGCGTCGGCTGGTGTTCGTCCCGCTCGAGGGCGCCAAGGTCGGCCCCAGCTACCTCCAGGTCGCCTTCGACAAGAAGCGGGTCAAGGACGCCCCGTCGATCGGCACCGACGGCGAGCTGCCGGCCACCGACGAGGAAGGCGTGTTCACCCACTACGGCCTGACCTACTCGCCGGGCGCCGGCGGCGAGCGCCGGCTGGCCCGGCGCTGAGGGGGGACGATGGTCCTGTTCCTGCTGCTGCTGATCGCGGCGATCGTCCTCGGCTTCCTCGGTGTCCTGCTCAACGGCCTGATCTGGCTGCTCTACATCGGGATCGCGGTCTTCCTGCTCGACCTGGTGCTCGTCGGGATGCTCTTCGGTCGTCGCCGGGCAGGGCGCCCCAAGCGCTGAGCGTCACTGGGGCAGCAGGAACGGCGAGTTCGTCGGGTCGGCACCCTTCGCCTTCACCGGCGATACGGCGACCTCGACCTGGCCGTCCAGCCCGACGCGGACGATCCCCCACACGCCCTCGTCGAAGACGACGGCGAGCACGTGCGCGTCGTCCTCCCAGCGCATCCACGTGATCGCGCCGCCGTCGGCCACCCGGTAGCGCACCACCGGGTCGCCGGACCTCGCGTCGAAGACGTCCAGCTGGTTGTCGCCGAGGCCGTCCCCGATCCCGTTCGTCGCCAGCAGCCTGCTGCCGTCCGGGGAGAACGACTCGAACCGGTTGTCGCAGGTGCGCCACACCAGCTGGTCGTCGGTGCCTCGCACCTCGCTGCAGGTGGTCAGGTCGGTGTGGTGCTCGCTGATCCCGGCGACCCGCCCGGAGGTGCTGACGTCGGCGAGGTTGCGGATGTGGGCGCTGGCCGCGTCGACGAGCCCGTGCGAGCTGGACATCCAGGTCTTCGGCCGGTTCCCGAGCGAGTTCAGGAAGACCGTGCATCCCCCGCCTCCGGGGGACTGCTCCTTGCAGTCCGCGCCCCGGACGGCGGCCACCACTGCTCCGGCAGGCACCTTCGGCATCTCGTACCACTGGCTGCCGCCGTCCTGCACCACGACCGGTGTGCCGTCGGGCTCGGCGAAGGCGACCACGGCGCCACCGGGGGAGGTGACGAAGCCACCGCTGATCGGCCAGGAGTGCGCGACCGTGTTGCGGTCACCGGTGTGCACCAGGATCGCGGTGGGGTCGCCGGTCTGCTCCGCCCCGGTCCTGATCAGCAGGTCGTCGCCGATCGGGGCGGCGTCGAGCATGCCGTAGCGAGTGAACGACTGGTCCGTGGTCGAGCCGTCCGGCGCGTGCCAGACGTCGTCGTCGACGTAGCCGGTGGCGGGCGGCTGCCCTGCCGGCTTGCCGGCCAGCGCCGCGAAGCCGATCGCGTGGACAGTGTTCGGGTCGACCGTGGGTGCGGGACTGGGGCTGGTGCTCGTCGACGTCGTCGGCTGCACCAGCGGCCCGGGCCCGCTGGCGCTCTCCCGGTGGGCGAGGATCACTCCGGCGGGGGCGAGCACCGCCACCACGACGGCGGCGGCGACCAGGCCGCGGACCGACCGGCGCTTGCGGCGGATGCCACCCGCACGGGCGAGCACCTCCTCGAGGTGGAGCTCGCGGCCGCCGTGGGCCTCGAAGAGCTCGGCCTCCCGGGGCAGCTCGTCCTCCAGGCGTCGTTCCATCAGCCGATGTCCCAGGAAGTCCTTGTCGCTCATCACTCCTCCTCCCAGTCCACGAGATCGGTTCGGTCGCCCAGCCGGGCGCGCAGGGTGGCGACAGCCCGGTTCGCCTGGGACTTGACGGTCCCGAGCGAGATGCCGAGGGCCTCGGCGGTCTCGGCCTCGGAGAGCTGCTCGTAGTACCGCAGCACGATCACGGCGCGCTGACGGGGAGCCAGCCCCCTGACGGCCTCCCAGAGTGCGGTGCGGGTGCCGTCGTACTCCTCGTCCCGGACCGGCACCTCGTGCCCGGTGAGGTCGTCGGTGACCACCTCGCGGTGACGCCAGGTGCGCCGCCACATGGTGGCGTGCTCGTTGAAGAGGATCTTCCGGGCGTAGGCGTCGACGCCCCGGGCGCTCACGCGGTCCCAGGCGAGGTAGAGCTTCGCGAGCGTTGTCTGCACGAGGTCCTCGGCGGTGTGTACGTCGCCGGTGAGCAGCCACGCGGTGCGCAGCAGCCAGCGCTGCCGGGCCGTCATCCAGGCCTCGAAGTCATCCGTGCGGACTCCTGCGCGGGGTGCGACCACCGTCTGTCCCCCGATCCTGCTGGTCCGGGCCCTCGTGCACCTCCTCGGCGAGTTGGTACGAGTCGCCCGGCGAAAAGGTTGCAGTAGCGTGACCGGAATGAACCAGGTACGAGGTGTCGTGGCCCACGGCAAGGGCCAGCCGGTGTCGATCGAGACCATCAACGTCCCCGACCCGGAGCCGGGGGAGGCGCTGGTGCAGGTGCAGACCTGCGGCGTCTGCCACACCGACCTGCACTACCGCGAGGGCGGCATCAACGACGACTTCCCGTTCCTGCTCGGCCACGAGGCGGCGGGCGTCGTCGAGGCGGTCGGCCCGGACGTGACCGACGTCGCGCCGGGCGACTTCGTGATCCTCAACTGGCGCGCCGTCTGTGGGCAGTGCCGGGCCTGCAGGCGAGGGGAGCCGTGGTACTGCTTCGACACCCACAACGCCACGCAGAAGATGACGCTCGGCGACGGCACCGAGCTCTCCCCGGCCCTGGGCATCGGCGCGTTCGCGGACAAGACCCTGGTCGCCGCCGGCCAGTGCACGAAGGTCGATCCGGCCGCGCGTCCGGCGGCGGCGGGCCTGCTGGGCTGCGGCGTGATGGCTGGTCTCGGGGCGGCGATCAACACCGGTGGGGTCGGCCGCGGGATGTCGGTTGCGGTGATCGGCTGCGGCGGCGTCGGCGCGGGCGCGGTCGCGGGAGCGGCCCTGGCCGGAGCCTCCCGGGTCATCGCCGTCGACCTCGACGACCGCAAGCTGGAGTGGGCCCGCGGCCTCGGCGCCACCCACACGGTGAACTCGAAGGGAATCGACCCGGTCGAGGCGATCCAGCAGCTGACGGACGGGTTCGGCGCCGATGTGGTGATCGACGCGGTCGGCCGGCCAGAGACGTGGAAGCAGGCGTTCTACGCCCGCGACCTGGCCGGCACCGTCGTCCTGGTCGGGGTGCCCACGCCCGAGATGAAGCTTCCCGACATCCCGCTGATCGACGTCTTCGGCCGCGGTGGCGCACTGAAGTCCAGCTGGTACGGCGACTGCCTCCCCTCGCGCGACTTTCCGATGCTGGTCGACCTCTACCGCCAGGGCCGGCTCGACCTGGACGCCTTCGTCAGCGAGGAGATCGGGCTCGACGACGTCGAGGGGGCGTTCGACAAGATGCACCGGGGGGACGTGCTGCGCTCGGTCGTCGTGCTCGACGGAGGCGCGCGGTGACCCCGGCCGACATCAGGCACGGCACCGTCTCGGGCACGTTCACTCTCGACGGGGAGACCCATGATGTGGAGAACAACGTCTGGGTGGTGGGCGACCACGACGAGTGCGTGGTGATCGATGCACCGCACGACGTCGACGCGATCATGGCGCAGGTCGGCAACCGTGCGGTGCGCGCGATCCTGTGCACCCACGCCCACGACGACCACGTCCGGGTCGCGCCGGCGCTGCGGGAGAGGGTTGGCGCGCCGATCCTGCTGCACCCCGCGGACAGGCCGGTGTGGGAGCTGACCCATCCCGACCTGCTCTGGGACGCAGACCTGGCCGACCAGCAGCACCTCGAGGTCGGCGGCACCGTCCTCACCGTGCTGCACACGCCCGGCCACTCGCCCGGCGCGGTGTGCTTCCACGGCAAGGAGCTCGGTTGCGTCTTCACCGGTGACACCCTCTTCGAGGGCGGTCGCGGTGCGACCGGACGGTCCTTCAGCGACGCCCACCAGATCGTCGACTCGATCCGTCGCCGGCTGCTCACCCTGCCTGACGCCACGATCGTGCACACCGGCCACGGACCGAGCACGACGATCGGCGCCGAGCGCGCCAACGTCGGCTGACCCTGGGCTAGCCGCGGCGCATCGGCACGTGCGGGATGCCGTCGTCGAGGAACTCCGGCCCGGTCTGCTCGAAGCCGAGCCGGGCGTACCAGCCGGCGAGGTGGGCCTGCGCGTCGAGCACGCAGGGCCGGTCGCCGACGAGGTCGAGTGCGGACCGCATCAGCTCCTCCGCGAGTCGCTGCCCGCGGTGGTCCTCCGCGACGACCACCCGGCCGATGCGGGCGACGCCGTCGTCATCGAGCACTCGGAGGCACGCCACCGGTCGGTCGTCCCCGATCCACAGGTGACGCGTGGACGGCTCGAGGTCCCGACCGTCGAGGTCGAGGTAGGGGCAGTGCTGCTCGACGACGAACACCGCGCCACGCAGCTGCCACAGCAGGTAGGCGGTCCTGGCGTCGAGCCCGTCGAAGGCGGCTACGTGCACCACGCTCACGCGGCGAGAGCCTAGTGGGGTGCCTCGTGGGGTCACTCCGGCGGGTTGTCATGCAGGTCGACGATGAAGTCGGAGTGGGTGCCGTCGCCGCTCCAGTCGCAGTACGTGCCTGTCGGGGCGGGGACGCGGCAGCCCGTGGAACCCTCGATCGCGGTGCCCTCGCCCCACTCGTTGTAGGTGGTGACCAGCTGCCAGACCGGGTGCAGGGCCAGCATCTGCGCGAGGTCGGACTGCCAGCGCGCCCGGTCGCGGGCCAGGACCGGGGCAGTGCCGTAGACCGTGCCGCGCTTCCAGTAACCCGGCGAGATCGAGACCGATCCCTGGCCGGGGGCGGTCGAGAAGTCGTGCAGACCGCTGGCCGGGCCGTACTGGTGCCAGCCGTCGACCAGGTTCGTGCCGGGACAGTTCTTGTAGCCGTCGAAGACCTTCAGGTCGATGTAGACGTGCTGGTGGAACTGCCTGAGGAGCAGCTGCCGCGCCTGGGTCCAGCGGGCGATGGTCTGGCAGCCCGTCGTGGCGTCGTCACCGGTGTTGTAGACGAAGACCGGCATGCCCTTGCCGGGCAGGCTGGCCAGTGGCGCCGACCTCCCGCGGGGGTAGGTGGCCCACAGGTAGTGCAGGTCGTCGGCGATCTGCTGGGGCGTGGGGTCGGCGACCCCCTCGTGCTCGTAGTACGGCGCCCACTGGAAGCCGGTCCCTGTGGCGGCCTGCATCAGCGTGGGCATGTTCTTGTCGGTGCTGGTGCCCTGGCCCCACCAGGACGCGAGGCCGAGGGTGATGCCGCCGTACTGCATGTCGGCGACGTGCCGGCTGACCACGGCCAGGTCGTCGGAGCTGTAGAAGCCGTTGACCGGCAGGTAGTTGGTGTGCGGGTCCGTCGGGTCAGACCCCCACGTCTGCGGGAACCACGGGTAGTAGAACGCCGCGCGGACGGCCGTGGGAGCGGCGACGTCCAGGGCGAGGGTGCCGTCGGTGATCGTCGACGACCCGGTGCCGGTCACCGTGACGGTCCGTGCGCCCGGGGGTGTCGAGACCGAGGTGTGGATGGTCAGGGTCGACGACTCGCCGGCAGCGACCGTCGCGGGCGAGAAGCTCGCGGTGGTCCCCACCGGCAGCCCGGAGGCGCGCAAGGTGACCGGTTGCGTCGCGCCGTCGGTCACGGCGGTGTCGACCGTCGTGCTGACCGGGAACCCGGCGACCGTGGAGATGGTGGCGGGGCTGCTGGTGACCGAGAAGTGGCCGACGGCCGGCTTGAACATCGCGACCCCGGCCTGCCAGGGCATCCGTGAGCCGAACCTCGCGCTGGCGGCCTGGTCCGTCGACGCCGCCGCCACGGTCGACGCGGCGAGCAGGGAGGCGACCGGGTGGCCGCGGCTGGTGCGCTGCGGTCGGGCGTCCAGACCGGTCGTGCTGAGGCGGATCGGCTGCGCCTGCCGGTGGCCCGCGACGAAGCCGACGGCGAGGTCACCCAGCTGTGACCCCGTGGCCAGCCCCGAGGAGGCCGTCCTGCCGGTGCCCTGCGCTCCGTGCCAGGCGTCGATCGGGTCGACCCCGGCCACGCCGGAGTACTCCCCGGCGTCGAGCGCCACCACCGCCCGTGCCCGTGTGCGCACGGTCACCCGGGAGGTCGCCCGGGCGTTCGGTGAGGCCCACATCTCCCCGGTTGACCGCCCGCCGTCGAGTGCGTGGTGAAAGACCCGCTGCCACGTGTTGCCTGCGGGGTCGGCCACCGACGTCACGCGGTTGCGGGTGCGCGAGGACAGGCTCAGCGTGAGCACGAGCAGGTCGCCGGTGCCGGTGGCCCGGCCGAACCTCGCCGTGAGCGATCTCGTGGCCCTTCGCTCGGTGGCGCCGGCTGCCTGGACCAGCGATGGTGGCCGCGTCACCGACGCTGTCGGGGTGGCCGAGGTGGACAGCGAGGTCGCCGTGGCGACCTGGAACAGGGCGAAGGCCAGGCTCGCGAGCAGCGCCGGCGCGAGGCGTCGGTGTCGATGTCCCATGTCTCCCCCGTTCGTCCCCCACGACCGCGTGCCTCAGCCAGACTGCGGGTTCTCGTGCCGGTCCGTGATGAAGTCCGAGTGGCGTGCCGTCGCCGCTCCAGTCAGAGTAGGTGCCGGCGGGCTCGGTCCGGCACGCTGGCCATCCCTGGATCGCGAGGTGTCTAGACAGCATTCGCCGGGGCCAGCCTCGAAGCATGGCTGAGGGCTACGTCCCGCGCGGGTCGATGCTGCGCTACGTGCCGGCCCACCGGGCGGTCGGGCAGACCGACGGCCAGCGGGGGCTGCTGATCGGCGCGACGCACCCGGTGCCCTACGTCGGCAACCGGGAGCGCCGCCGGTTCGTCCGCAGGTCGACCACCCCGACGACCAGGGCCAGGGCGACGAACCCCAGCGCCGCGGCGACGGCGACCGCGAGCCCGTGTCCGTAGCCGGTCGCGCCCTTTCCACTGATCGCGACGAAGAACACCGCGCCGACGATCGCCTGGCCCAGGGCGAGCCCGATCCGCTGCGCGGTCTGCAGCACCCCGCCGGCGGTGCTGCCGGTCACCGGGTCGACCTCCATCAGGGTCAGTGTCTGGTTGGGAGTGATGAGCGACCCCGACCCGCACCCCATCAGGAAGAGCGGGCCGGCCAGCAGCAGCGCCGCGGGCACGGGGGAGTGGCCGGAGAACAGCAGTGCCACCACGGCCAGCGCGATCGCGCCGAGCCCGAAGAGCGCGGCCGCCCCGACCACCAGCGGCCGGCCGATCCGGGTGACGAAGCGTCCGGCGACCGTGGCGGACAGGGCACTGCCGACGGCGAAGGCGGTGATGCCCAGCCCGGACTCCAGGGCGCTGTAGCCCAGGCCGCGCTGGTAGTAGAGGGCGAGCACGAGGGGCAGCCCGGCCTGCGCGGGGAAGAAGGCCAGCGCGAGCACCACGCCGGCGGTGTACGACGGGGTCCGGAACAGCCGCAGGTCGACCAGCGGGTCCTTGCGCTCGCGGGTCAGCCGGGACTCGCGGCGGCGGAGGAAGAAGCCGAGCACGACCGCCGGGACCACCAGCCACATCAACCGGAGGTCGTGGAGGGCGTCGTACTGCACAGCCGCGAAGAGCACGCAGAACGTCGACGCGCCCAGCAGCGCCGCGCCGCCGACGTCGAGCCGGTGGTGGCCGTGCCGGCCACTGTCGGGCAGGTAGCGCCGCGCGAGCACCAGCACGGCGATGCCGATCGGCACGTTGACGAAGAAGACCAGCCGCCAGCCGAGGTGCTCCCCTCCGAGCGCGATCAGCCCGCCGCCGATCACCGGGCCCAGTGCGGTGGCCGTACCGACCATCGTGCCGATCGTCCCGAACGCCTTGCCGCGCTCGTGCCCGCGGAACATCTGCTGCACCAGCCCGGAGACCTGCGGGTTGATCAGGCCACCCGACAGCCCCTGCAGCACCCGCGAAGCGATCAGCACGCCGGTGGTCGGGGACAGCCCGGAGAGCGCACTGGTGACCACGAACCCGGCGACGCCGACCTGGAACATCCTCCGCCGGCCGTGGTCGTCGCCGAGCCGCCCGGCGAGCACCGGCACCAGGCCGAAGGCGAGCGTGTAGCCGCTGACGATCCACTGCAGGCCGCTGTTCCCGGCGCCGGTGGCCCGGGCGATGCTGGGCAGCGCCACGTTGGTCACGCTCACGTCCAGCAGGGTCATGAAGAGCGCGCTGCAGCACACGGCGAGCGCCACCCAGCGGTGCGGGTCGGGACGGAAGGGTTCTGGTCCGGGCTCCGGCAACGGCTCGGTCACCGCAGCGGCCGGACGAGGAGGCAGACGCCGCGGCCCCGGGCACGGGTGAGCACGATGGTCGCCTCCTGCTCGCCGGTGAGGGCCAGGCGCTTGCGGAGCTCGTCGGGTACGAGGCTCACCCCGCGCGTCTTGATCGTCAGCGAACCGATCCCGCGCTCACGCAGCGCGGCGCGCAGCTGCCTCTCCCGGAACGGCAGCTCCTCGGCCACCTCGAACGAGCGCGCGAACGGGGTGCGGAACGCCTCGTCGGAGGTCACCCAGGCGATGTGCTCGTCGACCAGGCCGCCGTGCACGCCCGCAGCGACGGCGGTGACCAGGCCGGCCCGGACCACCGCGCCGTCCGGCTCGTAGAGGAACCGGCCGGGCTCGCGGACGCCGGCGCCCGGGTCGTCCTCGGTGCTCAGGGTCGCCAGCCCACCGCTGCCGAGCACCGTGGCCCGGCGCCGGGTGGTGGCCAGCCGGTCGGACCACAGCGCGACCTCTTTGACCTCGCCGTGGTCGCTGACCCACTCCGCCTCGACGCCCTCCGGGACCAGCTCGTGGGGGAGCCCGGGAGCCGCCTTGACGCAGGACACCCGCTGCAGCAGCGCCTCGACGAAGGTCCACGGCGGTGTCCACGAGCCGGCGTCGAAGCTCCGACCGCGGGCCGACCGGCGGGCGGGGTCGGCGAAGGCCACGTCGAAGGGGGAGGTGTCGACGGTGGTGGCGTCGGCCACCTTCACCGCTCCGCCCACGCCGAGGGCGGCGAGGTTGGCCTCCGCGACCGCAACGCGCACGGGGTCGAGGTCGACGCCTGCGCAGGTGAGCCCGGCACGCGCGAGGGCCACCAGGTCCCCGCCGATGCCGCACCCGAGGTCGATCACCGTGCCTGTCGACGCCGCGGCCAGCCGGGCGGCCCGGTGCTCGGCGACGCGCAGCCGGGTGGCCTGCTCGAGTCCGTCGGGGGTGAAGTACATCCGCCGGGCCAGCTCGCCGAACTTGGCAACCGCGCGACGGCGCAGAGCGGCCTGGGTCAGCGCGACCGCCACGTGCGCCGGGTCGGCCCCGCGACGCAGTGACTCGGCGGCGCGCAGCGGGTCCTCGTCGAGCTGCTCCGCCTGTCCCAACAGCCGCTGGCCCGCGTCGGTGAGTAGCCAGCGGAAGGCGTCGAGGTCCACCAGCGCAGTGTTTCAGGCACGTCGTAGTGTCGGCGCCGTGACCGCCGCCGCCGCCAGTGCCACCGTGCGGCGCCGGGTTCCCGTCGCCCTGCCCGGGCTGCTCGGGCTGGCCGTGCTCGGCACCGTGCTCGCAGACACCGCGTTGCCCGCGCTGCTCGGCGCTCTCCGCCGCGACCCTGACGGCCTCCGCCACGGCGAGGTGTGGCGGCTGGTCACCCCGCTGCTGGTCCAGCCGGGGGCGCTCGCGGTCGTGGTCGCCGTCTTCGTGCTCGTGGCGCTGGTCAGCTGGCCGGCGGAGCGCTGGTTCGGCAGCAGCCGGATGGCGGTGCTCTACCTCGGCGGGGGGATCGCGGCGGAGATCGCCGGCGCGTGGTGGGATCCCCACGGCGCAGGCGTGGCGGCGGCCGGCTGCGGCGTGCTCGGCGGGTTCGCGGCCTGGTGGCTGCGGATGCGCCGCTCGGGGCCGGTCAGCGCGGGCGGCTGGGTGCTCGTGGTGGCGGTCTTCCTCCTGCTCGCGCACAACATCCTCGGCGTCGCCCTGCTGACGGGTGGCCTGCTCGGGGCCGTCGTGCTCCGTGGGGTGCCGGCGACCTACCGCGGCCAGGTGCGCGGATAGCCGGTCGACCGCGGTGTCCGGGGCCCCCGGCTCTGGCACTCGGGTGAGGAGAGTGCTAGTTTCGTGGTTGGCACTCTCGACCTGAGTGTGCCAAGGCTTGCCGATGGCCTGCGACCCCCGCGACGGCGCATCCCAGGAGCAGGCAGACGCTCGTGAAACCACTGTCAACGTGTTGAAGAAAGTGGAGGTCGACAAGGTGTCGGTCAACATCAAGCCCCTCGAGGACCGGATCGTCGTCAAGCCGCTCGACGCAGAGCAGACCACGGCCTCGGGCCTGGTCATCCCGGACACCGCCAAGGAGAAGCCCCAGGAGGGCGAAGTCCTGGCGGTCGGCCCGGGCCGCGTCGACGACAACGGCAACCGGGTGCCGGTCGACGTCAAGGAGGGCGACAAGGTCATCTACAGCAAGTACGGCGGCACCGAGGTCAAGTACGCCGGCGAGGAGT
>JAICXL010000033.1 GCA_025980475.1 Nocardioidaceae bacterium | reverse complement strand
CGCAAGGTGTGGCTGCCGTCGGGCGGCTCGCTCGTCATCGACCGCACCGAGGCGATGACGGTCATCGACGTCAACACCGGCCGCTTCGTCGGCCAGGGCGGCAACCTCGAGGAGACCGTCACGAAGAACAACCTCGAGGCCGCCGAGGAGATCGTCCGGCAGCTCCGGGTGCGCGACATCGGCGGCATCATCGTCGTGGACTTCATCGACATGGTGCTCGAGTCGAACCGCGACCTGGTCCTCCGCAGGTTGGTCGAGTGCCTCGGCCGCGACCGCACCCGGCACCAGGTCGCCGAGGTCACCTCGCTCGGGCTGGTGCAGATGACCCGCAAGCGGATCGGCACCGGGCTGCTGGAAGCCTTCAGCGAGGACTGCCCGCACTGCAAGGGGCGAGGCGTGGTCGTGCACGAGCACCCGGTCGAGCCGGGCAAGGACGCCGACGACGACCAGCGGGGGCGTCGCGGCCGCAGCGGTCGCGGCCGTGGCGGTCGCACGACAGGCGGCAACGGTGACGGCGGCAGCGGCAAGTCGGGCGAGGCCACCGTCAAGCCCAGCCCGATGGCCCTCGCAGGCAGCAAGCCTCCCGTCGAGGAGCACGACCGGCACGAAGCACCGACCGACCCGGCCCATGAGGAGCTCGATGAGCCGGCCGAGCGGTCGTCGCCCCCATCGTCGGCCCCGGTAGAAGTCCCGGTAGAAGTCCCGGTAGAAGTCCCGGAGGAGGGCCCGGTAGAGGCCCAGCCGGAAGCCCAGCCGGAAGCCCAGCCCGCAGTGACGCAGTCCGCGGCACCCCGCGTGGTCACCACCACCCGACGGCGCACCGTGCGGCGGCCGGCCGGTGCACCCACCCCCCGCGAGGAGGTCTCGCCGGAGTCGGCAGCCGACGCGGGGCCCGCCGAGGACCCCGAATTCCCGGGCGACGACGAGTCGGACCAGGGCGAGGTCGTCGCGCACGTTCCGATCAAGCGCAAGGGCGCCCGCAAGCGTTAGCCGTTTTGCGCAGCGAGCCGCGAATCCGTAGTATTGATCCTCGGTGTGCTGCGCGCCTGCGCCCTCTCGGGTGGCCCTCGTGGCGCAGGCAGTCCGCCAGACCAGAACCGTATCGAGGAGAGTGAGTCCGCCGTGTACGCGATCGTGCGCAGTGGCAGCAAGCAGCAGAAGGTTGCTGTGGGCGACGTCATCGAGATCGACCGGGTGTCGACGGCAGTCGGCGACTCCGTCACCCTCCCCGTGGTCATGGTGGTCGACGACCAGCAGGTCACCTCCGACGCCGCGGCGCTGGGCAAGGCCGGCGTGACTGCGGAGGTCGTCGGGGCCAGCAAGGGGCCCAAGATCGTCATCCAGAAGTACAAGAACAAGACCGGCTACAAGAAGCGCCAGGGTCACCGTCAGAAGTACACCCAGGTCAAGGTCACCGACATCAGCCTCTGACGGCTCCAGACCCAGCCCAGCGAAGGACTTTGAGATGGCACACAAAAAGGGAGCGGCGTCGACCAAGAACGGTCGCGACTCCAACGCCCAGCGCCTCGGCGTGAAGCGCTACGGCGGCCAGCTGGTCAACGCAGGCGAGATCATCGTTCGCCAGCGCGGCACTCACTTCCACCCCGGCAACGGCGTCGGCCGCGGCGGTGACGACACGCTCTTCGCGCTCGTCGCCGGCAACGTCGAGTTCGGCACCCGGCGCGGCCGCCGCGTCGTCAACATCGTCCCGGCTGCCGCGGGGTAGCTCCGGCACGGTCAACGAACCCAAGCACCACCAGACCCAACGAGGGGCGTCCCTGATCTGCCGGGGACGCCCTTCGTGTCGTTTCAGCAAGGAGCATCGATGGCCGTCCCCACTTTCGTGGACCGCGTGACGCTCCAGGTCGTCGCCGGTCGCGGTGGCAACGGCGTGGCCTCGGTGCACCGCGAGAAGTTCAAGCCGCTGGGCGGACCCGACGGCGGCAACGGCGGTCCCGGCGGCTCGGTGGTGCTCAGGGTCGACCCCGACGTGACCACGCTGGTCGACTACCACCACCAGGCGCAACGCCGCGCGGAGCACGGTGGCCATGGCGCCGGGGGGCACCGCAACGGCACCCACGGCTCTGACCTCGTGCTGCCGGTCCCGGACGGCACCGTGGTGACCGACGTGTCCGGTGAGGTGCTCGGCGACCTCGTCGGCCTCGGGAGCGAGATGGTGGTCGCCCAGGGCGGCCGCGGCGGGCTCGGCAACGCCGCGCTGGCCTCGAGCAAGCGGAAGGCGCCCGGTTTCGCCCTGCTCGGGGAGCCGGGAGAGGACCGGATCATCCGGCTCGAGCTCAAGGTGGTCGCCGACATCGGCCTCGTCGGCTTCCCGAGCGCCGGAAAGTCCAGCCTGGTCGCAGCGCTCTCCCGCGCACGACCCAAGATCGCGGACTATCCCTTCACCACGCTCGTGCCGAACCTCGGCGTGGTCACCGCGGGAGAGGTGACCTTCACCGTCGCAGACGTCCCCGGGCTGATCGAGGGGGCCAGCGAGGGCCGCGGCCTCGGCCACGACTTCCTGCGCCACATCGAGCGGTGCGCAGCCCTGGTACACGTGGTCGACCTGGCCACCATGGTCCCCGACCGTGACCCGCTGGCTGACCTCGACGTGATCGAGGCGGAGCTGGCGCGCTACGGGGGTCTCGACGACCGACCTCGCGTGGTGGCGCTCAACAAGGTGGACGTTCCGGACGGGCGGGAGATGGTCGACCTGGTCATCGACGACATCCGCGCACGTGGTTGGCAGGCGTTCCCGGTCAGTGCTGCCACGCACGAGGGGCTCCGCGAGCTGTCCTTCGCAATGGCCCGGCTGGTCGCCGAGCGCCGTTCGGCGACGCCCGCGAAGGAGGCAGAGCGGATCATCATCCGGCCGCGCTCCACGGGGTCCGGTGACGAGTTCACCATCCGGCAGACCGGCGAGGGCTGGCGGGTGCGCGGGACCAAGCCGGAGCGCTGGGTGCGGCAGACCGACTTCAGCAACGACGAGGCGGTCGGCTTCCTCGCTGACAGGCTCAACCGCCTCGGCGTCGAGGTGAGGCTCCTCGAGCTGGGCGCGGAGGAGGGCGACCCGGTCCTCATCGGCGACCCGGACAACGCCGTCGTCTTCGACTTCCGGCCCGGGATGGACGCCGGCGGTGAGAACCTCGCGCGGCGAGGTCAGGACCAGCGTTTCGAGGAGACCCGGCCGGCCGCGCAGCGGCGCCGCGCCATCGACGAGGCGATGCCTGACCGGGCCGAGGGCGAGACCCGTGCCGACGTGGCCCGCCGCTTCGCCGACCGCGCGAACGACGGCGACGCCCATGGCGACGGTGAGGGCAGGCAGGAGCAGCCGTGACCAGGGAGCTGGTCTCCGCTGCGACCCGCGTGGTGGTCAAGGTCGGATCCTCGTCGCTGACCACCGCCAGCGGCGGCATCGACCCCTCGCGGATCGCCGCCCTGGTGGACGGCCTCGTCGGCGTGCGTGCCCGGGGGGCGGACCTGGTGCTGGTCTCGTCCGGGGCGATCGCAGCCGGACTGGCACCGCTGTCCTTCGCCCGCCGGCCACGCGACCTCGCGCGCCAGCAGGCCGCGGCCTCGGTCGGCCAGGGCTTGCTGGTGCACCATTACACCGAGGAGTTCGCCCGGCACGGGCAGGTCACCGGTCAGGTGCTGCTCACCCTCGACGACGTGACCCGTCGCAGCCACTATCGCAACGCCCAGCGAACCTTCGAGAAGCTGCTCGAGCTCGGGGCCGTGCCGATCGTCAACGAGAACGACACCGTTGCGACCACCGAGATCCGGTTCGGCGACAACGACCGCCTCGCCGCGCTGGTCGCCCACCTGGTCCACGCCGACCTGCTCGTGCTGCTCTCCGACGTCGACGGGTTGTACGACGGACCACCAGGCCGTCCTGGCAGCAGGATGCTGGCCGAGGTGCGCGGGGAGGAGGACCTCGCGGCCGTGCAGGTCGGCCGGGCCGGTGCCTCGGGTGTCGGGACCGGAGGCATGGGCACGAAGCTGGAGGCGGCCCGGATCGCCTGCGGTGCCGGCATCCCCGTGGTGCTCACCAGTGCCACGCAGGCCGCTCTCGCCCTCCACGGCGCGGCCGCCGGCACCTTCTTCCATCCCACCGGGAGGCGTCGGCCCACCCGGCTGCTGTGGCTGGCGCACGTCACGGCGGGCAAGGGGCGCATCGAGGTCGACGCGGGAGCGGTCACTGCGCTCGTCGAGCGCCGTGCCTCGCTGCTTCCGGCAGGGGTGGTGCAGGTGCACGGGCAGTTTGCCGCAGGCGATCCCGTCGACGTGGTGGCACCGGACGGCGCCGTCGTCGCCCGGGGCCTGGTCAACTACGACTCCGCCGAGCTGCCCGGGCTCGCGGGCCGCTCCACCCGAGCGCTGGCCCGGGAGCTGGGCGCGGCCTACGAGCGCGAGGTGGTCCACCGCGACGACCTCGTGCTTCTGTGACAAAGGTCTTTCCGGAAACACCCGAATGCCCGGGCAGGATCCGGAACACTGGAGCTGAACAGGGGACCACTCCGGTGAGAAGGACGGGACCATCAGCATCGACCCAGCCCAGGGACCAGCGCGGAAGCGGGCCCAGAAGCCGGCAAAGAAGGCCGCCCCGCAACCGGTCCAGCGCCACTGGCACGTCGGGATCACCCTCGCGGGAGACCCGGTCGAGCCGATGCTCGTGCGTGCCGCCCTCCTCCGGCTCAGCGAGGAGCGACCCTTCCTGGAGTCGATGCGGTTCTCGGGTGAACGCGCCGAGATCCAGTTCTGGGACGAGGGCGAGTCGATGCTCGACGTCGCCTCGCTCGCGCTGCGGCTCTGGAGCGAGCACCGCGATTCCGCCGGCCTGCCCCGCTGGGAGGTCGTGGGGCTGGAGGTGGCGGAGAAGAGCCTGCGCGAGCAACCCCCCGACTCGGGCAGCAGCCTGCGTCCCCCCACCATGTCACCCATCGCCTTCTGAGCCACGCGCAGGCAGGTCGCAGCGGAGCCCGTCGCCCCGGATACGCTGAGCCGCATGCCAGACCTGCCCGGCGGTGACGCCGACTTCCGCGTCGTCGCCGCCCGAGCCCGGGACGCCGCCACCACCCTGGCCGTGGTCACCCGCGCCGCCAAGGACGCCGCGCTCGGGGCGATGGCCGACCGGCTCCTGGCCGCCCGGGACCCCATCCTCCGCGCGAACGCCGAGGACGTCGTGGCCGCCGAGGGTTCGGGCAGCGGTGCGCACCTCCTCGACCGGCTTCGCCTCGATGACGACCGGTTGACCGGGATGGCCCAGGGGCTGCGCGACGTCGCCGCGCTGCCCGACCCGGTGGGGGAGCTGGTCCGTGGCTCGACGCTGGCCAACGGCCTGCAGCTTCAGCAGGTGCGGGTGCCCTTCGGGGTCGTCGGGATCATCTACGAGGCCCGTCCCAACGTCACCGCCGACGCGGCGGGCATCTGCCTCAAGAGCGGCAACGCCGTGCTGCTCCGCGGCTCGTCGAGCTCTCTGCACTCCGACACCGCGATCGTGGAGGCGTTGCGCCAGGGCCTGGCCACCACCGGCCTGCCTGCGGACGCCGTCCAGCTGGTCCCCGGACGCGGCCACGCCGCCGCCAACGAGCTCATGCGGGCACGGGGTCTGGTCGACGTGTTGATCCCGCGCGGCGGCGCGGGACTGATCCGCTCGGTGGTCGAGGAGTCGACGGTCCCGGTGATCGAGACCGGTGTCGGCAACTGCCACGTCTACGTCGATGCCGCCGCCGACCTCGAGATGGCGCTGCGCATCGTGATGAACTCCAAGACCCAGCGGACGTCGGTGTGCAACGCCGCCGAGTCGCTGCTGGTGCACGAGGCGGTCGCCGACGAGTTCCTGCCGATGGTGGTGCCGGCGCTCCAGCAGGCCGGCGTGCTGCTCCACGGCGACGACCGCTTCGCGGCCTGCGGCGGTGTGCAGCCGGCCACCGAGGACGACTGGGGCGCCGAGTACCTCGGGCTGGAGATGAGTGCGGCCGTCGTACCCGACCTCGAGGCAGCGGTGGACCACATCCGCCGCTACTCGTCGCACCACACCGACGCGATCGTCACCGGTTCGCAACCGGCGGCGCGCCGGTTCGTGGCGGCGGTCGACTCGGCCGCCGTGCTGGTGAACGCGTCGACGCGCTTCACCGACGGGGGCGAGTTCGGCTTCGGCGCCGAGATCGGGATCTCGACCCAGAAGCTGCACGCCCGGGGACCGATGGGCCTCCCGGAGATGACCGCCACGAAGTACGTCGTCACCGGGGACGGCCACATCCGGTGAGGCTGCTGGCCCTGACCTTCGGATTTGCGGCCATCTCGGCGATCATCCCGGTCTTCAACATGGAGGCCTACATCGTCCTGGTCTACGCCAGGAGCCACGAGTGGACCGCCCTGGAGCTGGCCGCCGTCGGCTCACTGGGGCAGAACCTCGGCAAGCTGGTCTGGTACTACGTCGCCCGGGGCGTGCTCGACATCTCCTGGCTGCGGCGCCGGCTGGAGGAGCCCAAGCGCAAGGCGGCCTACGAGCGGTGGCGCGGCCGGGTGGAGGGCCGGCCGTGGTCCAGTGGCGCGCTCACGCTCGTCTCGGCGGCGGTCGGGTTCCCGCCCTTCTTCGCGATCGCTGCGCTCGCCGGCAGCCTCCGGATGAACGTGGGCGTCTTCTTCGCGGCCGGCCTGGTGGGGCGCACGTTGTTCTTCTGGGGGTTGCTCGAAGGCGCCGGCCTGTTCCTCCGTTGAGCTGCGGTGCCGATAGGCTGTGGGCCATGTCGACCCTGCCCTTGTTCCTCGGCGCCCTGCCACTCGCCGAGCGCGCTGCCGAGAAGGGCGCCGGCTGGGCGCCCTACTACATCGGCGGCGGCGCCCTGGTGATCTTCCTGATCCTGATCAGCCTGATGCTGGCCTTCGGCAAGGGACGCGAGCACTCCTGAGCCGGACACCGGTGACCGGGCCCCGGCGGCGCGTCGGGGTGATGGGCGGCACCTTCGACCCGATCCACCACGGCCACCTCGTCGCGGCGAGCGAGGTGCAGGCGTGGTTCGACCTCGACGAGGTCGTCTTCGTGCCGACCGGTCAGCCCTGGCAGAAGTCCGACCGCACGGTCACGTCGGCCGAGGACCGCTACCTGATGACGGTCGTGGCCACGGCGTCGAACCCGCGCTTCACCGTCTCCCGGGTCGACATAGAGCGGCCGGGGCCGACCTACACCATCGACACCCTGACCGACCTGCACGCCGCGATGCCCGATGCGGACCTGTTCTTCATCACCGGGGCCGATGCGCTGACCGAGATCTTCACCTGGCGCGATGCAGAGGAGCTCTTCGCGCTCGCGCACTTCGTGGGCTGCACCCGGCCCGGCTACGAGATGGAGCCGTCGGCACTCGGACAGATCCCGCGTGACCGGGTCACGATCCTGGAGATCCCCGCGCTGGCGATCTCCTCCACCGAGTGCCGCGAGCGGCGTGCCAAGGGGGAGCCCGTGTGGTACCTCGTGCCCGACGGCGTCGTGCAGTTCATCAACAAGTACGACCTCTACGCCCCGAAGGAAGTCGATGACCGCCACTGACCGCGCCCTCGAGCTGGTCCGCGCCGCGGCGCGGGCCGCGTCGGACAAGCTCGCCGGCAACATCGTCGCCTTCGACGTCTCCGAGCAGCTGGTGATCACCGACGCCTTCCTGCTCTGCTCCGCGGCGAACGACCGGCAGGTGCGGGCGATCGTCGACGCGATCGAGGACAAGCTCCGAGAGGTCGGCGCCAAGCCGGTGCGTCGCGAGGGCGAGCGCGACGGCCGCTGGGTGCTGCTGGACTACGCCGACATCGTCGTGCACGTCCAGCACGAGGAGGAGCGCCAGTTCTACGCCCTCGAGCGACTGTGGCGCGACTGCCCGCTGGTCGAGCTGCCCGCGGACGTGACCTCCGGACGTGGCTGAAGCCTCCTCCGGTCCGGCGCCGCGCCGACTGGTCCTGCTCCGCCACGGGCAGACCGCGTGGAACCTCGAGGGCCGCGCACAGGGACACACCGACGTGTCGCTCGACGACACCGGGCATGCACAGGCCAGGGCGGTGGCGCCCTACGTGGTCTCGATGGGGCCGGTCGCGCTGTGGAGCAGCGACCTGGCGCGGGCCCGCGAGACGGCGGCCTGCCTCGAGGCCGCGACCGGGCTGGCCGCACGGTTGGACCCCCGGTTGCGGGAGTTCGACGTCGGCCTGCGGGCGGGCCTGACCACCGCTGAGTTCGCCGAGCGGTTCCCGGCCGAGCACGCCGCCTGGGTCTCCGGTCACGTCACCGGGGGAGTGCCCGGGGCCGAGACCGTCGGTGCGGTGACCGGGCGGATGGTGCCCGCCCTGCGGGAGGCGCTGGCCGCGACGCCGGAGGGGGCAACCAGTGTGGTGGTGGCCCACGGTGCCGCGCTCAAGGTGTGCCTGGCCGCGCTGCTCGGCTGGCCTGACGGCCTCGACCAGACCCTGCGCGGCATGGACAACTGCGGGTGGACCACCGTCGAGGACGACCCGGCGCGGGGACGACTGCGGCTGGCGTCGTACAACGAGACCGCCCACCCTGGTGTTCACGGCCCCGATTTCGCATCCGATGCACCGGTTCGGTAGGCTTCCGGAGGTCTCTCACGGGACCACGGGGCTGTGGCGCAGCTGGTAGCGCACCTGCATGGCATGCAGGGGGTCAGGGGTTCGAATCCCCTCAGCTCCACCCGATCTGTCGATCCGCGTCCGTCAGAAGCCGGGCGGTGTCCGGCCAGGCATCTTCGCGAGCAGCTCCCGGCCCGGCGCGGCGAACTTGTGCTCGACGAGCACCTCGTAGCGCGTGGCGACGACCTGCGAGACCGACGTGAAGTCCCGTCGCCCGCGAGTGGCGGCATATCCCGCCAGCGCCCAGACCAGGCCGAAGACGGCCCCGAAGACCGCGGTGGACGCGATCACCGCCCACGCGTTGCCCTGGCCGAAAAGGGACACGATGATGCCGACGAAGATCCCCATCCAGACTCCCGACAGCGCTCCGCCTGCGGCCACCTTGCCGTTGGTGAGCCGACCGGTCACCCGCTCGACCTGCTTGAGGTCCGTGCCGACGATCAGGCAGTTCTGCACGGGGAACTCGTGGTCGGAGAGGTAGTCCACGGCCTGCTGCGCCTGTTCGTAGCGGTCGTAGACGCCGAGCGACATCGGGAACTCCAGCGACAGGGACGATGTCGGGATCCGCGGCTGCTGCGGGCCGCTCAAGCGGGGACTCATGCCGTCCAGTCTCTCAGGAGGACGTGCGTCGACGAAGTGGCAGACTCGGAACATGGCTCGTCACCGGATCAAGATGGCGCGGGTGTACGACGAGCCCGGGCCCGACGAGGGCACGCGCATCCTCGTCGACCGGCTGTGGCCGCGGGGGCTGAGCAAGGACAGGGCCCGCGTCGACGAGTGGTTGAAGGAGGTCGCCCCCTCCACGGGGTTGCGCAAGTGGTACGCCCACGACCCGGCGCGCCACGAGGAGTTCGAACGCCGCTACCGGCAGGAGCTGGTCGACGACGACCACGCCGAGGCGGTGGACCGGCTCCGCGAGCTCCTCGGGACGGGACCGGTCACCCTGTTGACCGCGACCAAGGAGGTCTCCTCGAGTGAGGTGCCGACGCTGGTGGACCACCTCACCGGCCGGGATGGGCCCCCGAGCGTCAGGTGATGGTCATGCCGCCGTCGACCGGCAGCGTCTGCCCGGTGATGTAGCCCGCGGCGTCGGAGGCCAGGAACACCACCGCCGCGGCGAGCTCGCGCGGGTCGCCCTTGCGACCGGCCGGGATCCGCGGCCCCTGCGACTCCAGGTAGCCGGGCGGGTACTGCTCGGTCATCTCGCTCTCGAAGAAGCCCGGAGCGATTGCGTTGACCCGGATGCCCTTGCGGCCGGTCCACTGCTGGGCCAGGTCCCGGGTCATCCCGATCAGGCCGGCCTTGGAGGAGGCGTACGCCGCCTGCGGCAGCCCGGCGGTGGTCAGCCCCAGCACCGAGGAGATGTTGATGATCGCGCTGCCCGGCCGCATCACCCGTCCGCACGCCTGCGCCATCCAGTAGCAGCCGTTGAGATTGACATCGATCACCCTGCGGAACTCCTCGGGCGCCTCGCGGGTGGCGGGGGCGGCGGTCCCGATCCCGGCGTTGTTCACCAGCACGTCCACCCGGCCGAACTCGGCCATCGCCGCGTCCACCAGCGCCTGGCAGGCCGCAGGATCAGCGACATCGGTGGCCACCGAGATGGCCTTGCGGCCTGACCGCTGCACCAGCTGCGCCGTGTCGGCCAGCCGGTCCACCCGGCGGGCGCCCAGCGCCAGGTCGGCGCCCGCCTCGGCGAGGCCCTGGGCGAACGCGACACCCAGGCCGGAGCTGGCGCCCGTCACGATCGCCACCTTGCCGGCGAGGCCGAACATCTCGGGGACCGTCGTGCGGGCCGTCACGCCGGGGCCCCCTGGCCGTGGGTCCGGCGAGCGTTCCAGGCCGAGGCGACCATCTCGGTCAGCGAGTGCCGCATCTGCCAGTCCAGGTCGCGTCCGGCCAGCTCGCCCGTCGCGACGATCCGTGCGGGGTCCCCGGGCCGGCGCGGTCCGGTCTCGGGGGTGAAGTCGATGCCGGTCACCTCCCGCATCGCGTCCATGATCTCGCGCACCGAGCTGCCGGTGCCGGAGCCGAGGTTGTAGACCGGTTCGAGGGGCTCGCCGGCGGCGAGCTTGCGGGCCGCGACCACGTGCGAGCGGGCGAGATCGGCGACGTGGACGTAGTCACGCACGCAGGTGCCGTCCGGCGTCGGGTAGTCGTCGCCGTTGATCCGCGGCGTCTCGCCCGCCAACAGCCGCTCGAAGACGATCGGGAAGAGGTTGTGCGGGCTGGTGTCGTAGAGGTCGTCGTACCCCGACCCGACGACGTTGAAGTAGCGCAGCGAGGTGTGCGCCAGCCGGGTCGCGGTCGCCTGGTCGCGCAGCAGCCACTCGCCGATGAGCTTGGACTCCCCGTACGGCGACTCGGGACTGGTCGGCGTCTCCTCGGTGACCAGGTCGGTGTCCGGCGTGCCGAACGTGGCCGCGCTCGAGGAGAAGACGATCCGCCCGACGCCCGTGCGCTGCATCGCCTCCAGCAGCGAGACCGTCCCGGCGACGTTCTGCGTGTAGGTGTGCAGCGGTCGCTCCACGGACACCCCGGCGTACTTGAAGCCGGCCACGTGCACCACACCCTCGACGGCGTGCTGCTCCAGTGCCCGCGCGACCAGGTCGGTGTCGACGATCGATCCCTCCACGAACGGCGTGTCCGCGTCGACGAACTGCCGGTGCCCGCTGCTCAGGTCGTCGATGACGGCCGCCTGCAGGCCGATCTCGCGGAACGCACGCACCACGTGCGCCCCGATGTAACCAGCGCCACCCGTCACCAGCCAGCTCATGCATCCTCCTCTTCCTCAATCGTGGGCACGACTGTATTGGCTGGCTCATCGACCGGCGTGCCGAGGAGCGCGCGAAGGCCCCTTTCGGGGTACCGTCGCGGGAACGCTCGACGGTCCGCACTCATTCGGGAGGGATCGATGACGGTCCTTGAGTCCAGCACCCTGCGCCTCGATGCCAGCTGGGTGGACTACCTGCTGGTAGGGATCTACTTCCTCTTCGTCCTCGGCATCGGCCTGATGGCGCGCCGCTCGGTGTCGAGCAGCCTGGACTTCTTCCTCTCGGGGCGCTCGCTACCCGCCTGGGTGACCGGCCTGGCGTTCATCTCCGCCAACCTCGGTGCCGTCGAGATCATGGGCATGTCGGCCAACGGCGCGGCGCTCGGCATGCCGACCTTCCACTACTACTGGATCGGCGCCATTCCGGCGATGCTTTTCCTCGCCGTGGTGATGATGCCCTTCTACTACGGGTCGAAGGTGCGCTCGGTGCCGGAGTTCATGCACCGCCGGTTCGGCCCGGCGGCGCACCTGGTCAACGCGATCAGCTTCGCCGTCGCCCAGGTGCTGATCGCTGGGGTGAACCTCTACCTGCTCGCCACCATCGTCAACAGCCTGCTGGGCTGGCCGATCTGGGTCTCGACGGTGATCGCGGCGGTGATCGTGCTCTGCTACATCACCCTCGGCGGACTGTCCGCAGCCATCTACAACGAGGTGCTGCAGTTCTTCGTGATCGTCGCCGCGCTGGCGCCGCTGACCGTCATCGCGCTCGACAAGGTCGGCGGCTGGAGCGGGTTGAAGGCGAAGATGGCGCACGCCGGCACCAGCGGCCAGCTGTCGTCGTGGCCCGGCAACTCGCTGACCCAGTACTCCTCCGACGTCTGGTCCGCGGTCGGCATCGTGCTCGGTCTCGGCTTCGTGCTGTCCTTCGGGTACTGGACCACGAACTTCGTGGAGGTCCAGCGGGCGATGGCCAGCAAGGACATGAACTCCGCCCGCCGGGCACCGGTGATCGGCTCCTTCCCGAAGATGTTCATCCCGTTCATCATCATCCTGCCCGGCATGATCGCCGCGGTGATCGTGCCGGAGCTCGCGAAGTACAAGGCCAACGGCGGGAAGGGCGGCGGGATCACCTACAACGACTCGATCCTGCTGCTGATGCGCGACCTGCTGCCCAACGGCCTGCTCGGGGTGGCGATCGCGGGCATGCTGGCCGCCTTCATGGCCGGCATGGCGGCGAACATCTCGGCCTTCAACACCGTGATGAGCTACGACATCTGGCAGTCCTACGTGCAGAAGCACAAGCCGGACCACTTCTACACCAGCTTCGGGCGCTGGGCGACGCTGGTCGCGACCATCATCGCCATCGGGACGTCGTTCTTCGCGGGGCAGTACTCGAACATGATGAACTACCTGCAGACACTGTTCGGCTTCTTCAACGCGCCGCTGTTCGCCACCTTCATCCTCGGCATGTTCTGGAAGAAGATGTCGGCCGCAGCCGGCTGGACCGGGCTGGTGGCCGGCACGATCGCCGCGGTCGTCATGGCGGTCCTGTCCAACGACGCGCTCGGCGGCGCGAGCGTGGGTGTGGTCAACCTCAGTGGCCAGGGGGCCGCCTTCGTCGCTGCGGGCGCTGCGTTCGTGGTCGACATCGTGGTCAGTGTCCTGGTCACCGCCATCTCGCGGCCCAGGCCCGAGTCGGAGCTGCGCGGGCTGGTCTACTCGCTCACCCCCAGGGAGGACATCCGTGGGGAACGGGTCAGCCACTGGTGGGAGTCGCCCACCAAGCTCGCAGGCGTCTCGCTGCTGCTCGTGATCATCCTCAACGCGATCTTCCACTGACGGAGGCACTGGTGACAACGACCGACGACACCACCCAGCACCCGGAGCGGCATGCTGCCGGGTTGTTCGACATCCGCAACATCATCGGTGCGTTGCTGGCCATCTACGGCGTCGTGCTGCTGCTGACGGCCGCGTTCGGGGGCAACGGTCCGTCGGCCAAGAACAGCAGCGCCAACCTCTGGATGGGCATCGCGCTGCTGGTCTTCGGCGTGTTGTTCCTCCTGTGGGCGAGGCTGCGCCCGATCGTCGTCGACGAGGTGGCCCTCCAGCATGAGCTGGCCGACGACCAGGGCCCGGCGGGCCACGGGCCGGCCGAGTAGCAGCCCACGCCGAGGCTCAGGCACGCTCCTTGGGGTCGCGGGCAAGGCGCGGGGCCATCGCGCGCAGCTGCCAGGCGGTCCATCGCTCCAGGCTCCTGACCTGCGCGTCGTCGAGACGGTCGCACGCGAAGCCCCAGTGCACCGCGACCCGGTCACCGACGGCCGGCCCGTCGACGAAGGGGGCACCGTCGAGGCGGTAGTCCACGCGCTCCTCCTGCTCGTCGCCGAGAGTGAGGGAGCGGTCGGCGTACTCGAGGTGGCGCGCGCGCACCACCAGATGGGTGGGTTCGACCGCGACCACGCTGGCCAACCCGATCCGGCACGAGTCCAGCACCGTGAGCGGCTCGGGCCGTCCGGAGGCCAGCAGGCGCGACCAGGGATAGACAGCGAGCACGTGGAAGGCATGCGTGGGTGCCGCCTCTGCGAGTAGCCCGTCGTTCAGGTGGCTCCAGTACGCGCCCGCCTGTTGCTTGATCCGGTCGATCAGCGCCCGTCCGAACTCAGCCCGGTCCACCCGCTCGGTGAGGTCGTTGCCGGTCCAGTAGCCGCGCACGACCTCCTCGGCCAGCGGATCGGAGACGCCGGTCAGCTGGGCGAGAACCTGCTGGTAGGGCCAGGCACCGGAGAAACCACGAGCGATCGTCGGGACATCGACGTCGGCGTTCTCACCGCAGGCCACCCGCCCCAGTGCGGTGGAACCGGCCGGCCCGCAGTAGCCCAGCGCGTTCGGGGCATGGGCGTAGCGCGCGAAGAGCCGATGGCCTGGAGGCACCTGCGCCGTCACCGCTCGCCGCCCGTCAGACGCCGGCCGTCTCCCCGATCATGTTCGCGGCCTCGCGGTGCATCCGACCGAAGTTGTAGTAGGCCGCGCAGGCCCCTTCGGGGGAGACCATGCAGGTCCCGATCGGCGTCTCCGGGGTGCAGGCGGTGCCGAACACCTTGCACTCCCACGGCTTGAGCACGCCCTTGAGGACCTCCCCGCACTGGCAGGCCTTCGGGTCGGCCACCCGGATCCCCGGCATCGAGAAGCGCTCCTCGGCGTCGAAGTCGGCGTAGGCGTCGTTGATCTTCAGCGCGCTCTGGGAGATGAAGCCCAGGCCCCGCCACTCGAAGTGCGGCCGCAGCTCCATCGTCTCGGCGAGGAGCTTGAGGGCCTGCAGGTTGCCCTCCTCGCGGACGACGCGGCCGTACTGGTTCTCCACCTCGCAGCGGCCGTCCCGGATCTGCTGGAGCAGCATGTGCACCGTGGCCAGGATGTCGAGCGGCTCGAAGCCGGCCACGACGAGCGGCTTGCGGTAGACCTGCGGGACGAACCGGTAGGGACGGGTGCCGATCACGGTGGACACGTGGCCGGGGCCGAGGAACCCGGACAGCCGCAGGTCGGGGGACTCGAGTATCGCCCGGATCGGCGGGATGATCGTGACGTGGTTGCAGAACATCGAGAAGTTCTGCACCCCGAGCTGCTTCGCGCGGACAAGGGTCACCGCTGAGGACGGGGCGGTGGTCTCGAACCCGACGGCGAAGAACACGACGTGCTTGGTGGGGTTGTCGAGCGCGACCTTGAGCGCGTCGAGCGGCGAGTACACGAAGCGCACGTCGGCGCCGCGCGCCTTCGCGTCAAGGAGGCTGCCCTTCGACCCCGGGACCCGCATCATGTCGCCGAAGGTGGTGAAGATGATGTCCGGTTGCTCGGCGAGCCACATGGCGTCGTCGACACGACCCATCGGGATCACGCACACCGGGCACCCGGGCCCGTGCACGAGCTCGATGCCGGGCGGGAGGATGTGCTCGAGGCCGTGCCGGTAGATGGTGTGGGTGTGCCCGCCGCACACCTCCATGAACTTGAACTCGTCGTCGGCGGCGAGCCTCGTGATGGACTTGACCAGGGCCCGGGCAGCGGCCGGGTCGCGGAACTCGTCGACGAACTTCATGGTGCGGTCCTTCCCGTGGGCTAGACGATCTCAGAGGAGTTGAAGGCGTCGATCTCGTTGACGTAGTCAGCGCCCATCTTCCTGACCTGGTCCAGGGTCAGCTGTGCCTCGCGCTCGTCGATCTTCGACATTGCGAAGCCGACGTGAACCAGCACCCAGTCGCCCGGTTCGACGCTCTGGTCGGCCAGGAGGCGCACACTGATCACCCGCTGGACGCCGTTGACGGCAACCTTCGCGAGGTACTGCTCGACGTCGGTCATGGCGACGACCTGACCGGGGATTCCCAGACACATGGCTACCTCTCCGTTCCTCAGCAGATCCTGGGCAGCGGGTCGCCGACCAGCATGTCGACCATCCGGCTGCCCCCGAGCGGGGTGCGCAGCGCGACCATGCCGACCGGTGTCTCGACGACCTGGCCGATCACCGCCGACTGCTCCCCCCCGGGCGTGTCGCGCAGCGCCTCGACCGCGGCCGCGGCCTGGTCAGCAGGTACGACGGCCACGAACTTGCCCTCGTTCGCCACGTACAACGGATCGATGCCGAGCATGTCGCAGGCGCCGAGGACCTGGGGAAGCACCGGGAGCGCGGCCTCGTCGATGATCACGCCGACGCCGGCCGTCTGGGCGAGCTCGTTCGCCACTGTCCCGAGTCCCCCGCGGGTCGCGTCCCTCATCCACCTGGTGTCGGGTGCGGCCGCGAGGAGGGCCTCGACCAGCTGGTGCACGGGCGCGGTGTCGGACACGATGTCGGCCTCGATCGCGAGGTCTCCGCGAGCCAGCATCACCGCCATCCCGTGGTCGCCGAGCGTCCCCGACACGAGCAGCCTGTCGCCGGGCCTGACCATCGGCGCACCCAACCGCCTGCCTGCTGGGATGACCCCGACACCGGTGGTGTTGATGTAGAGGCCGTCGGCGGCGCCCTTGGCGACGACCTTGGTGTCGCCGGTGACGATCTGGACCCCGGCGGCGTCGGCGGCGGACCTCATGTCGGCGACCAGGGAGCGGAGACGTGAGATCTCGAACCCCTCCTCGATCACGAACCCGGCCGAGAGCCACTGCGGGACGGCACCGCTGACCGCGAGGTCGTTGACGGTGCCGTGCACGGCAAGGTGCCCGATGGTCCCTCCCGGGAACTCGATCGGCTGGACGACGAAGGAGTCGGTCGAGAACGCCAGCCGCTCCCCGCTGGGCAGGGTGAGCACCGCCGCGTCACCGAGCTGTTCCAGCTCGGGGTTGCGGAAGGCCTCGACGAAGACGTTGTCGGTCAGTGCGGCCGAGGACTTGCCACCGGCACCGTGGGCCAGCGTGACCAGCTCGTCGATGAGGCGAGGACGCCGCTTGCGGAACTCCTCGATCTTGAGCAGCATCCGGTTCTCGCGGTCGACATGCGACGCGGCGGCCTGGCTGGTCATCGGGTGCCTCCCTGTTCGGCGGCGGCCATGGTGGCCGCTGCCCGTCGTCGGGTCTGCTCCTGCACCACCGACCAGAGCCGGAAGCCCAGTCGGGCGTGGCTCTCCTGGATGCGGTGGATGCTCTGGGAGTGGACGGTGAAGCAGTAGTCGACGTCGTCGCTCGTCGACATCGACCCACCGGAGTGTCCGGCGAAACCGATCGTGAGCAGCCCCCGGTGCTTGGCCTCGGTCAGGGCCACCATGAGGTCGTCGGAGTTGCCCGAGGTGGACAGCGCGACGACGATGTCCACGGGCTTCGAGTGGGCGATCACCTGCCGGGAGAAGATCAGCTCGAACCCGACGTCGTTGCCGAGCGCGGTGACCACCGCCTGGTCGGCTGCCAGCGACCACGCGGGCACCGGACGGCCAAGGGCAGGTCGGCAGAACAGGGTTGCCAGGGTCGCCGCGTCGGTCGAGCTGCCGCCATTGCCGAAGGTGTAGAGCCGGCCGCCACGCGAGAAGCGGTCCGCCATCTTCGCACCTGCGGCCTGGATCTGGTCCTCGTACTCCTCCAGGGAATCCTTCTGCAGGCGCGCGCTGACCTCGGCCTTCCCGCGGGCCGACGCCGCGAGGTCGACCAGCAGCGCCTGGGGATCTTCGGGGGCACCTTCGATGAACGGGTAGAGGAAGTCGGTGTTCTTGTTCAGCTCGGTCATCACTGCTCCTGCTCGTCGTCGAGCCGGGTGATCGCCGCGCCGGCGTGCACGAGCAACAGGTCGTCGGCCCGCACCTCGCCGACGAGCGTGACGTCGACGACCTCCTCGCCGGCGGCGGTGCGCACCAGCGCCGACATCGACCCAGGCTCGGGTGCCTGCACGGCCTCGGCCAGGCGTCCTTCGTCGCTGCAGGTCACGCACACCTCCTCGGTGCACTCCTCGGGCTCCACGGTGACCACGCCGAGGTGCTCGAAGCACACGTGGGTGAGCTCCCAGAGCAGGTGGTACATCAGCACGAACCGGCCGGTGGCCGGCACCATCGGGTCGTCGGACTCCACCCACAGCACGTGGTCGGCGCTGCCGGGCCCCGGCCGGGGCCCGAACCCGATCCAGATCGTCATCGCACCCCAGGCGGGGGCCCGCCTCATCAGGTCGCGGACCTTCGGGTCGCCGGCGGACGCGATCGCGATCACGACGTCACCCGGCCTGGTCGCGATCCGGGTCTGGGCCACCGGGTCCGGGTCGACCAGGGCCACCGAGGGCAGCGCGCGCTTGCCCATGATCACCGGGTGTACGAACTCGACCGCAACGTGGTGCGCGTGTGGCTCCCACTGGGGTGACACCGCCCACAGCGTTGCTCCCCGGTGGAACTTCCGGGCAAGGGCGAGGGAGGCCGACGCGAGATCGTCGCTGAGGTCGAGGCCGATCAGCTCGGGAGGACCTTGGGCGGTCGTGTGGTTGGTGGTCATCTCTCCTCCTCGTGGGGGCTGCGACACCGGGTGCTTCGTGCCCGGCCAACGACCGCCTGGCCAAGGGAGAGTCCGCCGTCGTTGGGTGGCACCCGCTCATGGGTCAGGACCGAGAGCCCGGACGCTTCGAGCCGCTCGGCGAGCTCGGTGAGCAGCAGCCTGTTCTGGAAGACGCCGCCGGTCAGTCCGACGGTGGAGATCCCGCGTTCGGAGGCCACCTGCCCGACCAGCTCGGCAGTGGCGCGCGCGAGGGCCCGGTGGAACCCGAGAGCGAGTCCGGCGCGGGACCGGCCGGCCCGGATGCCGCCGAGCAGGGCACGGACGAGCTGGCCGAGCCGCAGCTGCCGGTCGGTGACCTCCAGCGGCAGCTCGACGGCAGCTGGCGCCGAGCGGGCCAGCGTCTCCAGCTCGATCGCGGCCTGGGCCTCGTAGCTGACGTGATGCCGCACACCGAGCAGGGAGGCGACACCGTCGAAGAGTCGGCCGACGCTCGAGGTGGGCACGCAGGCGACGCCGCTGGCGAGCTGGGACCACACCAGCCGCAGCTCGGCCTCCGGGCACTGGGTGGCGAGCTCGAGACCGTCGGCGTCGGCGACCCCTGCCGCGTGCAGCAGGGCGACCGCGACCCGGAACGGGTTGCGCACCGCGCGGTCCCCACCCGGCAGCAGGAACTGCTCCAGATGGCCGACGCGCTCGGCCAGCGCGACATCGGCGCCGACCGCCAGCAGCTCCCCGCCCCACACGGTGCCGTCGCAGCCGTATCCGGTGCCGTCGAAGGCGACACCGATCACGGGAGCGCCGACCATCCCGTGCTCGGCCAGCAGGGACATGACGTGGGCCTGATGGTGCTGCACGGTGACCAGCTCGACCGCGTGCTGGTCGGCGTAGCGCTCCGCCCAGCCCCGGATCGCGTACCCGGGGTGGTCGTCGGCCACCACCAGCTCCGGACCGGCGGCATGCAGCGCCGTGAGGTGGTCCACGGCGGTGGCGAAGGCGGCCTGGCTCTCCAGGGAGAGCATGTCGCCGAGATGACCCGAGCAGAAGGCGAAGTCCTGACGGGTCAGGCAGAAGGTGTTCTTCACCTCGCCCCCCACCGCGAGGGCGACCGGGCCCGGCCCGGGGAGCCCGAGCGGCAGCGGGGCGTAGCCTCGGGACCGGCGGATCGGCAGCTCGGTGGCTCTCCAGACCGCGACGACCGAGTCGTCGCAGGGGACGGCGATCTCGCGGTCGTGCATCAAGAAGAGGTCGGCGATCCCGGCGAGGCGCTCACGGGCCTCGGCGTTGGTGCGACACAGCGGCTCGTCGGAGAGGTTCCCCGAGGTCATCACCAGGACCTGGAGAGGCGTTGGGGCGCCAATGTCCCCCCGGTTGCCGGCCCGTTCCTCGCCGCGCGCGAACAGCAGGTGGTGCAGCGGGGTGTAGGGCAGCATCACCCCGACCTCGTCCAGGCCCGGAGCGACCCCGTCGGCGATCGGTGAGCCCGGCACCTTGCGCAGCAGCACGATGGGCCGCGCGGCCTGGCGGAGGATCCGCTGCTCCGTCGTGCCGATGACGCCGAGCCCGGCGGCCACCTGCTGGTCTGCGGCCATCAGCGCGAAAGGCTTGTCGGGCCGGTGCTTGCGTGCGCGCAGCGTGGCCACGGTGTGAGCGTTGGTCGGGTCGCAGGCGAGGTGGAAGCCGCCGACCCCCTTGACGGCGACGATCCCGCCGTCGCAGAGGACCTGCTGGACCTGGGCCAGCACGGCGTCGTCGCCGCGGAGGGTGGCGCCGTCGTTGGTCTCGGTCCACATCGTTGGGCCGCAGTCCAGGCACGAGATCGGCTGTGCGTGGTGGCGCCGGTCGCGCGGGTCGTCGTACTCCTGCCGGCAGCGGGCGCACATCGGGAACGTCGCCATCGTGGTTGCTGGCCGGTCATAGGGGAGGTCCTCGATGATCGTGAACCGGGGACCGCAGTTGGTGCACGTGATGAACGCGTGGCGGTAGCGCCGGTCCTCCCGGTTGCCCATCTCCCGCAGGCAGTCGTCGCAGGTGGCCGTGTCGGGGGCAACCAGGGTGCGCGATCCGGGTCGTCGACGGCTGGGCACGATCCGGAACGTCGTGTCCCCGACAGGCTCTAGGGGGTCGCTGGTCAGGTCGACGACCGTGGAGAGGGGAGGGGCGTCCTCACGGATCCGGCGGACCAGCTCGTCGAGGGCGCCGGCCGGGCCCTCCGCCTCGACGAAGACGCTGACCGCGTCGTTGCCGCAGTGCCCGGTGACCTGGAGCTCCTCGGCGAGCCGGGCGACGAACGGACGGAAGCCGACGCCCTGGACCACGCCACGGACCACGATCCGTCGGCGCTGGACCGGGGTGACGGGCAGGACCTGGGCATCAACCAACGGAGGCCTCCGAGTCCCCGCGGCCACGCCCCATGAGCTCCAGGCCCGACAGCGCCTCCTCGGCCTTCGCCTCGTCGATGACCTCCATCGCGAAGCCCATGTGGATCAGGATCATGTCTCCCGGTGCCGGTGGCGCGTCCAGCATTCCGACGTTGACGCGCCGCTGCTTGCCCTGGACGTCGACGAGGGCGAGCTGGCCGGCGTAGCCCTCGAGGACCTGCACGACCCGTCCGGGGATGCCCAGGCACATCGTCATCGCCTCCCGGCGGGGACCGACCCCGCGTCGAGGGCTGCGCACAGCCTGGCGAGCAGGGCCCTGGTCTCCTCGATCGCGGTGGGGACGGCTGCGGCGACGGCTTCGGACAGCCCGATGCCCTCGGCCAGGCTCTCCGGGCGGCACCCCACGACGTAGGTCGGGGGCAGGCTCCCGCCCAGGCTGCCGACAGTGCCCAGCACCGCCACCGGGTTCATCCCGTGGGCGTCGAGGTCGCTCGCGCCCACGTCGCCGGGGCCCACCTCGAGCACCGTGATGTCTCCTGGTGCGTCGCCGCGGGGGATGGCGTCGAGGACCACCAGGGCGTCGTAGTCGTCGAGCAGGTCGTAGGCGAGGTGCACGCCACGGATGCCGTAGTCGACCACGCGGACAGATGCGGGGAGTGGCTCCTGGCCGGGTGCGGCCAGTCGGCGGACGACCTCCGGGCCGAACCCGTCGTCGCCGAGGAAGAGGTTGCCGACTCCCGCAACCAGCACGCGCTGCGTCACCGGTCTGCCTACATCTCCCGGATTCGCAGGTACCGCTTGATGTCCGGGATCGACTGGACCGCCAGCGCGGCTCCGACCGCGGTCAGCCCGAGGAGCGCCATGGTGGTCAGCTTGCCGATTGTTCTCATGGTCGGACCCCTTCTCGTTGTGCGTGGGCTTGCTGCGTCTCCTGCGGAGACAAGGGTGTGACCTCGTCCGGGGAGAAGTACCAGTAGCGACCGGAAAGGTCGTTGATCTCGGCGGCTGGGTCGTCGAGGAGGACCAGGGCCACATGGGTGCCGCCGTCGACGTCGGAGATGACGGCGGTCACCCGGGCCACCTGGTCGGCGAAGAAGAGGTCCTGAGCGTCGGCGCGGCGGCTCGGGTGGACCGTGACCAGGCTGTCCCGCGCGACCCGGACCCCGTCGATCACGACCGCGTCGAGGCCCGGCTGCACCCTCTCGTCCTCCTCCGGCGACCACCAGGGGGCGCCTCCGGTCTCGAACGAGGGTGGTTGGGGGTCGCGCAGCACGCCGTGCATCTGCTGGAGCGCCTCGGGGCTCATCGCCTCGCAGCGATCGATGATCTCCCGGGCGCGCGGGTCGGTGGCCCGCGCCTCGGCCTTCTCCTGCTCGGTCATGGTCATCACGCGCAGGGTGAGGATCTCGTCGATCTCGGTGCCGTCGTAGAGCGTTCCCGCGCTCTGCGCGGCTATCTCGGGGTAGTCGTAGAGGATGATCGGCGAGCCGAGGAGCAGGTCGGTGTCGCCGGGGTCGCCGGCCAGCACCGGCCAGCAGCGGTCCTGGGTGCAGCCCGCGACCAGCGCGGCGGCCTCCGGTGCCGGGTCGACCATCGAGACGAACCCGAAGCCGTGCGCCTCGACCAGGACATGGGCCCCGATCAAGGAGCGCCGGGCGGCCTCGTCCTTGCCGGTCACGGGCTCGGCGCAGGTGTTTCGAACCCGCAGCTCCATCGTCCGGTAGCGGCCGCCGGGGCGCAGCGTTGCCTCCAGCTGTGCATCGAGCGGCCAGGTACGGCGGACGACGCGGCCCGCTGGCGCCCCGTCGGACCCGGGCAGGGGGTCGGTCTCCTCGGTGCCGTCCACATGGACCGGGACGCTCGCCCGCGCGTCGAGGTCTGCGCGGGCGAGCCGCAGGTCGAGCTCGCACTCGACGGCCTCGTCCCAGCTTGTCCACCGGGTCCCCGCGACGTCCAGCTCGGCCACCTCGGCGCCGTCGATGTCGTGGACCTGCCGGCGCTGGAGGTGCAGGAACCGCAGGTGCACCGTCGCCGAGGCATTCGGTGCCGGCGAGGTGATGACCGCCTGCATCCGCATCGACGCGGCCTCGCCGAGTCCGGCCTCCGCCGCGCCCGGCGGGCCCAGGACGCCGAACTGCCAGCGGCTCTGGTTCTTGCTGGAGCTGGCCCGGTAGGGATAGAGCAGGTAGCCCTCGTAGAGGACGGCGTCGGCGACGGCACGACCGCGTTCGAGGTTCACGTCAGCGCCTCCCGCTCGGTGGCGAGCAGGTGCTGCATGGTCTCGTCCCAGCTGGTGAGCCCGTGTCGGGCACGGTAGTCGGCGACGCGGTCGATGACCTGCTGGTCCATCCGGACCCAGCCCGTGCCGGGGTAGTAGGTGCGCATCATCTCCTGCCAGACCTGCACCGGCAGGTCGTGGCGGGTGTCACGGTCCCAGGGGACCTGCTCCACGCCGAAGCCGGGCCCGCTCCTGGTGAAGATCGTCCCCGAGAACATCAGGTTCAGCGGGACGGAGCCTTCGCCCAGGGAGTGCAGGAACCGGGAGCCGATCACGTCGAAGTCGTAGGTGCACGGGAGCGGCAGGTCGGCCTCGGTCACACCGGTGAAACCCTGGACCGTGGTGTTGCACTGCATCCACAGGAACGGTCGCAGCGTGTCCTTCCAGCGGTCGCGGTCGCCGAACAGCGCGCGCAGCCCGGCCTCGTCCGCCTCGGTGTAGCCGCGTCGCTGTGGCTCGATGCGGACCTGGCAGCGCAGCGCCATCGCGTGCACCACTACCCCGGTGGTCTCCTCGATCCGTACGCGCGCGGTCAGTTGGGGAGTGGCGGCGTAGGGCTCGGCGAAGATCTCGGCGACCGTGAACGTGTACTCACCCATGGTCGTCCCCGGGCGTGGCAGCGCCGATGCCCCGGGCGGGAGTGCTGCGGGCCTCCACCCGGTCGAAGAAGGCGGCCATGGCGGCGCGGGCTTCCTGACCGCCGTCGAACCCGCGCCAGGTCTGCCGCATGGTGCCGACCAGCTCGTAGCAGGCGTCGATCGGCACCAGGTGGCAGCGGAACCCGTCGAGCGGGGGGTTCGTGCTCCGCACCAGCAGAGCCTCGACATCGGGCAGCAGGGTGTTCAGGGTCGGGTTCGCGGCCAGGACCCGGTCCCAGGACCCCAGGGGCAGCTCGGACTCGGTGGCGCCCGCGGGGCTGGGATAGAAGGCAACCAGGCGGTCCTGCGTGGAGTTGCGGAACACGAAGACGAGCCCGACCGGGATCTGCAGGCGGTCCCAGTCGGCCCGGTCGAGCCGGAAGTCGGGGAAGGAGAGATATCGGTCGGGAACCGACCGGTAGCGCAACGCCGCCTGCTGGTCGCTGAAGAGCAGGTAGCACGGGCGGCAGGTGCACATCAGGCTCCTGGTGGCGATATCGACCACGTGCTGGTGCCCGTCGGCGATCGGCTCGGCGCACATCTCACAGCGCTCACCCGGCGGCGCTGCGGGCCGCGCGTTGCTGATCCGGCGCAACGTCGAGATGGCCGGGGCGTTGCGCAGGTCGCCGGGGCCGGTGCTCATGTCGCCACCGAGCCGGGCACGGCGACCGACGCCCCCTCCTCGTTGACGATCAGGGGCAGCGGGGCCAGGTGCAGGGACGGATCGTCGAGACAGGCGCCGGCACGCCGTACGTCGTAGTGGGCGCCGCAGGTCGGACACCCCAGCACCGCCTCGCCGGTTGCCGCGCCCGCCCGACGGGCGAGGGTGGCCCTGTCCATGCTGGCTTCGCACCGGGCACAGCGGTCGATGAAGGCGAAGAGGTCCGCACCGACCCGACAGAGGAGCAACGCCCTCCCGCCTGCCGTGACCACGTCGACGCCGCCGGGAGTGAGCTCCGTGACCCTTGGCACCAGGTGCCACTCTGCGCCCTGTCGGGCTCCGGCCCCGTCCCGTGGGTCGTGCAGGCGGGAACGCAACGACTCAACCGGGATGACCGAACCGGACCTCGCCGCGGGGGTGGGAGCGGTCTCGACCTCGATCCGGGCGATCTCCGGCGCGGCGGCCCTGATCGCGTCCTCCACGGCGAGCTCGAGAGTGGCCGAGGAGGAGGGGCACCCGTCGCAGCTGCCGAGCAGCCGGAGCCGGGCGACCTCGTCGTTCTCGACCCCGAGCAGCTCGACGTCGCCACCATGGGAGCCCAGATAAGGACGGACGCGCTCGAGGGCCTGCTCGACCCGCGCCTCGACGCTGTCGGGGTGCAGCCCGTGCACGATCATCAGGCTCGAGACGAGCTCATCGGCGGCAAGCAGGTCCAGGAGGTCCTCGTCGAGGCGTCCGGACGTGTGCAGGATGGTCAGGACACGCTCGAGCCCGGCGCCGTACAGGTCGGTGACCAGCCGGACCAGCTCCTCCGTGCGCTCCTTCGCGATCACTCCGCCGGCGGCGCTGGCGTCGAGCAGTGCCTCGATCCTCTCGCCGGTGGCGTGCAGGTCGGGAGCCCCGGACGGGGGCGTCGCTCTCTCCGCGGGCGGAGCTGTCATCCCTCTCCTACTCGGAGCCGGCGGACTGGGTGGGGGAGTGCAGCTTCTCGAGCACCGTCCCGTCCCCGAGGAACATGTGCACCCCGCACGGCAGGCACGGGTCGAAGCTGCGCACGGTCCGCATGATGTCGATGCCCTTGAAGTGCTCCCGGTCGTTCTCCTCGAAGATCGGCTGGCCCTGGACCGCGTCCTCGTAGGGGCCGGGCGTGCCGTAGGAGTCACGTGGATTCGCGTTCCACGGGGTGGGCGGGTAGGGGTGGTAGTTGGCGATCTTGCCGTCCCGGATGACCATGTGGTGGCTGAGGACCCCGCGCACGGCCTCGGTGAAGCCGCACCCGATGCCCTCGTCCGGCACGTCGAACTTCTCCCATGTCCTGGTCCTGCCGGCCCGGATCTCCTCGAGCGCCTTCTCGGCGAAGTGCAGGGCGCAGGCCGCCGCGTAGGCCTGGAAGTAGCTGCGCGCCCGGTTGCGCTCGATCGTGTTGCTCCAGCGGGGGACCTTCCACTCGACCTGGACCGGACCCTTCAGGGCGGTCTTGGGGAGGTTGATCTGCACACTGCTCCCGGTCGACTTCACGTAGCCGATGTCGACGAGCCCGGCCAGCGCGGTCGACCAGAGCCGGGCGAGCGGCCCACCGCCGGTGTCCAGCGCCAGGTAGTTCGTGCCGTCGAACCAGCGCGGCGACATCACCCAGCTGTACTTGTCGTCGAGGTCGCGCTTCTGCGGCTTCGGGTTGGTGTGCTGGTTCCAGGGGTGGCGTGGATCGACCGGGTTGCCGAGCGGGTCATTGCTCACGAAGACCTCCTGGCCCTCCCAGTCCTCGTAGTACGACGACCCGAGCAGGATCCGGATGCCGAGGTTGATCTCGACCAGGTCGGTGGTGATCAGCTCGCCGTCGACCACGATGCCGGGGGTGACGTACATCGCGCGTCCCCAGTTGGTCATGTCCTTGTAGTCGAAGTTGCAGTGCTCGGGGTCCTGGAAAGAGCCCCAGCAGGCCAACAGGATTCGCCGGTTGCCGACCTCCTCGTAGCCCGGCAGCGCCTCGTAGAAGAAGTCGAAGAGGTCGTCGTGCATCGGCACGACCTTCTTCATGAACTCGACATAGCGCATCAGCCGGCTCAGGTAGTCGGTCATCAGCTGCACCGTGGCCACCGTGCCCACACCGCCCGGGTAGAGCGTCGAGGGGTGCACGTGCCGCCCCTCCATGAGGCAGAACATCTCGCGCGTGGACCGGCTCACCTGGAGGGCCTCGCGGTAGAACTCGCCGGTGAACGGGTTCAACGAGCGCATGATGTCGCCGATGGTGCGGTAGCCGTGGGCCTCCGCGTGCGGCGCCTCGGTCCGGTTTGCCTGCTCGAGCACCCCGGGGTTGGTCTCGGCGACCATCTTCTCGCAGAAGTCGACCCCGACCAGGTTCTCCTGGAAGATGTTGTGGTCGAACATGTACTCCGCGGCCTCGCCGAGGTTGACGATCCACTCGCCCAGGTGGGGTGGCTTCACGCCGTACGCCATGTTCTGGCAGTAGCACGAGCAGGTGGCGTGGTTGTCTCCGCAAATCCCGCAGATTCGGCTGGTGATGAAGTGCGCGTCGCGAGGATCCTTGCCTTTCATGAAAATTGAGTAGCCGCGGAAGATGGACGACGTGCTGTGACACTCGACCACTTCGCGGTTCTCGAAGTCGATCTTGGTGTAGATGCCGAGGCTGCCCACGATCCGGGTGATGGGATCCCAGGCCATTTCGACTAATTGG
>JAICXL010000085.1 GCA_025980475.1 Nocardioidaceae bacterium | reverse complement strand
GCGTCCGCGGTGGTCAGGTAGTTGTCCTCGCCGGTGTTGATGATGATGCCGGCGCGGGCGTGCACCTGCCGGCTGAACCGCTGGTCGACGAAGGTGCGCACCGGGTTGATGTCGCGGAAGAGGATGCCGTACATCGAGTCGTTGAGCATCATGTCGAGCCGTTCGAGGCCGGCGAGCGCCGCGATCTCCGGCATGCACAGCCCAGAGGCGTAGTTGGTCAGCCGCACGTACCGGCCCAGCTCCTTGCTGGACTCGTCGAGCGCGGCGCGCATCAGTCGGAAGTTCTCCTGGGTGGCGTAGGTGCCGGCGAAGCCCTCCCGGGTGGCACCCTCCGGCACGTAGTCGAGCAGCGACTGCCCGGTGGAGCGGATCACCGCGATCACGTCGGCGCCCTCGCGCGCGGCCTGCTGGGCCTGTGGGATGTCCTCGTAGATGTCTCCGGTCGCCACGATCAGGTAGATCCAGGGCTGCCGCGGGGCGTCGCCGTGCCGCTTGACCATCCGGTCGCGCTCGCGTCGGCGGGCGTCGATGCGTCGTACGCCGGACCCCACCGCGCGTCGCGCAGCCGAGCGGGCCCGGGTCGCGTCGCGTCCCTCCGGGAGACAGAACCGGACCGACCCGGCGGACGCCTTCTGCGCCAGCGTCAGCAGGTCCTCGGCCTCGCCCCGGACCAGGGCGTCCCAGACCGGCAGGGCGACGCCGTGCTCGAGCGGGACGTCGGCCCGCACGGCATCCAGCAGCCGGTTCACCCAGGGGGTCCCGTCAGGATCGGCACCGCCGAGCCCGGCCAGGCGCAGCGTCGCCCGCTCGACCGACACGGTGGTGTGCTGCCGGGCCAGCCGCACGATCGGTCGCCCGACCTTGCGGGCCAGCGAGCGGGCCTGTCGCACTGTCGCCGGGTCCAGCTGCAACCGGCCACGCGTGGTGCTCATGACTCCTCCTTCGCCACGGTCCGGCCGGCCACCACCAGGCGCCTCAGCCGCGGCTCGTCGTCGACCGGGGGCAGCTCCTGCCCGGGCCTGCCGACCAGGGTGGCGCAGTCCCAGACCGCGAGATGCGCCGGCGCCGCGACCACCAGCTCGCCGGTCTCGTCGTCGCCGGCCGCGCGCCAGCCCCCGACCGTGTGGGCGCGGAAGGCGGTCAGGTGGTCGACCCGCTGCTGCTCCTCGTGGTGCTCACACGCCGCGCGGATCGCCTGCCAAGGACGCACCACCGACACCGGCGAGTCCGAGCCGAACGCCACCCGGACCCCGGCGTGGACCATCGCAGCGACCGGGTTCATCCCGCGCCAGCGCTCTCCGAGCCGCTCGGCGTAGGCCCCGTCGGGGCCACCCCACATGGCGTCGAACAGCGGCTGCATGCTCGCCACGACACCCAGGTCGGCCATCATCGTGATCGCCTCGGCGGAGGGCATCTCGACGTGCTCCAGGCGGTGGCGGGCGGCGCGCAACGCCTCCCGCCCGAGGTGCCGCTCGGCGATCCGGAAGCCCTCGGTGACGGCGTCGATGCCCAGGTCGCCGATGCAGTGGAAGCCCGCCTGCAGGCCTTCGCGGGTGCACAGCACCACATGGTCGGCGATCTCCTCCGGGGTCATCTCCACGTGGCCGCGGTTGCCGGGCTGGTCGTCGTACGGCGCGTGCAGGGCCGCCGTGTGCGACCCCAGCGCACCGTCGGCGTTCAGGTCGCCGGCGAGCCCGAGCACGCCGAGCCGTCGGGCGGTCTCGATGGCACCGGTCTCGCCCCAGTAGAGCATCGCCAGCAGGCCGGTCTCGTCGGCCGCCTCCCGCACCAGCTCCAGCTCGTACTCCGGGGACAGGTGCGGAGCGGCGTTCTCGTGGAACGCGGCCACCCCGTTCCCTGCCAGCTCGCCCATGGCTGCACGGGCAGCCTCGAGCCGCTGGGAGGGGCCGACCAGGTTCGCCAGCGTCACGGTCACCGCGTGCCGCGCCTCGAGCTCGACCCAGCCGTCCTCGTGGAAGCCGTCCATGCCCGTCAGTCCGGGGATGGCGGAGACCAGCTCCGAGGACAGCACCGAGGAGTGGCACTCGATCCGGTCCAGGCAGACCCGCTTGCCGGGGGCCGCGCGGTCGAGCTCGGGCGCGATCGGTGCCCGCCCCTCAGGCCAGTCGGTCTCCTCCCATCCCGAGCCGATGATCACCGTGTCGTCGCCGGCCGTGCGTGCGTGCGCGGCGACCAGGTCGAGCACCTCGGCCAGGGAGCGGGTCCCGCGCAGGTCCAGCTGGGTGTGCGGGAAGCCGGTGAGCACGGAGTGCACGTGGGCGTCGACGAACGCGGGTGCGACCAGCGCTCCCCGGAGGTCGACGACCTCATCGGCGCTGTCGTAGGTCGCGGCCGCGTCCTCGTCGCCGATGAACGCGATCCGGCCGTCCCGGACGGCCAGGGCGGAGGCCGGCGTGCCACCGGTGTGCACGACGCCGTTGTGCAGCAGCGTGGTGGGCATCAGAGTCTCCTCTCGAAGAGCGACCGCACGCCCGCGTCCCGGCGCAGCAGTTCGATCGCGAAGTCCGCGTGCCCGGGAACGTACCCGTTGCCCACCAGCATCGTGACGTCGGCCGCGACTCCCTCGGCACCGAGCGCCGCTGCGGAGAACGAAGTGGCCATGGAGAAGAAGATCACGGTGCCCCGGTCGGCGGTGGCCAGGATCGCTCCGCCCTCACAGCCCGGGACGTCGACACAGACCACGGTGATGTCGGCAGGCCCGCCCTCCGCCGCGACCGCGTCGCGCAGCGCCACCGGGTCTCGCGCGTCGGCGAGCACGACCGCGTCGGCCACCCCCGCCTCGGCGAGCAGGTCAGCCTCCCGCTGGTCCGGCACCACCCCGATGGTCCGGGCGGCGCCGGCCCGCTTCGCGGCGGCCAGGCTCAGCGAGCCCGACTTCCCGGCCCCGCCGACGACGGCGACCACGGGGGCGTCGTACTCCCCCACCACCCGGGCGGTCAACGCCGGGGCGCCACAGACGTCCATCACCGACAGCGACAGCTCCGGCGCGAGGTCGTCGGGGATCCGCGCAGCAATGCTCCGGCCGAAGAGGATCGCGTAGCCGTCGGCCGGCACCTGCTCCGAGCATCCGTCCCAGCGGCTGAGGCCGTCCTCCACCACGAGCGGGGTCAGCGACAGGGAGACCAGGGTCGCCACTCGGTCGCCCACCTGCAGGCCGAGCGGCGACTCGGGCCCGACCTCCTCGACGGTGCCGACCAGCATGCCGCCGGACCCGGTGACCGGATTCTGCATCTTCCCGCGGTCGGCGATGATCGCGAGCACCGCGGAGCGGACCGCGTCGCCGTCGCTCGCGTGCGCCGCCTCCAGCTGCCGGAAGGAGGCTGCGTCGAGGTTGAGCCGCTCCACCCGGACCCGCACCTCGTCGGGCCACAGCTCCCGGCGGGTGTCGAGCCGTCGGGCCGCCTGGGGCAGCACGCCGGCCGGCTCGAGGACGCGGTGGATGCCGACCGGGTCGGCGGGGGCCAGCGGGTCAGTCAACGGAGGATTTCCTGTTCTGTGCGAACTTCTCTGCAGTTCTTGCGGCGTCAGGTTGGACTTGCCGCACAAGATGCTCCTACTCTGGCACTGGAGGCACGCGTCACACAACCGGCGCGCCCCGGCTGGGGAACCAGCACCACGACGCGAACCCGCGGAGGACCAGATGAGCATCGAGACCGCGATCGGCCTGGAGACCGGGCAGCCCTACGCCTACCGGCAGACGCGGCTGGTCGAGCCCGACTGGACCCGCTTCCCCGGCTGGCGTGAGGTCACCGCGGAGCAGTGGCGCGACGCCCAGTGGCAGCGCGCGCACTGCGTGAAGAACCTCCGGCAGCTGCGGGAGCTGATGGGCGACCTCATCGACGACCGCTTCTACGACGACCTGGAGCGTGACCAGACCGAGCGGGCGACGATGTCGATGCTGGTGCCGCCGCAGATGATGAACACGATGGCGCCGCACACCACCCCCTCGGGCCCGGGTTCGTTGACCGACGCCTTCTACGCCGACCCGGTCCGCGGCTACATGCTGCCGGTGTTCTCCGACCGGCGCACTGACTGGCCCTCGCACCCGCACGCCACCCGCGACTCGCTGCACGAGCACGACATGTGGGCCGCCGAGGGGTTGACGCACCGCTACCCGACGAAGGTGCTCGCCGAGCTGCTGCCGACCTGCCCGCAGTACTGCGGCCACTGCACCCGGATGGACCTCGTCGGCAACTCCACCCCGCAGATCCAGAAGCTGAAGCTCGCCGGCAAGCCCACCGACCGCCTGGCCGCGATGCTCGACTACCTGCGCCGGACTCCCGAGGTGCGCGACGTTGTCGTGTCCGGGGGCGACGTGGCAAACATGCCGATCGCCCGGCTCGAGGACTTCCTCACCCAGCTCCTCGAGATCGAGAACATCCGCGACATCCGGCTGGCCACCAAGGCACTGATGGGGATGCCCCAGCACTGGCTGCAGGACGACGTCCGAGCCGGTGTCGAGCGGGTCGCCCGGCTCGCCCGGAAGCGCGGGGTCAGCGTCGCCATCCACACCCACGTCAACCACGCCAACTCGGTGACCCCGCTCGTCGCGGAGGCGACCCAGGCGATGTTCGACGCGGGGGTTCGCGACGTGCGCAACCAGGGGGTGCTGCTCAACGGCGTCAACGCCGACCCCAACGCGCTCCTGGATCTCTGCTTCGCGCTGCTCGACGGGGCGCAGATCATGCCCTACTACTTCTACATGTGCGACATGATCCCGTTCAGCGAGCACTGGCGGGTCTCGGTCGCCGACGCCCAGCGGCTGCAGCACCACATCATGGGCTATCTCCCCGGCTTCGCCACCCCGCGGATCGTCTGCGACGTGCCCTTCGTCGGCAAGCGCTGGGTGCACCAGCTCGCCGACTACGACCACGAGCGGGGCATCTCCTACTGGACCAAGAACTACCGCACTTCCATCGAGGCTGCCGACCCCGAGGCCCTCACCCGCACCTACGAGTACTACGACCCGATCCACACGCTGCCGGAGTCCGGCCAGCGGTGGTGGGAGCAGCACGGTCGCCTCGAGGAGTCCGCGCTCCGGGCGGCGGAGACAGCAGCGGCCTCCCGTCGTACGGCGGCCCTCCAGGCGCACTGAGGCTGCGACGGGGCGCTCAGCCGACGGGCCGGTTCTCGTAGGGCGTCGACAGCACGATCGTCGTCCGCGTCGACACGTTGGCCTTCGAGCGCACCGTGGCGAGCAGCTCCTCGAGGTCGGCCGGGGTCGCGACGCGGATCTTGAGGATGTAGGACTCCTCCCCCGCCACCGACCAGCAGGACTCGATCTCGGAGACCGGGCGGAGCCGCTCGGGGTAGTCGTCGGGCTGGCTGGGGTCGAGAGGCGTGATCGAGACGAAGGCGGTCAACGGCCGGCCGGCCGCGTCGTGGTTGATCGTCGCACCATAACCGGTGATCAGGCCGCGCTGCTCGAGCCGCTTGACCCGCTGGTGCACCGCGGAGGTGGACAGGCCCGTCGCCTTGCCGAGGTCGGTGTAGGACATCCGGCCGTCGGCGGCGAGCAGGCGCAGGATCTGCCGGTCGGTCTCTTCCACGGGGCTGACTCTAGTGCCGCCGGCAGCGGGACGCGCGTGCCAGACTCGGCCCGTGCGCCTGATGCTCCTCGACACCGCCTCGCTCTACTTCCGAGCCTTCTTCGGGGTGCCGGACTCCCTCAAGGCTCCCGACGGCACTCCGGTCAACGCCGTGCGCGGGCTGCTCGACTTCATCGCCCGTCTGGTGGCCGACTACCACCCGACCCACCTGGCCTGCTGCTGGGACAACGACTGGCGGCCGCAGTGGCGGGTCGACCTGCTGCCCTCCTACAAGGCCCACCGGGTCGTCCGCGAGGTGCCTGGGGGCCGCGACGTCGAGGAGGTGCCCGACCCGCTCGAGGTGCAGGTGCCGGTCATCGTCGAGGTCCTCGAGGCGTTCGGCCTGGCCGTCGTCGGCGCCGACGGCTACGAGGCCGACGACGTGATCGCCACCCTGGCAACGGCCGCCGGCATGCGGGTCGACGTGGTCACCGGTGACCGCGACCTCTTCCAGCTGGTCGACGACCGCGCCGGAGTGCGGGTGCTCTACATCGCCCGCGGCGTCGGGCGGCACGAGCGCGTCACGGACGCGGTGGTCCGGCAGAAGTACGGCGTCGAGGCGGGGCAGTACGCCGACTTCGCCACCCTGCGCGGCGATCCCTCCGACGGACTACCGGGCGTGGCGGGTGTGGGTGAGAAGACCGCCGCGACGCTGCTGGGCCGCTTCGGCGACGTGGCCGGAATCCTGGCCGCCGCCGCAGACCCCTCGTCAGACCTGGCGCCTGGGCCGCGCGGGAAGATCAAGGCGGCCACGGACTACCTGGCCGTGGCGCCACAGGTGGTCGCGGTCCGCCGGGACTTGGAGCTGGGATCCCCCGACCTGACCTTGCCGCGGACCCCTGCCCAGCCGGACCGGCTGCTCGCTCTGGACGAGCGATGGGGCCTGGGCGGCTCCGCGGTCCGGCTGGTCGAGGCACTCGCCGACTACGACGAGGAGCGCGACAGCTCCGTCTGCAGGTAGTCGATCATCAGCGCCACCAGCGAGGCGGCGGCAAGGCTGAGCAGTGCGGCCCTGGGCTTTCTACCCATGGGGACCTCCTTCTCGTTCGATTCAGGGGCGATGCCGCCCCCCGGACAGATCACGGCGGTGCCCGACCCCGGCACGGGCTAAACGGCGAGGCTCACCCGCCGCCGTTCTCCCGCGCGGCAGTGCGTTCCTGCTCCTCCTGCTCGATCCGCTGCTCCTTGCGGACCACCGGGGAGGTGTCCAGCGCGATGATGCCGACGATCAGGAAGACCAGGCCGAGGGCAGCACCACCCAGGCCCCACCAGGTGGTGCGGATCGCCTCGCCGAAGAGACCGACACCGAGGGCGATCGCGACCAACGGGAGCACCGAGTCGATCAGCGGCGTGCTGGCGGCAAGAGGTCCGGACTGGAAGGCGTTCTGGATCAGGAACATCCCGACCAGGCTGGCGACCACCAGGGCATAGGTCTCCCAGTGCAGGAAGACGCCGAAGAGCTCCTTGCGCAAGTAGGCGAGGGTGGCGGCGTAGAGCGCCGACTGCAGGCCCATCGTGCACGCCCCGGCCAGGGCGAACGCGCTCGCCTTCGCCGGACCCTGGACCTTCTTCGCCGCGACCAGGCCGCCGCCCACGAGCAGGATGACTCCTGCCAGCGCAGGCACCCAGGTGAGGAACGACTCGATCGGGTTCCCCTCCTGCGGGTCGGCCGCCACGATGCCGACCGCCAGCCCCACCACCACCGATGCGACCGCGAGCCAGTCCCGACGCCGCAGTCGCAGGTCGCGCAGCCGGACCGACACCGGCACCGCGAACAGCAGCTCCGAGACGACCAGGGGCTGCACGAGCGTCAACGGACCGAAGCTGAGGGCCACGGCCTGGAAGCCGTAGGACAGCACCGCGGCACCGATGCCCATGAGCCAGGTGCGGTCGGTGCCCAGCTGCTTCATCAGCGTCGGCGACATCCGTTCGTCGCTGGGCCGGCGGCTGGCCGAGCGCTGCTGCAGCACTCCGGCGGTGGCCAGGCATAGCCCGGCAAGCACCGCGGCGACCGCGGAGATGACGATGTGCACGGGCTACTCCTGCTCGGCTTGGGGCTCGACTCGGTGGTGGTGGCCGGTCACCAGGGGGGATCGCGTGAGCATGGCGATCCCTCCGATCATGACCAGCAGCGCGGGCGCCAGCCCGTAGACCCAGGGCGCCGTGGCGCGCACGTGCCCGTGCAGTACCCAGACGCCGAGCGCGAAGGCGCACAGCAGCTGGGCGGTGACAACGGCAGGGTACGACGAGGGCAGCGGGGCCGCCTCGAACGCGCTCTGCACCAGCAACATGCCGAACAGCGCGACGACGACCACGACGTAGCCGTTCCAGGTCGACAGCAGGCCGAGCAGTCCGTGGTCGCCCATCACGTGCACCGCCGACTGCACCAGGACCGCCTGGAGGCCGAAGACGATGCCAGCGCCGGCGCCCAGCAGCGCCGCACGCGGTGAGCCGGTGAATCGGCTGGCGACACCGGCGAGCAGCGCCGCCACGAAGACCGGGCAGGCCGCACCCAGCCACCAGTCCACGGGGACGCTGCCGGCGTCGGGTGTCGTCGGGCGGGCAACCACCAGGAAGGCCGCGATGCCCACCACGACGACCGCGCCGCCGAGGAGGTCCCTGCCCGGGACGCGGTGCCAGCCCCAGAAGGCGGCGATCACCAGGCCGAAGAGCAGCCGGGACACGAAGACCGCCTCGATCAGCACCACGCTGCCCATGCCGAGCGCCGTGGCGAAGACGGTGTTGCCGGCCAGCGAGCAGCCCACTCCGGCGAGCCAGCGGGGCCGCTGCACGAGCCAGAGCAGCAGCTTCGGCGAGAGGTTGTCCTCCGGTGGCGCCTGGGCGGCCATCCGCTGTTGGATCACCTCGCCGCCCGCCACCACGAAGGCGGCGACGATGGTGAGGACGTAGACCATGGCGCTGCTTCCTGGCTGCTGACTGAGATTTCCGTGTTACCCGGAGGGCAAGGGCACAAACGCGAGCCGCCGGTGCCGGAGCCGCGGCTGCGCCCGTCCGTTTATCCCCCCCGGAGGCCGGGCACTGCAACGGCCATGGCTCGATTCCTGCTGCTCTCGGCGGCCATGGGCGGCGGGCACCTGCAGATCAGCCGCGAGCTCGAGCGCCGGCTCGAGCCGCAGGGTCATACCGTGGCCGTCGTCGACATGCTCGACCTGATGCCACCACCCACCGGAGCGTGGCTGCACTGGATCTACCCGTTCCTGGTGAACCGGACCCCATGGCTCTACCAGCGGGTCTATGACACCTTCTTCGTCGCCCAGCAGACCTCAGGCGAGCGCGCCGGGATCCCCGTACGGCTCGCCCTGCCGGGGTTGCGCGCCTTCGTCGAGGAGTTCCGCCCCGACCTGGCCGTCTCCACCTACCCGTTGTGCTCCCTCGCCCTGGGCGAGCTGCGCCGCCGCCGCCAGCTGCAGTGTCCGGCGGTCACCGTGGTGACCACGTTCTCGGTGAACAACCTCTGGGTCCATCCCGACGTGGACGGCGAGCTGTGCATCTCCTCCGAGGCCGCAGCCGATGCCCGCCGGCGCACCGGGCGCGTCGCCGGCGTCTCCGGGCCGATCATCCGGTCCGGCTTCCTGCAGGACACCGACGGCTCCCGCTTCCGCCGCGCGCACGACATCCCCGAGGACGCCAAGGTTGCGCTGGTCACCACGGGCTCGATGGGTCTGGTCGGTGCCGCGGACGCCGCAGCCCGCGCGATCGCGGAGCACGACGGCTGGGTGCCGGTGGTGCTGTGCGGTCGCAGTGCGGCGGTGCACGACCGCGTCGCCGCGATCCCGGGGGCGGTCCCCCTCGACTGGGTGGAGGACATGCCGGCCGCGATGGCGGCCGCCGACGTCCTGGTCGACAACAACTGCGGGATGAGCGCCAAGGAGGCGCTGGGCGCCGGGCTCCCGATCGTGACCTTCCGGCCGATCAGCGGCCACGGCCGCGACGACGCCGCCGCGCTCCAGCGGCTGGGACTGACCGACATCGTCGAGGAGCCCGCCGACCTGCTGGCGGCGATGGACCGGATCGTCACCAGCAGCGAGCTCCGCAACGACCGCATCGAGCGCGGCCGCAAGCTGTTCGTCGCCGACGCAGCAGATCTCCTCCTTGCCCGACTGCGCGAGGGCGAGCCTGCGGTCGCCGATCACTCGCTCAGCGAGGAGTAGGCCACCACGCCGCGGCGCAGCCGGCCGGCCGCCTCCCGGGCGGTGCGCCGCAGCGGTCCGCCGCCGGCGGCATCGGCCACCTGGTCGGCGAGGTCGAGCACCTGCTTCATCCAGCGCACGAAGTCCCCGGCGGCCAGTTCCGAGCCGGCGAGCACGTCGTCCAGCTCCGCGCCCTCGGCCCAGTGCCAGGCCGCCCAGCAGAACCCCAGGTCGGGCTCCCGCAGCTGGTCGAGGTGGTGGTCGTGCTCCAGCGCCTCGAGCTCCGACCAGAGCCGGACCATCTCGGCCAGGACGTCTCGAACCCGACCGCCCGGCAGGGGCGGCTGGGCGGCGTCGTCGGGCCGCCGTGACTCGAAGACCAGCGCGGCGAGCACCGCGGCCAGGTCGGCGGGCCCGAGCCCGTCCCACAGGCCGGTGCGGAGCGCCTCGGCCACCACCAGGTCCATCTCGTTGTAGATCCGCATCAGCACCTGGCCGCGCTCGGTCACCCGGCTCTGCGTCCTGCCGGCCTTCGCGTCGTCGGCGAGGTAGCCCAGGGCGGTGAGCACCTCGCACACGCGGTCGAACTGGCGGGCGATCGTGTTGGTCCGCTGCTCGATGCGGCGCCGAAGCGTCCGCGCGTCGCGGTCGAGCTTGAACCAGCGCTCCGCCCAGCGCGCGTGGTCCTCGCGGTCGGGGCAGGCGTGGCAGGCGTGCTCGCGCAGCTCCTGGCGCAGCCGGCCCACCTCGTCGTCCGGAGCCGGCGGGGGCTCGTCCCGGCGGGTCGCCGGCGGTGGCGGCATCAGTCCGTGGGTGTGATTGCGCAGGGTGCTCGCGAGGTCGCGGCGCGCCTGCGGATTGCGCCCGTTGAAGCTCCGGGGCACGCGAACGTGGCTCAACGCCGTCACGGGGGTGGCGAAGTCGACCAGACTGAGTCGGCGGGCATGCCGGCCCTCGGTCAGCACGTAGGGCCGCGGCCCGTCCCGGTCACCGCCGCTGCCGGGGTCGATGACCACGGCGAGGCCCGCGAACCGGCCGGAGGGCACCTC
>JAICXL010000038.1 GCA_025980475.1 Nocardioidaceae bacterium | reverse complement strand
CTGGGCTCGCGGCGGGACAGGTCGATGCCGAGCTCCTCGGCGGCGCGGAAGACGTCCTCCTCCGCGTCGCGCATCTCGATCGCGGTGCCGTCCTGGGACAGCACCTCGACGTTGAGGCAGAGCGACTGCATCTCCTTGACGAGCACCTTGAACGACTCCGGGATGCCGGAGTCGGGGATGTTCTCGCCCTTGACGATCGCCTCGTAGACCTTGACGCGACCGGGCACGTCGTCGGACTTGATGGTGAGCAGCTCCTGGAGGGCGTAGGCGGCGCCGTAGGCCTCCATCGCCCAGACCTCCATCTCACCGAAGCGCTGGCCACCGAACTGGGCCTTACCGCCGAGCGGCTGCTGGGTGATCATGGAGTAGGGGCCGGTCGAGCGGGCGTGGATCTTGTCGTCGACGAGGTGGTGCAGCTTCAGGATGTACATGTAGCCGACCGAGACCGGCGCGGGGAACGGCTCGCCGGAACGACCGTCGAAGAGCCGGGCCTTGCCGTTCTCGCCCACCAGCCGGACGCCGTCGCGGGTCGGCAGGGTCGAGCCCAGCAGGCCGACGATCTCGTCCTCGCGGGCCCCGTCGAACACCGGTGTGGCCACGTTCGTGTCCGGCTCGGCGGCCTCCGCGTGGATCTTGATCAGCCGCTTCTTCCAGTCCGCGTCGGGGTCGCTGTCAGAGCTCTGCTCGACGTCCCAGCCGGTCTTGGCCAGCCAGCCGAGGTGGATCTCCAGGATCTGGCCGATGTTCATCCGGCCGGGCACGCCCAACGGGTTGAGCACCACGTCGACCGGGGTGCCGTCCTCCATGAACGGCATGTCCTCGATCGGCAGGATCTTGGAGATGACGCCCTTGTTGCCGTGGCGGCCGGCGAGCTTGTCGCCCACGGAGATCTTCCGCTTCTGGGCGACGTAGACCCGAACCAGCTGGTTGACGCCCGGGGGCAGCTCGTCGCCGTCCTCCCGGTTGAACTCGCGGACTCCGATCACCGTGCCGGACTCACCGTGCGGGACCTTCATCGAGGTGTCGCGGACCTCGCGCGCCTTCTCGCCGAAGATCGCGCGGAGCAGCCGCTCCTCGGGAGTCAGCTCGGTCTCGCCCTTGGGCGTCACCTTGCCGACCAGGATGTCACCGGTGGTGACCTCCGCGCCGACGCGGATGATGCCGCGCTCGTCGAGGTCGGCCAGCAGCTCGTCGGAGACGTTCGGGATGTCCCGGGTGATCTCCTCGGGGCCCAGCTTGGTGTCGCGGGCGTCGACCTCGTGCTCCTCGATGTGGATCGAGGTGAGCACGTCCTGCTGGACGAGCCGCTGGGAGAGGATGATCGCGTCCTCGTAGTTGTGGCCCTGCCAGGGCATGAAGGCGACCAGCAGGTTGGTGCCGAGCGCCATCTCGCCCTCGTCGGTGCACGGTCCGTCGGCGATCGGGGTGCCCACCTCGACCCGGGCGTCCTCCGCGACCAGCGGACGCTGGTTGATGCAGGTGCCCTGGTTGGAGCGGGTGAACTTCGACAGCCGGTAGGTGCGGTAGGTGCCGTCGTCGTTCATCACCTCGACGGCGTCCGCCGAGACCGACTTGACCACGCCGGGCGCGTCCGCGGTGACCACGTCCCCGGCGTCGACGGCGGCGCGGTACTCCATCCCGGTGCCCACCAGTGGGGCGTCGCTCTTGATCAGCGGCACGGCCTGGCGCTGCATGTTGGCGCCCATCAGCGCGCGGTTGGCGTCGTCGTGCTCGAGGAACGGGATCAGCGCGGTCGCCACCGAGACCATCTGGCGCGGCGAGACGTCCATGTACTCGACCTCGTCGCGCGGGATGTCGACGGTCTCACCGCCACGGGTGCGGACCAGCACCCGGTCGTCGACGAAGTTGCCCTGGTCGTCGAGCGTGGCGTTGGCCTGCGCGATGACCTTCGAGTCCTCCTCGTCGGCGGTCAGGTGATGGATCTCGTCGGTGACCCGGCCGTTCTTGACCACCCGGTAGGGCGTCTCGACGAACCCGAACGGGTTGATCCGGCCGTAGGACGCGAGCGAGCCGATGAGGCCGATGTTGGGACCCTCCGGCGTCTCGATCGGGCACATCCGGCCGTAGTGCGAGTGGTGCACGTCTCGGACGTCCATCTGGGCGCGGTCACGGGAGATGCCGCCCGGGCCCAGCGCCGACAGCCGACGCTTGTGGGTCAGCCCGGCGATCGGGTTGGTCTGGTCCATGAACTGCGACAGCTGGGAGGTCCCGAAGAACTCCTTCAGCGCCGCCACGACGGGGCGGATGTTGATCAGCGACTGCGGCGTGATCGCCTCGACGTCCTGGGTCGTCATCCGCTCGCGGACCACGCGCTCCATCCGGGCCAGGCCGGTGCGGAGCTGGTTCTGGATCAGCTCGCCGACCGTGCGCATGCGCCGGTTGCCGAAGTGGTCGATGTCGTCGGGCCGGACCTCGATCGTCTCCCCGTGCGGGTCGAGGATCTCGTTGCCCTGTGCGTCGACGAGGTTGTCCTTGCCGGCGTGCAGCTCGACGATGTAGCGGATGGTGGCCACGATGTCGTCGATGGTCAGCGTCTGCTGGTCGAACGCCTCATGGGTGCCGAGCTTCTTGTTGATCTTGTAGCGACCGACCTTGGCCAGGTCGTAGCGCTTGGGGTTGAAGTAGTAGTTCTGCAGGAGCGTCTGCGCGGCCTCGCGCGTGGGCGGCTCGCCCGGGCGCAGCTTGCGGTAGATGTCGAGCAGCGCGTCGTCCTGACCCGTGGTGTGGTCCTTCTCCAGGGTCTGCATCACCGACTCGTACTCGCCGAACTCCTCGCGGATCCGCTCCTCGCTCCAGCCGAGGGCCTTCAGCAGCACGGTGACGTTCTGCTTGCGCTTGCGGTCCAGGCGCACGCCGACCATGTCGCGCTTGTCGATCTCGAACTCGAGCCACGCACCGCGCGACGGGATCACCTTCGCGGTGTAGATGTCCTTGTCGGAGGTCTTGTCGGCGCTGCGCTCGAAGTAGACACCGGGCGACCGGACCAACTGCGAGACGACGACCCGCTCGGTGCCGTTGATGATGAAGGTGCCCTTGCGCGTCATCATCGGGAAGTCACCCATGAAGACGGTCTGGCCCTTGATCTCACCGGTCTCGCCGTTGGTGAACTCGGCCGAGACGTAGAGCGGCCGCGAGAAGGTGAAGTCCTTCTCCTTGCACTCCTCCTCGGTGTACTTCGGATCGAGGAAGACCGGGTTCTCGAACGAGAGCGACATCGTCTCGGAGAAGTCCTCGATCGGCGAGATCTCCTCGAAGATCTCCTTGAGCCCGGAGTCGACCGAGGCGTCCTCGCCGGCCTCCCTGCGCTCCTGGACCCGCTGCTCCCACTTCTCGTTGCCGATCAGCCAGTCGAAGCTGTCGGTCTGGAGGGCCAGCAGCTGGGGCACCTCGAGTGGCTCAGCGATCTTGGCGAAGGAGATACGGCGGGGGTTGTTGCTGGTGGTGTTCTTGCTGCGCGAGGCGGCCAAGACGGTCCTTCCGAGGCTCACATGTGAGGCGGCGCCGGCCCACCACAAACCAGCCACCGGACAGGCAGGAAGCATTTGAGGGCGGACGCAAAAAAGAAGAGTACCCCACAGGCAGCACGAAACACAACAGTCAACTCGGGCGCGCCGTGGGGGCCACGCGCCGGTCACTGCCGGGTGCGGCAAGCATGCGCCTCCTCGCCGCGCAGGTCAAGCACCCTCAGTAGCTCTTCAGGTCGTCGATCAGCCAGGCGTTCCCGCTCTTGACCATGGTGGCGACGACCCGGTTCTGGAAGATCACCGGGTTCTTGCCGGCCTTGGTCGACGACTGGTTGACGAAGACCAGCACGCGGGCCAGGTCGGGGGCAGCGTCCACCACCGACGTGGCCAGCACGTGCGCGGTGACCACGGTCTTCGTGGTGACGGCCGGTCCCGGCTTGCCGTCCTTGCCGCGGGCGAGGAGCTGGTAGGTGGCGTCGAACTTGTTCTTCTGCTTGTAGCGCGCGGTGAGATAGCGGGCGGCCCGCTGCTCGTCGGCGCCGAGATGACGGTAGTCGTAGGCCAGCACCTGCTCGAGCGCCCGGTCGGCCGCGGCCGGCGCCTCGTCGCGGGCCTGGTCGACCAGGTTGTCGCGGTGCGCGCGGTAGCCGTAGAGGCCTGCCACCGCGAGCGCGGCCAGGGTCAGGATCGGCAGCAGCACGAGGACGGCGAGCCTCGTCCAGATGCCCGGACCCGGCCGCGGCTGCTCTTTGGCGGCGCCGCGAGCCCGTGCGGTCGCCGCGGGCGCGACCTCCGCCGGCAGCGGCTGCTTCTCGGGGCTGGCGGGACCAGTCGTGGGGTCCGGTGGCCCCGCCGGTCGACGTGCCGCGTCCTGCCTCGCCGCGTCCGCGTCCAGCTGGTCGTCGTACTCCGCCCGACGGACCGGGTCGAGCAGTACGTCCGCCGCCTCGTTGAACAGACGGAACTGGGCGGTGCCCGAGCCCGGCTCGAACTTATCGGTGGCGGCACGCCAGGCGGCCTTGACCTGCTCGGGGGTGGCGTCGCGGTCGACACCGAGGATGTCGTACCAGGAGGGGTTGGTTGCCATGCCGCCGCCTAGCTCACGCTGCTGAAGTCGTCGACGAGCCAGCGCCCGTTCACCTTGACCATCGAGACGGTCCAGCGGTAGTGGTGCACGACCGTGGCCTTTCCGGACTTCGCCGTGACGTCATGGACCACCAGCACCGTCGCGGAGTCGCTGTCGGAGTCGCCCACCCCGGTCATCAGCACCTTGCCGGTGCTGCTCACGCTGCGGCCCTGGCTCAGCTGCTGCTGGTAGGACTTGTACTGCGCGTCGAAGTCGGTCCGCGCCTTGGTCGTGAGCAGCTGCGAGACCGACTTGGTGTACCTGTCGAAGTGGGCGGTGTCGTAGTTGTCCATCCGCCGGGTGAACTGCTCGGCCACGGCGACGGCGTCGGCCCGGTCGCGCTGCTGCTGGTCGAAGGAGTGCACCTTGGTCGCCATCACGGCGGCGAGGGCGATGCCGGCGACGAGCAGCACGAAGAGGACCGCCGCGAGGACGGCCAGGCCACGACGCCCGGGCCTGCGGCGGTCCGGCGGGTCGTCGGGGCGACGCCCGAGGCCGTCGTGCGAACCGTCCTGCGGCCCGTGCTGGGACTCGCTCGGGGACTCGCTCGGGGACTCGTCCTGGGCCCCGAGCTCGGAGATGTCGGTCAACCTGCTACTCCCCCGCCGTCAACGCAGGCTGGAACAGCAGCCACTTCCACGAGTCCTCCCCGAACACCTGCTGGGCTCCGCCGGCGTCCACCACGCGGGGCTGGTGCACCTGGTCGGTCCAGGCGACCTTGCCGGTCCTGGCATCGTACGTCGCCACCGGTGATCGGTAGGCGACGCCGGTGCGGCCGTTGGGGGCGTGCTGGGAGCCGCGGGCGTCGGACTGGGTCGCCGGTTCCGCGCAGTGCGCACGGGTGTTCATCGGCCGGTCGGCACGATCCTGCGGTGGCCGCCGGTCGGTGCTCTCGTAGCCGTGGTCGCAGACCGGGGGGTTGCTGGTGAAGACGAGGCCGAAGCGGGCGTCGTACCCACCGTCCGGGCCCTTCTGGGCCACGGTGTAGCCGCCGGCCACCTCGTAGGGGTAGATCACCAGCAGCTGCCGGATGGCGTGGAGGTGCCGCACCTGGATCTCGCCCGTGGTGAGCAGGTTGTTGATCAGCTGGCCGAGGTCGACCCGGTTCTGCACCAGGAACGTGCGCAGCTCGTTCGCCGTCGCCGAGCCGTTGTCGATGAGCACCCGCAGGTCGCGGTCGTGTCCGGCCAGCACGCCGCTGAACAGGGCCAGGTTCCTGGAGAAGGCGCGGATCGCCGAGCCCTTGTCCGCCTGAGTGCGCAGCACGACGTTGGAGTCCCGGATCAGCGCAGTGGTGACGCCGAAGTTGCGGTTGGCCGTGTGGATGAAGGAGGTCGAGGTGTCGATGATCTGGCCAAGGCTCCTGCCCGTGCCCTGGAAGGCGGTGCCGAACTCCGACACCACGGTGCGCAGGTCACCCTGGGGCACGGAGTTGACCAGGTTGTCGAGGTTGGTGAGCAGCTCCGTCGTCGAGACCGGCACGCTCGTGTCGGCGTTGGCGATGGTCGAGCCCTCGTGCAGGTACGGGCCGCTGTCGGTCTGCGGCTGGAGGTCGACGTACTGCTCGCCGACCGCGGACTTGTCGGCCACCTGCGCGAGCGTGTCGGCGGGAATCCTGTTCCACGACTTGTCGATGGCGAGCACCACGTCGACGCCACTGCGGGTCAGCTTCATGTTCGCGACGCGGCCCACGCCGACGCCGCGGTAGGTCACCTCGGCGTCGGTGAAGATGCCTCCCGACTGGGAGAAGTGTGCGTTGACGTTGTAGGAGGTGTCGTAGAAGAGCTGGCCGAGCTTGGCGTACTTCGCGCCGACGTAGGAGACCCCGAGAAGGGTGATGATCACGAAGGCGATCAGCTGCTTCTTGGTGCGTGCGGTGATCACGAGGCCACCCCCTGGAGGAGCAGCGTGCCGAGCGAGGGGTCGATGCCGTGCCGGGCGAGGCCGAAGGGGTCGGCCGGCCTGGGGGCCTGCCAGGCATCCGGGGCGGGACGGCCCAGGGGCCCGCTGAGGCTGGGCAGCCCGGTGGGGACGCTGAGCGTCGGGGTCGGGATCGGCAGCTTGCCGGTGAGGACCTGGCAGAGCGGGTTCTTGGGGAACTGCTGGCACAGGTCCTGGGTCAGGGCCTTGGGCAGGTCCTGGAGGAGCACGGCGAGCTCGCCCTGCACGAGCCTGGCGAGCTGGTTCGGGTCCACCTGGCGGCAGTTCAGCTTCTTCAGCGTCTCCGCGGTCAGCGTCTTGCGCAGCTGCTTGCGGGTGTGCCGCGGCAGCGCCTTGACGACCGGACTCTGCATCGCCTTGTCGACGGCGGCGACGACCTGCTTGCGCACCTGCTTGCACAGGTTCTGGACCGGGCCGGGCAGGGTGACCGTCGGCAGCGGCGGCTGCGGGAGGTTCAGCGACCTCAGGTTCAGGTCGAGCCGGGCCGAGAGGTTCGTGTAGTCACCCATGTGCAGGTTGCGGGCCACCTGGGGGTCGTTGCCGACGGCGGCGTCGACGAAGGGGTAGGTGAGGAACACCTGCAGGGCCTTCGGCATGTCCTGCCCGGCCCGGGCGAAGGCGGTCAGCACCGGCGCGAGGTCACGCAGGCTGTCGATGGTCGACGCCTTGGACGCACTGATCACGCGCACGCCGACACCGCTGAGCCGCTGCAGCGCGTGGAGCATCCGGACGAGGTCGGCGCGCTGGCCGTTGAGCGACTGCAGGGCGGCGGGCAGGTCGTCGAGGGTCTTCTTGATGGTGCCGTCCTGACTGCGCAGCTCTGCGGCGAGCCGGTTGACGTTGTCGATGGCGGACACGATCGAGGACTTGTTGCGGTCGAGCTCGCCCATGAACGTGTGCAGCTGGTCGAGGACCGAGCGCACGTCGGTCTCGCGGCCACCGATGGCGGTGTTGAGCTCGGAGGCGATCGTCTTGAGCTGACCGACACCGCCGCCGTTGAGCAGCAGGGCCAGGGCGCCGAGCACCTCCTCCACGGCTGGGTTGCGGCCGGTGTGGTCGAGCCCGATGACGTCACCCGTGCTCAGGTGCCCCCTCGGGTCGGCCGGCTCGCTCAGCGACACGAACTTCTCGCCGAGCAGGCTGGTCTGCCTGATGTCCGCGCGGACGTTGTCGGGCAGGTGGGTGTCGTGGGGCAGCTCGATGGTCACGTCGGCGTGGTAGCCCTGCAGCTTGATCGCAGTGACCTTGCCGACGGTGATGTCGTCGACCTTCACGGTCGACTGCGGCACCAGGTCGAGCACGTCGCGGAAGAGCACGTGGACGGTGATCGGGTTCGAACCGACCGACGCCCCGCCGGGCAGCGGCAGGTCGTAGATCGTGCCGCACCCGGAGAGGGCCAGGGCGCCGGCGAGGACGAGCACGACGTAGCCGGCGATGCGCCGGCGCAGTCGGATCAGCCGTGTGGAGCTCATCGCGACACCCCCAGCAGACCGCCCAGGCTCCGGTCGACCGGCTCGGCGACGTAGCGGTTCCCACCGGAGCTGCGGAGCGCGGCCGGACGGCCGAGGGCCTTGAGGTTGAGTGAGCTGGTCAGCGACTTGCAGGCCTTCTTGCCCCCGGGCGCCTGGCCGAGGAAGGTGCACATCACCGTCGCGGGGTCGGCCTTGAGCTGGTTGACGGACTCGCCGATGTTCGCGCGCGTGTTGAGCGTCCCCACGTCGCCGTTGTAGGCGAGGGCCAGGTTGTTGAGCGCATTCGGCGCCACGTGGAGGATCTCGTCGAGCGCGTGGCGGCGCTTGACCAGGATCTGCGACAGCTGGGTCAGCCCCTTGATGTTGGAGGTCAGGGCGTTGCGGTTCTGGTGGACGAAGCTGCGCACCTGCGTCATCGCGATGGCCAGGTTGTGCAGGGCTGCTCCCAGGTCGTGCCGCTCGGCGGCCAGGACCTGGCTGCCCTGGGCGAGGGAGTCGTTGAAGCGGCGCACGGTGTCGTCGTTCTTCGACAGGGCGTGGACGAAGGTCTCGATGTCGCGAGTGGTGCCGAACAGCTCGTCCTTGTTGTCGGCGAGCGTCCTGGTGAAGTGGCCGAGGTTCTCGATCGTGCTGTGGAACTGCTCGCCCTGGCCGCCGAAGTTCGCGGCGGTCGTCTGCAGCAAGCGGCTCAGGGCGCCGTTCTTGTTGGCTCCCTGGGGGCCGAGCGCCTTGTTGAGGTCGTTGAGGCTGCCGTAGATCTGGTCGAGCTCCAGGGGCACCGCGGTGCGGTCGACGCCCAGGTGGGCGTTGTCGGGGAGCTTCGGGCCGCCGCGATAGACCGGGGTCAGCTGGACGTAGCGGTCGCCGACGATGGACGGCGAGACGATCACCGCCTTGGCGTCGGCCGGCACGGAGTACTTGGCGTCGTACTCCATCCTCACCACGACGTGGGTGCCGGCGGGGGTCACCGAGGTGACCTTGCCGACCGGGACGCCGAGGATCCGCACGTCGGAGCCCTGGTAGAGCGAGACCGTGCGCGGGAACTGGGCCACCAGTGTCCGCTGGTCCTGGCGTGGCCAGAACGTGACGAGCAGGGCGACCACCACCGCCACCGCGAGCAGTGCGCCGAGGATCGGGCCTGCGCTGCGAAAGGCTCTCATCCGCCACTCCCCACGGCCGGGACCGGTGGCAGGTTCGCGATCCACGTGTCGAACCACGGACCGTTGCCCAGGAGGTTGCCGAAGACCCGGTAGAACGGCGCCATCAGGCGCAGGCTCTGGTCGAGGTTGTTCTGGTTCTTCAACAGCACGTCCACCACCGACTGCAGGTTGCTCAGCGCCGGCTTCAGGTCGCCGCGAGACTGCTGGACCAGCTGGGTCAGCTGCTGCGACAGCTGGCTGGTGGACACGAGCAGCCGGTGGACCGCCTGCCGCCGCGCCACCAGCGCCCGCAGCACGGTGTCGCTGTCGCGCATCAGGGCCACGATGTCGTTGTCGTGCCGGCCGAGCACCTGCGAGACGTTGCGGAGGTTCTTCAGCAGGGTGTTGAGCTGCTGGTCACGGGCGGCGACGTTGGCCGAGAGCCGGGACAGGCCCTGGAGGGTCTGCTGGAACGCCTGGGGAGTGCCCTTCGTCGCGTCGGCCAGCGTGTTGAACGCCTTGGAGAGCTGGGGCACGTCGATGCGTGCGGCGCGCGAGGCCAGCCCGGAGAACGCGTCCACGACGTCGTAGGGCGACGTCGTTCGCGACACCGGGATCTGCGCGTGCTCCTGCATCTGGCCGGCACCCTTGGGCTCGAGCGAGAGGTACATCGCTCCCAGCAGGGTGGCGACCTTGATGGCGGCGCCGGTCTGCGGGCCGAAGTGCTCGGAGGTGTCGACCTTGAAGGTGACCTCCACGTGGCCGCCCTGGAGGCCCACGTCGGTCACCTTGCCCACGCGCACACCGGCGATGCGGACCGGGTCGTTGGCCCTCAGCCCACCGGCCTCGGAGAAGGCTGCGTAGTAGGTGTCGCCACCGCCGATCAGCGGCAGGCTGTCGGCCTTGAATGCGGCCAGGAGCAGAAGCAGGATCACCACGATGCTGATGGCACCGATGACGACGGGGTTGCGCTCGCGGAAGGGGACGCTCATCCGAGGTTGCACCTCGCTCCGCCGTTGTTGTAGTGCACGGGGAGGGTTGCGCCGGTGGGCAGCGTGATCTGACCGGTGAACTGACACAGGTAGAAGTTGAAGAACGAGCCGTAGATCGCGGTGCGGCCGATCTTGGTCAGCTTGATCGGCAGGATCTGCAGGGCCCGGTCGAGCTCCCCGCGGCCCCGCTTCAGGTTCCCGGCCGTACGGCGCAGCTGCTTGACGTCCTCGACGAACGACGGCCGGATCCCGGTGACCAGGTCGGCGGTCTGCTGGCTGAGGTCGGAGATCTGGTTCAGCGACCCGAGGATGGCCTGCCGGTCGGTCATCAGCCCGTGCATGAAGGAGCGGAACTGCACGATCAGGTCGCCCAGCTGGTGGTCACGCTGCCCGATCGTTCGGAGCACGGCGTTGAGGTTGTCGATCATCTGGCCGATCACGTGGTCGCGGTCGGCCAGGGTCGAGGTGATCGAGGCGGTGTTCTGCAGGAGGCCCTCGAGGTTGCCACCCTCGCCCTGGAAGACCTGGATGATCTCGTAGGACAGCTTGTTGACGTCGGAGGGCGTCAACGCGGCGAAGAGTGGCTTGAAGCCGTTGAAGAGCACCGTGAGGTCCAGCGCCGGATGCGTCCGGGAGATGGGGATGGTGGCGCCTTCGGGGAGCCGGGTGGTGTTCCCCACGCCCTGAGTGATCGAGATGTAGCGGCCACCGACCAGGTCGCGGTAGCGGATCGTCGCCTCGGAGCTGCGGGTCACGGTGGCGTCGTCGTCGACGGAGAAGTCCACCAGCGCACGTGAGCGGTCGACGACCTTGATGCTCTTGACGGTGCCGACCCGGACGCCGGCGATGCGCACCTCGCTGCCGTTGACGAGCCCGGAGCTGTCGCTGAAGACGGCCTGGTAGTCGCGGCTCGGGCGAAAGCTGAGGTTGCCGATCAGCACGACCAGGACGCCGGTGGCGAGCGTGGTCACCACGATGAAGATCACCAGCTTGACGAAGTCGCCGGTGGTGCGCTTGTCGAGGAGGCTCACTGGACGCTCACCTCCGTGCCGGCGGCGAGGGGGGCGAAGAGCAGCGTCGTCAGGTCCGGCACCTTGTCGGCGGGCACCCCGAGGACCGGCGCGGTGAGGGCGTCGAGGATGACCTTCTGCGAGGCGGTCCCGGACACCCCGGAGGTGAGGTGGGCGCCGTCACGCGCGAACCCAGTCGCGCTGCGCGGAAGCCCGGCACCACCGCCGGCGCCCGAGCCCGCGTCGTCGGAGACACCGTCGCGGAAGTTGGGCGACTGGTAGGGGTGCTGGGGGCTTCCAGGCGGGTTGGGCAGGCCTCCGCAGGACGGCCCCCTGGAGTCGCCGTACACGGGCAGGTCGCGGGTCGTGTAGCCGCGCGGCTGCCGGGGCAGGGTGATCATCTGGATGTGGAAGATGAACCCGCGGAAGGTGCTGGCCAGGCGCGGGATCTGGCGGACCAGTCCACGGAGCAGGCAGGGGTACTCGGGTGAGTAGCGGGCCAGCAGCGCCAGCGTCGGCCGGGCCACCTGGCCGAGCCGGATGATGTTGTTGCCGTTGGCGTCGAGGAACTCCCGGGTGGTGTCGGAGAACGAGCCGACGTCACGCAGGAACGTGTGCAGCTTCTGCTGCTTGGTGAGCAGCGTGTTGCCGGTCTTGACGGTGTTGCGCAGCGTCTCGGCGAGCTGTGGCGCCACGTCGGCGTAGGTGCCGCTGACCGTCGACAGGAGGCGGAGGTCCTGGAGCAGCGCGGGGAGCTGCGGGTTGAGCCGGGTGAGGTAGTGGTCGAGGGTGGTGATGCTCTGGCCCAGCTCCTTGCCCCGGCCCTCGAGTGCGTCGGCGATCGCGTTGAGGGTGTAGTTGAGCTCGGCCGGCTGGACGGTGCGCAGCAGCGGGTAGAGGTCGCTGAGCACCTTCTCGACCTCGATCGGCACCTTGGTCTGGGTGATCTTGTCGCCGGCCGCCAGGGACGTCGCCTCCGGGCGGCCGGGGATGTCCAGGGCGACGTACTTCTCGCCGAAGAGGGTCTTGGGCAGGATCGACGCGGTGACGTTGGCGGGGATCTCGTGGATCTTGTCGGGGTCGAGGCCGAGGACGAGTTCGGCGCCCTTGCCGGGAGCGTGCGGGATCATCTGCAGCACTTCGCCGACAAGCACCCCGCGCACCTTCACGTCGGCACGGGCGGGGAGCTGCAGCCCCACGCTGTCGGTGTGCAGCTGGACCTTGTCGAACGAGGTGAACGCCTGGGTGAACACGCCGTTCACCAGCCACACGCCGAGCGCGATCAGCCCGATGAAGAGGATGCCGAGGAAGCGGTGACGCAGGGTTGCACGCATGGGTCAGCCCGCCAGCCTGACCGTCGTGGTCGAGCCCCAGATGGCCATGCTGAGGAAGAGGTCGATCACGTTGACCACGACGATCGAGGTCCGCACCGCACGCCCGACGGCCACGCCCACACCGGCCGGCCCACCACTCGCGTTGTAGCCGTAGTAGCAGTGGATCAGGATCACCGCGACGGCGAAGACGAGCACCTTGCCGAACGACCACAGCACGTCCCCGGGTGGCAGGAACAGGCTGAAGTAGTGCTGATAGGTGCCGGAGCTCTGGCCCAGGAAGTCGGTCACGACCACTCGGGTGGCGAAGTAGGACGAGAGCAGCCCGACGACGTAGAGAGGGACGATCGCGACCAGCCCGGCGATGATCCGGGTGGTGACCAGGAAAGGCATCGAGGGGATCGCCATCACCTCGAGGGCGTCGACCTCTTCGGAGATCCGCATGGCACCGAGCTGCGCGGTGAAGCCGCAGCCTACGGTGGCGGCCAGGGCGATGCCCGCGACGAGCGGCGCGATCTCGCGGGTGTTGAAGTAGGCGGAGACGAACCCGGAGAACGCCGCCACACCGAGCTGGTTGAGCGCGGCGTAGCCGGAGAGGCCGACCTGGGCGCCTGTGAAGAAGGTCATCGCCAGGATCACCCCGACGGTCCCGCCGATGACCGCCAAGGCTCCGCTGCCCAGGGTGACCTCGGCCAGCAGGCGCAGGATCTCGCGGCGATAGCGCCCGGCGCTGCGAGGGGCTGCCGCGAGGGCGCCGATGTAGAAGCCGAGCTGACCGCCCAGGTCGTCGAGGGCCTGGAGCGGTCGCTGGTAGACCTGCCGCACGTCTGCCATCGCGTCACCCCATCTTCGGTGGGACGAGCTGCAGGAAGATCGCGCTGACCACGAAGTTGACGACAAAGAGCATCAGGAAGGTGATCACCACGGACTCGTTGACGGCGTCGCCGACGCCCTTCGGGCCGCCGGCGGCGTTCATGCCCTTGTAGGCCGCGACGATCGCCGCGATCAAGCCGAACATCAGCGCCTTGAACATGCCCTCCCAGAGGTCGGGGAGCTGCGCCAGGGCCGTGAAGCTGGCGATGTATGCGCCCGGGGTGCCGTGCTGCAGGATCACGTTGAAGAAGTAGCCGCCGGCCACCCCGACGACGCTGACCATGCCGTTGAGGAAGATCGCCACCATCATGGTGGCCAGGACCCTGGGCACCACCAGTCGCTGGACCGGGTCGATGCCCAGCACCATCATCGCGTCGAGCTCCTCGCGGATCTTGCGTGCGCCGAGGTCGGCCGCGATCGCCGAGCCACCTGCACCGGCGATCAGGAGGGCGGTGCCGATCGGGGCGGCCTGCTGCACGACGGCCAGCACCGACGCCGAGCCGGTGAACGACTGGGCGCCGAACTGCTTGATCAGGCCCCCCACCTGCAGGGCGATCACCGCACCGAAGGGGATCGCGACCAGGGCCGTGGGGACGATCGTCACCGACGCGATGAACCAGGCCTGCTGGATGAACTCGCGCAGCTGGAAGGGCCGCTTGAACAGCGCCACGACGACGTCGAGGGCAAAGGCGAACAGCTTGCCCGCCGTGCCGACCGGCGCCAGCACCCGAGTGGCAACTGTCGAGGCCATGACCGCTCAGGCCCCCGTCGCCATCGTCATGTTGGGCTCGAAGGAGCCCGGGGGCGGCTCCACGCCGTGCGTCCGGCACCACTCGCCGGGGGCTCGCTGGCTGCGCCGCGGGATGCCGTTGGAAGGCTCGAGCTGGAGCGGGATCGGCGGGAGCGGCGGGAGGTCCTGGTCCTTCTCGGCCTCCAGCTCGTCGGCGTCCTTCTCCTCGGACATGCCGATCGGTCCGACCTTCTGGGCGTTGAGGAACTGCCGGACGACCGGCTCCTCGGAGCTCAGCAGCATCTCGCGCGGGCCGAACATGGCCAGGTGCTTGTGGTAGAGGAGGCCGATGTTGTCGGGGACCGAGCGAGCGGTGTTGATGTCGTGGGTGACGATCAGGAAGGTCGCATCGATCTGCGCGTTGAGGTCGACGATCAACTGGTTGAGGAAGGAGGTGCGCACCGGGTCGAGGCCCGAGTCCGGCTCGTCGCAGAGCACGATCTCCGGGTCGAGCACGAGCGCGCGGGCCAGCCCGGCCCGCTTGCGCATCCCGCCGGAGATCTCGCCGGGGAGCTTGTCCTCGGCGCCGAGCAGGCCGACCAGCTCCATCTTCTCCATGACGATGTCGCGGATCTCTGACTCGTGCTTCTTGGTGTGCTCCCGCAGTGGGAAGGCGACGTTGTCGTAGAGGGTCATCGACCCGAACATGGCGCCGTCCTGGAAGAGCACGCCGAAGAGCTTCCGGATCTCGTAGAGCTGCTTCTCCGGACAGGTGGCGATGTCGACGCCCTCGATGATGACGCTGCCGCGGTCGGGCTTGAGCAACCCGATGAGCGTCTTGAGGAAGACCGACTTGCCGGTGCCGGACGGGCCGAGCATGACGCAGATCTCCCCTGCAGGGATGGTGAGCGTGACATCGCCCCAGATCAGCTGCTTGCCGAAACTCTTGGTCAGATCCGTGACCTGGATTTCGACGCCCATCCGAGCTCCCTCTGTGCTGACGCGGACGCTTGCCGCCGGGTGGTCTGGTAGCACCGCAGTGTGCGCCGGCTCTCCCCTTCTGCGGATACCAACGAGTAGCGCGCCGTCAAAGTTACGCCACGCCCGTCGGGGTGATTCCCCCGGCGAGAGCGTCTCACACTCGGCGGACCGCCTGGTACGCCGGACGGCCGCCCCCGCATGGGAGACGGCCGTCGGGTGGTGACCAGTGGGTCCCTGACGGCGGGACCCGGCCGGGTCACTTGAGGGTGACGGTGGCGCCAGCGCCCTCCAGGGCCTCCTTGGCCTTCTCCGCGGCCTCCTTGTTGACCTTCTCCAGGACGGCCTTGGGGGCCGCCTCGACGAGCTCCTTGGCCTCCTTCAGGCCGAGGCTGGTCAGGCTGCGGACCTCCTTGATGACGTTGATCTTCTTCTCGCCAGCAGCCTCGAGGACGACGTCGAACTCGTCCTGCTCGGCGGCCGCCTCGGCGGTGTCACCGGCAGCGCCGCCGGCGCTGGGCGCCGCGGCGACGGCGACCGGGGCGGCCGCGGTGACGCCGAAGGTGTCCTCGAACTGCTTCACGAACTCGCTGAGCTCCAGGAGGGTCATCTCCTTGAATGCGTCAAGCAGCTCGTCGGTGCTGAGCTTCGCCATGGTGGCGTTCCTTCCATTCGTCGGTCACGGGTGGGCGTGGCCGTGGTGTGCGGTGGGTCGTGCGATGTGCGGTTCTGCGGGGCCTCAGCCCTCGGGGGTCTCCCCAGCGGTCTCCCCAGCGGTCTCCCCAGCGGAGGGCTCGGAGGACTCCTCGGGGGTCGCGGCCGCCGGCTCGCCGGCACCGCCCTGGAGGATCGTGGGGTCCTCGGCCGCCTTCGCCTCGAGGGCACCGGCCAGCCGGGCCGCCTGGACGAGGGGGGCGTTGAGGAGGTAGACGGCCTGGCTCAGCGAGGCGAGCATCGCGCCCGCCAGCTTGCCCAGGAGCACCTCACGCGACTCGAGATCGGCCAGCTTGGCGATCTCGGCAGCGTCCAGCGGTGCACCGTCGACATAACCGCCCTTGACGACAAGGGCGGGGTTCACCTTGGCAAAGTCACGCAGGCCCTTGGCCGCCTCCACCAGGTCGCCGTTGATGAAGGCGATGGCGGTCGGTCCGGTGAGCAGGTCGTCGAAGCCTTCGACACCCGCCTCCTTGGCGGCGATCCTGGTCAGCGTGTTCTTGACCACGGCGTAGTTGGCGTTCCCCCCGAGAGCGCGCCGCAGTTCCTGCAGCTGCTTCACGGAGAGGCCGCGGTACTCGGTCAGCACAGCACCCGCGGAGTCGTTGAACGCATCGACGATCTCCGCGACGGCTGCTGCCTTGTCTGGCCGCGCCATGGGTCTCCTTCCGTCTGCACGGGATGTGCTGGGCGGCGCGCGGGATGCGCGGCGTCCGGGCAGAAGACGTGCCGGAGAAGAAGGAACGCCCCGGCGCAGGGCACGGGGCGAAGGACGCTGACGAGCGTCTCACTCGGTGTCACCTGCGCGGGCCGCCCGCTCTCGCGGACCTTCACCCGACCCTGAGGTCGGGAACCGGCGGTCTTCGGCTTCCCCGGAAGGATACGGGCCCGATCGACGTACCTCCAAATCGACGGCACCAAAACCCGGGTGCCGCGGGTCCGGGCAGCCTATCCTTGGCGGGCGCTCGGGCGTTGGTGGACATCTACCCAGGGAGTGCGGATGAGTATCGACGCAGTCGGGACGCGGGCGACGCGCCCCACGCTCACCTCGGTGGGCTCGGTCCTGGCGGACACCGACCGCCGGCTGCAGAGCGGGCTGAAGCAGCGGCAGATCTGGCCGACCGGTTTCGGGGCCCTGGACAAGTCGTTGAACGGCGGCTTCCGTGCCGGGGACCTGATCCTGCTCGCCGGACCGCAGGGCCTCGGCAAGACCACCTGGATGCTGCAGACCGCGCGCAACGTGGCACGTGCCGGTAAGCCGGCGCTGATGATCTCCTACGAGCACGACGCCGAGGCGCTGGCGATCCGGTTGCTGGCCCTGGAGGCGGGTGAGCGGGGCGGCACCAACGCTGCGGACGCCTCCCGGATCCGCCAGGTCTTCGAAGGCTCCGACGGCTCGGCGGCCCCCCTGGCCGACCGACTGTCGCGGCTGACCAACGGCGCGGAGGCGCAGGACGCGGTTGCGGCGTACGCCGACCGGCTGATCCTGCATGCCGCCTCGGGCATGTCCACGGGACTCGACGCGATCGCGCCGGCCATCGAGGAGGTGCGCGACGCCCTGGGCGAGACGCCGGTGGTGTTCGTCGACTACCTCCAGAAGGTTCCCGCCCCGCAGTACCTCGAGGAGTCCGAGCGGGTGACCCACGTGGTGGAGACACTCAAGGACCTCGCGATCGAGCTGCGGGTGCCGATCATGTCGGTGGTGGCCCACGACAAGGAGGGCCTGGAGTCGGGCAAACGGCTGCGTGCCCGGCACATGCGAGGGTCGACGGCGTTGGCCTACGAGGCCGACGTGCTGCTGCTGATGAACCTCAAGTACGACATCGTCGCCCGGCACCACATCATCTACGACATGGCCAGGGCGGAGACCTTCAAGGACTGGGTGGTGCTGACCGTCGAGAAGAATCGCGCCGGTCAGTCGGGCGTCGAGCTGGAGTTCCGCAAGCGGCTGCACCAGTCCCGGTTCGAGCAGGAGGGCGGCGTGGTCACCGAGCAGCTCGTCGGCGAACGCGTGCTCACCGACTGACCATCGGCCAGCCCGCCCTCAGCCCTCGTCCTCCACCGCGATGTTGCGGGTGCGGTTGGGGTCGACCTGGACGCCCGGGCCCATGGTGGTGGAGAAGGTGACCTTCTTGATGTAGCGGCCCTTCGAGCTGGACGGCTTGAGCCGCAGCACCTCCTCGAGCGCGGCGGCGTAGTTCTCCGCCAGCTGGGCCTCGCTGAACGACGCCTTGCCGATGATGAAGTGCAGGTTGGCGTGCCGGTCCACGCGGAACTCGATCTTGCCGCCCTTGATGTCCGAGACCGCCTTGGCGACGTCGGGGGTGACCGTGCCGGTCTTCGGGTTCGGCATCAGGCCGCGCGGGCCGAGCACCCGGCCGAGGCGGCCGACCTTGCCCATCATGTCGGGCGTCGCGACCACGGCGTCGAAGTCGATCCAGCCGCCGTTGACCTTCTCGATCAGCTCGTCGCCACCGACGAACTCGGCACCCGCCTCACGGGCAGCCTCGGCCTTGTCACCGTTGGCGAAGACCAGGACCCTGGCGGTCTTGCCGGTGCCGTGGGGAAGGTTGACGGTGCCGCGGACCATCTGGTCGGCCTTGCGGGGGTCGACGCCCAGACGCATGGCGACGTCGACGGTCTCGTCGAACTTCTTCTTCGTGCCCTGCTTCGCGATCCTGATCGCGTCGAGCGGGGGGTGGAGCTCGTCGACGTCGAACGACTCGGCCGCCGCACGGTAGTTCTTGCTGCGCTGCATGTCTGGTTTCCTTCCAGGGTGGGTGAGGCCAGGTGTGGTCAGGTGGGCCAGCGCGGCCCTGCCACGGTTTCGCGTTGTTACTCGGTGGTGACGCCCATGGAGCGGGCGGTGCCCTCGACGATCTTCATCGCCGCGTCGATGTCGTTGGCATTGAGGTCGGGCAGCTTGGTCTGGGCGATCTCACGCACCTGGTCCTTCGTCAGCTTGCCAACCTTGTCGGTCTGCGGCACGCCGGAGCCCTTCGCCACGCCCGCGGCCTTCTTGATCAGCTCGGCTGCCGGGGGCGTCTTGGTGATGAACGTGAACGACCGGTCCTCGTAGATGGTGATCTCGACGGGGATGACGCTGCCGCGCATGGGCTCGGTGGCAGCGTTGTAGGCCTTGCAGAACTCCATGATGTTCACGCCGTGGGGACCGAGCGCGGTGCCCACCGGCGGAGCGGGAGTGGCCGCCCCGGCCTGCAGCTGCACCTTGACCAGGGCAGCGATCTTCTTCTTGGGAGGCATTTCTCTTCAGGTCCTTCTCTCGCGTTGCGGTGGCGGCTGGTCGGCCGCCGGGATGCTGCCTCAGACCTTCTGGATCTGGCTGAAGCTCAGCTCGACCGGGGTCTCCCGGCCGAAGATCTCGACGAGGGCCTTCACCCTCTGGCTCTCCGCGTTGATCTCGGTGATCGTCGCATGCAGTGTGGCGAAGGGGCCGTCCACGACCATGACCGAGTCGGACACGTCGAAGTCGGCGACCGCCACCTGGTGGCGGGCCGCGCCGGGCTTGGCGCCCGGAGCCGAAGCGGTCGCGTCGGTGGTGGCGTCGACCTGGGCCTGCACCGCAGGCGCCAGCATCCCCTCGACCTCGTCGAGACTCAGCGGCACCGGCTGGTGGCTGTGCCCGACGAAGCCCGTCACCGAGGGCGTGTGGCGGACGGCGGACCATGACTCGTCGGTCAGGTCCATCCGGACCAGCACGTAGCCGGGCAGCACGGTGCGCTTGACCAGCTTGCGCTGCCCGTTCTTGATCTCGGCGACCTCCTCGGTGGGGACGACCACCTCGTGGATGTAGTCCTCCATGTTGAGCGAGGTGATCCGGTTCTCCAGGTTGGCCTTCACCCTGTTCTCCATCCCGGAGTAGGTGTGCACCACGAACCAGTCACCCGGCTTCTCCCGAAGCGCTGTCCGGAACTCCTCCATGGGATCAGCCTGGGACTCGGGCCCAGCGTCGGGCCCAGCGTCGGGCCCAGCGTCGGGCCCAGCGTCGGACTCCGTGTCGGGCCCCGTCTCGGGCGATGCCTCCGTGGCCTCGTCCGCGACCTCAGCGACCTGCGCGGTCTCGGGGTCTGCCTCGGGGTCGATCCCGGGGTCGATCTCGGGGTCGATCTCGGGGTCGATCTCGGGGTCGATCTCGGGGTCGATCTCGGGGTCGATCTGGGGACCCGTCTCGGGCGACTCGTCGTACTGCTGCGACACGATTACTCCGTCACTGTCCTTCGAAAGTGGTGTGCGTGCGGGGCTGCCCGCGCATCAACCGTTGGTGGTGGTGGTCTGACCGCCGAAGACGGCGAAGACCGCCTTGCCGAAGCCGAGGTCGAGCAGCGAGACGAAGGCGATCAGGATCACCACGAACACCATCACCACGATGAAGTAGGTGACGAGCTGCTGCTGGCTCGGCCAGACCACCTTGCGGAGCTCGGCCACGACCTGCCGGTAGAACGTGACCGGGCTCGTCCGCTCCCGCTTGCGGGACCGGACCGAGGAGCTCTCCGACACGTCGTTCCTTCTTCCTGGCCAGTCGTGGATCTTGACTCGCAGGGCACGAGGGACTTGAACCCCCAACCTTCGGTTTTGGAGACCGATGCTCTGCCAGTTGAGCTAGTGCCCTACGGCGGCCTCCCCGACAGCCGGCACGGAACACGATTCCGGGCATGGCGATCAATGGTGAGAACCACCAAGGAAGGAGTGTACGGGGCACCCGAGTCCAAGTCGAACCGACCGCGGATCAGGCCCGCGCACCGCCACTACGATGTGGCCATGACCAACGCCTCCCGCCGGTCCGCCCGGATCTCCGCGCTCGTCGGCGCGATCACCGAGTCTGCCACGCTCAAGGTCGACGCCAAGGCCAAGGCCCTGAAGGCCGAGGGGCGACCGGTCATCGGGTTCGGCGCGGGCGAGCCCGACTTCCCGACTCCCGACTACGTCGTCGAGGCCGCCGCCGAGGCCTGCAGCGACCCCCGCAACCACCGCTACACCCCGGCCGGAGGACTGCCGGAGCTCAAGCAGGCGATCGTGGAGAAGACCCGGCGCGACAGCGGCTACGACGTCGAGCCGGCCCAGGTGCTGGTCACCAACGGCGGCAAGCACGCGATCTACGGCGTCTACGCCACGATCCTCGACCCCGGTGACGAGGTGCTGCTGCCGGCGCCGTACTGGACCACCTACCCCGAGGCCATCCGCCTCGCTGGCGGGGTCCCGGTGGAGGTGCTGGCCGACGAGACCCAGGGCTACAAGGTCACGGTCGAGCAGCTGGAGGCCGCGCGCACCGCGCGCACGACGGCGCTGCTGTTCAACTCCCCGTCGAACCCGACCGGCGCCGTCTACACCGCCGACGAGGTGCGGGCGATCGGCGCCTGGGCCCTGGAGCACGACCTGTGGGTGATCGCCGACGAGATCTACGAGCACCTGGTCTACGACGGCCTCGAGACCGGCTCTCTGCCCGTGCTCGTGCCCGAGCTGGCCGACCGTTGCATCGTGGTCAACGGCGTCGCCAAGACCTACGCGATGACCGGCTGGCGGGTCGGCTGGGTGGTCGGCCCGACCGACGTGGTCAAGGCCGCCACCAACCTGCAGTCCCATGCCACCTCGAACGTCGCCAACGTGACCCAGCGTGCCGCGCTCGCCGCGGTGTCCGGCGACCTGTCGGCGGTCGAGCAGATGAAGACCGCCTTCGACCGGCGGCGGCACACGATCGTGTCGATGCTCAACGAGATCGACGGGGTCGTCTGTCCGCTGCCCCAGGGCGCCTTCTATGCGTATCCGGCCGTGAAGGGGCTGCTCGGCAGGGAGTACGACGGCCAGCGCATCGACTCGTCCGCCGGCCTCGCGGAGTACATCCTCGAGCGGGCCGAGGTGGCGGTCGTCCCCGGCGAGGCCTTCGGGTCACCGGGCTACCTGCGGCTCTCCTACGCGCTCGGCGACGACGACCTGGTCGAAGGCATCACCCGGTTGCAGAAGCTGTTCGCCTGATCTCGGTGCGCGACCTCGCGAAGCTTCCGAAGGCGCACCTGCACCTGCACTTCACGGGCTCGATGCGGCACCCGACCCTGCTGGAGCTGGCCCGGCGAGACGGCATCCACCTGCCCGACGCGCTGGCGGAGGACTGGCCGCCGCAGCTGTCGGCGGCCGACGAGAAGGGCTGGTTCCGCTTCCAGCGCCTCTATGACGTGGCCAGGTCTGTGCTGCGCACCGAGGCCGACGTGCGCCGGCTGGTCCGCGAGGCCGCGGAGGACGACAAGCGCGACGGCTCGCGCTGGCTGGAGATCCAGGTGGATCCCAGCGGCTACGGGGCCCGGTTCGGCGGGATCACCGCCTTCACCGAATTGGTTCTCGACGCCGTGGCCGTCGCCTCCCGCGAGGTCGGGATCGGGATGGCGGTGATCATCGCCGCGAACCGCACCCGGCACCCGCTCGACGCGCGCACCCTGGCCCGGCTGGCGGCGCAGTACGCCGGCCGGGGCGTGGTCGGCTTCGGGCTGTCCAACGACGAGCGCCGTGGCGCCACCGCCGACTTCGCCCCAGCATTCCGGATCGCCGAACGCGCCGGTCTCCTGCTCGACCCCCACGGCGGAGAGCTGGTGGGCCCGGCCTCGGTGCGCAGCTGCCTCGACGACCTGCATGCGGGCCGCCTGGGCCACGGCATCCGCGCCGCCGAGGACCCGGCGCTGCTCGACCGGCTGGTCAGCCAGGACGTGGCCCTGGAGGTGTGCCCGGTCTCCAACGTTGCGCTGGGCGTCTACTCCGACCCCGCGTCGGTGCCGCTCCCGGACCTCCTGGCCGCCGGCGCCACCGTCGCCCTGGGCGCGGACGACCCGCTGCTCTTCGGCTCCCGGCTCACCGGGCAGTACGCCACCATGCGCGCCGCCCACGGGCTCGACGACGCCGCGCTCGCCGCCCTGGCCTGCTGCTCGGTGCGGGCCTCGCGTGCCGACGACGACCAGAAAGCCCTTTGGCGGCGCGAGATCGCCGGGTGGTTGGGATGATGGCGCCATGAGCGACCACCCCGGAGAGGACTCCGGCCGCAGCCCCGGCGAGCCGGTCCAGGGACCACCGGGGTACGACGGGTCTCCCACGCCCTCGTCCGCGCCTCCCCCGGGGCCGCCCCCCGCGTCTCCGCCACCGGGCTACCCGGCCTTTCCGCCGCCGGGGCATCCCGCGGGGCCCCCGGCGCCGGGCTACTACCCGCCCGCCGTGCCGACCCACCCGAAGGCGACGCTGGCGCTCGTGCTCGGCCTGGTCGCGGTGGTCGGTGGCCTTGCCGCCTGCGGGCTCCCGCTGCTGGTCTCACCCTTCGCCTGGGTGACCGGGCACCGGGTCCTCAACGAGATCCGGGCCTCGCGCGGGCAGCTGGGCGGCGAGGCCAGCGCGCAGGCCGGGATGGTGCTGGGCATCATCGGCACGGTCCTGCTGGTGCTGTGGCTGATCGTCGTCGCGCTGATGGTGATCGGGTTCGCCATGGCCGACTTCGAGCACCTGGCGGCCCCTCGAGGCCACTCCGTCTGAGCCGGCTCGTCAGAGCGCGCAGCCGACCAGCACCGGCTCGTTGACCAGCTCGACGCCGAACGCGTCGCGCACTCCGTCGCGGACCTCACGGGCGAGCGCCAGCAGGTCCGCCGCGGTCGCGCACCCGCGGTTGGTCACCGCGAGGGTGTGCTTGGTCGACAGCGCGGCCCGGTCGCCGCCGTGCCCCTTGCCGAATCCCGCGTGCTCGATCAGCCACGCCGCGCTGGTCTTCACCCTGCCGTCGGGCTGGGGCCAGGCCGGTGCGCCCGCCGGCACCAGGTCGGCGGCGAGCACGGGGTTGGTGAAGAACGAGCCGGCGCTCCAGGTGTCGTGGTCGGCGGCGTCGAGGACCATCCCCTTGCCCCGGCGCAGGGACAGCACGGCGTCCCGGACGGCCCCGAGGGGGGCCCGCTCCCCGGTGGCCACCCCGAGCCGACGGGCCAGCTCGGCGTAGGCGACGGGGGTGGCCAGGGCGCCGAGCCGGAGCTGGAGGGCGACCTCGAGGACGAGGTAGCGTCCCGGCTCCTCCTTGAAGCGGCTGGTCCGGTAGCCGAAGCCGCAGTCGGCAGCCGCGAAGGTGCGCTGGGAGTCCGCGTCGCGGTCCCAGCAGCGCACGCTCGCGAGCGTCTGGGCGACCTCCTGGCCGTACGCACCGACGTTCTGGATCGGGGTCGCCCCGACGGAGCCCGGGATGCCGGACAGCGCCTCGACACCGACCCAGCCCGACGCCACCGCCCGATCCACGAAGGCGTCCCAGGACTCCCCGGCCGCCACCCTGGCCAGGGCGCCGCCGCAGCCGTCGGCCTCGACGGCCACACCGCTGGTGCGGACGGCGACCACCCGGCCGTCGAAGCCGTCGTCACCGACCACCAGGTTGGAGCCGCCGCCGAGCACGAGGACGGGCATACCGGCCCTGTCGGCCTCGACGACCGCGTCCACCAGCGCCCGCTCATCCGTCGCCTCGACGAACTCGGCCGCCGGCCCCCCGACCCGCAGGGTGGTGTGCGCGCCGAGCAGCTCAGCCAACCCGGTCCCCTGCTCCGGGGCCGCCGAGGAAGGTGGCGGTCGGCATGCCGAGCACCTTGTCGGCACCGCTCGTCACCGTCATCGCGACCGTGACCAGCTGGCCCTCCCGGGTGTCTTCGACGCTCTTCACGGCACCGGTGACGACGACCTCGGCACCTTCGTCGTCATCGGGCACGACCACGGGCCGGGTGAACTTCGCGCCGAGCGCACGCACACGTCCTGGCGCGCCGGCCCACGAGTCGACCGCACGGCCGGCCAGGGCCAGGGTGAACATCCCGTGGGCGATCACCCCGGGCAGCCCCACGGAGGTTGCCACCCGGTCCGACCAGTGGATCGGGTTCCGGTCCCCGCTGGCACCGGCGTAGCGGACGAGGTCCGCTCGGGTGACCCGGTAGGTGTGGGTGGGTAGCTCCAGCCCCTCGGCCCAACCGGTCACCGGTCCGTGGCCTTGTGGACGAGCACGGCCCTGGTCGTGCACACGAGGGCGCCGCGGGCGTCGGTGACCGCGCTGCTGGTGGCGATGATGTCGGCGCCACCGATCTGGCGCAGGGAGTCGACGGTCAGCTCCGCGGCCAGCCGGTCGCCCACCCGCACCGGTCGCTCGTAGGCGAACCGCTGCTCGCCGTGCACGACGTGGTGCAGCTCGATACCCACGCTCGGATCGGCCATCAGCTGCTGCATCGCCGCGAAGGCGACCACGATCGGGAAGGTGGCGGGTGCCGGGTCGCCCGTGGCGTAGGGCGTCCCGGTAGCGGCCGCGAACTCGGCGACGCGCTCCGCGGTCACGTCATACGGCGCCACCGCGGGGAACGTCCGCCCCGCGAGGGATGCGTCGACTGCCATGCACAAGACGCTAGCAGCGCCGGAAGACACGAGGAGCGGTCCCACTCGGGGACCGCTCCTCGTGGCGTCGGCTCCGGAGAGCTCAGCGGGTCTCGCGGTGCGCCGTGTGCGTCCGGCAGCGCGGGCAGAACTTCTTCAGCTCGAGGCGGTCGGGGTCGTTGCGGCGGTTCTTCTTGGTGATGTAGTTGCGCTCCTTGCACTCCACGCAGGCGAGAGTGATCTTCGGGCGGACATCGGAGCTCTTGCTGGCCACGGCTGCCTTCTTCCTTGCATCGGTCGGACCCGGGCGGGCCCTGTCGGCCTCGCGGGGCCGTGCGGGTCGTCTTGCCTCAGTAGCGGGGGCGGGACTCGAACCCGCGACACCACGATTATGAGTCGTGTGCTCTAACCGCCTGAGCTACCCCGCCACGAGGAACACAGCACACGAGTCCGGCATTCCCCCGGCGTGCAGGCGTTCCAGAGCCCCTTTACGGAATCGAACCGTAGACCTTCTCCTTACCATGGAGACGCTCTGCCGACTGAGCTAAAGGGGCAAGGCGGACTCGCGTCCGCACCGACGGACGACTTTACACGACGGACGGGCCGGATCGGCTCGCGGCCGAAGGGCGCTGCCAGTCACTGCGGCT
>JAICXL010000061.1 GCA_025980475.1 Nocardioidaceae bacterium | reverse complement strand
TGCAGGTAGATCTGGCCGTCGGTGATGGAGATGACGTTGGTCGGGATGTAGGCCGAGACGTCCCCCGCCTTGGTCTCGATGATCGGCAGGCCGGTCATCGAGCCGGCGCCGAGCTCGTCGGAGAGCTTGGCGCAGCGCTCGAGCAGCCGGGAGTGGAGGTAGAAGACGTCGCCCGGGTATGCCTCGCGGCCCGGCGGGCGGCGCAGCAGGAGCGAGACCGCGCGGTAGGCCTCGGCCTGCTTGGTCAGGTCGTCGAAGATGATCAGGACGTGCTTGCCCTGGTACATCCAGTGCTGGCCGATCGCCGAGCCGGTGTAGGGAGCGAGGTACTTGAACCCGGCGGCGTCGGACGCGGGCGCCGCCACGATCGTGGTGTACTCGAGGGCTCCCGCGCGCTCGAGGGCACCGCGCACCGAGGCGATGGTCGAGCCCTTCTGGCCGATCGCGACGTAGATGCAGCGGACCTGCCGGCTCTCGTCGCCGGACTCCCAGTTCTGCTTCTGGTTGATGATGGTGTCGATCGCGATCGTGGTCTTGCCGGTGTCGCGGTCACCGATGATCAGCTGGCGCTGGCCGCGACCGATCGGGGTCAGCGCGTCGATGGCCTTGATCCCGGTGGCCATCGGCTCGTGCACCGACTTGCGCTGCACCACCGTCGGCGCCTGGAGCTCGAGGGCCCTGCGGTCCTCGGCCTCGATGTCACCGAGGCCGTCGATCGGGTTGCCGAGCGGGTCGACCACGCGACCGAGGAAGTTGTCACCCACCGGTGCCGAAAGGACCTCGCCGGTGCGACGGACCGGCTGCCCCTCCTCGACGCCGGCGAAGTCGCCGAGGATGACCACGCCGATCTCGCGGGTGTCCAGGTTCAGCGCCAGGCCACGGGTGCCGTCCTCGAACTCGAGGAGCTCGTTGGCCATCACCGAGCGCAGCCCGATCACCCGGGCGATGCCGTCACCGGCCTCCGAGACGCTGCCGACCTCTTCGCGGCTGGCCGTCTCGGGCTGGTAGTCCGCGACGTACTTCTGGAGCGCGTCACGGATCTCCTCCGGACGGATCGTGAGCTCCGTCATCTTCGTCCCTACTCTCTTGTCTCTGCTGAGTCTTCTGGGTGTCCAGCGTCTGATGGTTCGGTCAGCCCGCCAGGCGGCGGTGGGCGTCGTCCAGGCGTCCGGCGATGGTGCCGTCGATGATGTCGTCGCCGACCTCGATGCTGACCCCGCCGACCACGGCCGGGTCCACCTCGACGTTCAGGTGCACGGCCCGGCCGTACTGCCGGGTGAGCGCGTCGGCCAGCCGGGTGCGCTCGCCGTCGCCCAGCGGGCTGGCCACCTTCACGAACGCCACGGTGCGGTTGCGGGTGTCGGCAGCGATCCTGGCGAAGTCACGCAGGGCCCGGCGCACCCGGGAGTGCCGGTCGGTCAGCGACTCCTGCACGAGCCGGACCGTGCCGGGCAGGGCTTTGTCCTCCAGCAGGATCCGCACGAGCGCCTGCTTGTCGGCAGCCGAGCGGCCCGGGTCGAAGAGCGCCGTCCGGAGCTCCTCGCTGTCGGCGACCGCCCGGCCCACGGTGAACAGCTCGTTCTCGAGTCGCTCGCCCTCACCGTCGCGGTCCGCACCCTTGACCACTGCGACGACCCCGAGCTGCTCCAGGGCGTCGAGCAGGTCGCGGCTGCCCGCCCAGCGCAGGCTGGCCGCGGTCGCCAGGACGTCCGTGGCTGCCGCGTCGAGGTGGGGGCCGAAGACGTCCCGGGCCAGCTTGGCCTTGCCCTCCGGCGGCCGGGTCGGGTCGGTCAGCGCTCGACGCAACGGGGCCTGCTCCTCGAGGAGGTGACAGGCCTCGAAGAGGCTGCCGCCGGCTGCTGCACCGTCTGCTCCACCGTCGATGGCCTCGCCCAGCTCGCCGGTGAGCCGGTCGAGCGAGACCGCGGAGGACCCGAGCATCAGTTGGCTCCCGCCGTGGTGGAAGTCTTGTCGCCCGCGGTCTCGAGCTCGTCGAGGAAGCGCTCGACCACCCGGCTCTGCCGAGCAGGGTCCTCCAGCGACTCACCGACGATCCGCCCTGCCAGCGAGGTCGCGAGCCTGCCGACCTCGCCACGCAACGAGGTGACCGCCTGCTGGCGGTCCGCCTCGATCTGGTTGTGGGCGTGCTCGACGATCCGGGCGGCCTCCGCCTGGGCCTGCTCGCGCATCTCGGCGATGATCGCCGCCCCCTGCTCGCGTGCCTCCTCGCGGATCTTCGCGGCCTCGTGGCGGGCCTCGGCAATCTGCGCGCGGAACTCCTCCTCGGCCTTGTGGGCCTCGGCCTGGGCCTGCTCGAGGTCGGTGAACTGCTTGCGGATCGCCTCCTGGCGGGCACCCATCGCCTTGTTGATCGGCGGGATGACCCACTTGGCCAGGACGAACACGATGATCGCGAACGCGATCAGCTCGACCCAGAACGTCGAGTTCGGCACGAGGAAGTTGCTCTCGAGCGGAACGACGCTACTCGCAACGCTGTTCATGGGGATTCCTGTCTCTGGTCAGCGCACTGCTCGGCTCGATGCCCGGTGACCGGGGGTCACTTGCCGAGCACGAAGACGAACAGCGCCATGAAGGCGAGGTTGATGAAGTACATCGCCTCGGCCAGACCGACGGTCAGGAAGAAGATCGTCTGCAGCCGGCCCTGGGCCTCGGGCTGCCGCGCCACGCCCTGGATGTAGGACGAACCGGCGAGGCCGTCACCGATGGACGCACCGATCGCGCCGCCACCGAGGGCCAGGCCGCCGCCGACGAACGCGCCGGCGGTCTTGATGGCCGAGTCGATGCTGGATGAGTCTGCCACTGTCTCTCCTTGGTCACGCGCCGGGTGGCGCTCGTTTCTTGAAACTCGGTGCGGCCGACCGGACGGTCAGCGCGCGTGTGCGGGTTCTGCCTCGTCCGCGCCTTCGGGGCGGCCCTCGCTGGGTGAGATGTCGGGGGTGCCCCCGCCCGTCTCGGCCTCCTCCTCGATGTGCTCGGCCTCGTGCGCCGTGGCCATGCCGAAGTAGATCACCACCAGCAGCGCGAAGATGAAGGCCTGGATGGCGCCGATGAACATGTCGAACAGCTTCCAGACCACGTCGCCGGCCCACAGGAAGTAGAACGGCAGCAGGCTGATCAGGGACACCATGATGCCGCCGGCGAAGATGTTGCCGAAGAGACGGAGGGCCAGCGTGAGCGGCTTCACCAGCTCCTCGATGACGTTGAGCGGCGCGAGGATCGGGAAGGGCTCGATGAAGTGCCGGAAGTAGGCCCTGGGACCGCGCTGCCGGATGCCGTAGGTCCAGACGCCGACCATGGCCATCAGCGCCATGGCGTAGGTCAGGTTCGTGTCCGAGGTCGGCGCCGGGAGCAGGTGCAGGTGCTTGTTCGGCTCGCTCGGAATGATCTCGAGCCAATTGGCGATCAGGATGAAGAAGAAGAGCGCGATCGCCAGCGGGGCGACGAACGGGTGGATGTGGCCAAGGTTGTCCTCGACCTGGGTGTTGACCTCCTTGACCACGCCCTCCCAGAGGAGTTGCAGCTTGCTCGGCACGTGGTCCGGCTCCGGGCGGGTGAGTCTCCAGCGCACGAGGAAGCCCAGGAGGATGACGATCCCGCCGGCGATCCCGGTGGCCCAGATCGTGTCGAGGTTGAAGGTCAGCCCGAAGAGGTGACCGACCTTGTGCTCGCCGATCTTGATGTTCGTCGCCAGTGGAAGCACGCCGATCATTGCTTCTTCAGCTCCTTCAGCAGCGGGAGGGTGGTCATCACCAGGGCCAGCAGGCGGAAGATCGCCAGTCCGAGCAAAAGGCCGATGCCATCGGGCCAGAACGCGACCGCGATGCCGATGGCGACGACCGAAAGGACGAGCAGCCGCACGAACGTGGCGCGGGCCATCTGCCCGCGGGTCGGCTGCTCGCCCGAGGTGATCGTCTTCAGCAACCAGAACTCGGTGGCGAGGTGGTTGGCCAGGCCGAGCACGATGCCCGCGGCGGTGCAGCCGGCGAGCGTCCACTCCCCGAACTGGCCGAGGACCCAGCAGTCGGCGACGACCAGCGCCACCGCGACCAGGATCGTCTTGCGCTGGTCACGCAGCACCCTGCCGAACGAGGCCCGGGTGCCGGGCGCGACCTCCGCGGACGCCGGAATGTGGGTGTGCATCATCGCCGGTCTCCCTCGCGTGTCACCCGGTCAGTCACGCAGGGCGGCGCGGACCCGAGCCCAGAAGGCGAAGGCTCCGGCGAGGATCCCGAGGGCGAGACCGAGCAGCGTGAAGAGCGGCGTGGTGCCCGCCGCGTCGTCGACGAGCAGCCCGATGGCCAGGCCCACGACGACCGCACCGGCGAGCAGCCCTCCGAGGCCTGCGAGGTCCCGGCCCCGCAGGGTGTTGCCAGTGTCGTCATCAGCCATTCACCAAGGTCGCTTTCGTGGGCGGGCGAGGTACGGCTGCACCGGGTACCTGGCCGTGCGCCGGGCAAAGACAAGGTCGGACCATCCTCCGACGGCGTGAAACTACCACAGCGGGCGAAGCCCTCGACCGCCGGCTTCAGGGCCCTCTCAGGTGCCTGCGCAGGGCACCCGTCGGGGGTCTGCCGGAGCGGAGCGGCGGAGGCGGTCGTCATGGCGGCGGCCGATCTGTGTCGGGCTGTTCCCAGCGGGGAGGTTGTCGCTTGTGAAAACTAGCACAAGCGTGGTCGTCTGAGAAAATCCTGAGCGTGCGGTGCTGGTTCCGCCCCGCCAGCGTCCCGGATCAGCCCGATGCGGGAGGCTGCTCGGAGCGACGGACCCGGGGCACGGCGAAGGTGAGCGCCACGGTCACCGCCGCGCAGCAGCCCAGCACCGTCCAGGTCAGCCCACCCGGGTAGAGGCTGACCATCACCGCGCCCAGACCCACGAGGCCGGCCCACAGCCAGATGATCAGCACCGCCCGCCGCTGGCTGTGCCCGATCTCGAGGAGCCGATGGTGCAGGTGCTCCTTGTCCGGCTGGTAGAACGCCTGTCCGCGCGCGGTGCGGCGGACCACCGCCAGCACCAGGTCGACGAACGGCACGATCAGGATCGAGATCGGCAGCAGCACCGGCAGCAGGGTCACGAACGTGTTCGCGGGCCGGTTGCCCACCCCGGAGGTCATCTGCACGGTGGCGAACTGGCCGGTCAGGGTCAGCGCCGAGCCGGAGAGCACCAGTCCGAGCAGCATCGAGCCGGAGTCGCCCATGAAGATCCGGGCGGGGAAGAAGTTGTGCGGCAGGAAGCCCGCGCAGGCGCCCGCCAGCGCGGCGCAGAGCAGTGCGGCGGTGATCGCCAGGGTCTCGCCGTTGACGTCGGCCAGCTTGTAGGAGAAGAGGAAGAACGCGACGGCGCCGATGAGCACCACGCCAGCGGCAAGTCCGTCGAGTCCGTCGACGAAGTTCACGGCATTGACGGTGCCGACGACCAGCAGCAGGGTGAGCAGCACGGACTGGCTCGGCACCAGCACCAGCTGCCCGGTCCCGGGGAGCCGCAGCGAGAAGAACTGCACGCCGTTGAGCACCATGAACACGGCCGCGACGACCTGGCCGCCGAGCTTGGCCAGGGCGTCCAGGTCGATGAGGTCGTCGACCACTCCGAGAGCGCAGATGATCGTGCCCGCGACCAGCACGATCGACGAATCGTGGAAGACCGTCGGCTGCGCCCGGCTCAGGAAGGGCAGGTGGCGGGCGACCAGGCAGCCGGCGGCGAGGCCGCCGAGCATCGCCACCCCGCCGAAGTACGGGATCGGCACCACGTGGACGTCGCGGTCTCGCACTCGCGCAACGGCGCCGGACCGCGTCGCGAGCTCCCGGGCCACCACGCAGAGCAGGTAGCTGACGACGGCCGCGACCAGGAAGACGCAGAGGTACTCACGCACGGGGCCCTCGATCGGGCCCGGCGTCCTCCAGCTCCACGCCGTCACCCGCCAGCACCGTGCGCAGCTCCTCGAGCGGCAGGGCGCCCGCCCGCAGCACCCGGGGCCGGTCGCCCGTGCAGTCGAGGATCGTGGAGGCCAGGTCGCCCCTGGCTGGGCCGCCGTCGAGAAGCACGGCCACCTGGTCGCCGAGCATCTCCTCGGCCTGGTCGGCGTCGGTCGCGGCCGGCCGGCCGGACAGGTTCGCCGAGCTCACCGCGAGCGGGCCGGTGCGCTCGAGCAGGGCCAGGGCCACGGGGTCGTGCGGCATCCGGAGCGCGACCGTGCCGCGGGTGTCCCCGAGGTCCCACTGCAGCGACCCCTGCTCGCGCACCACCAAGGTCAGCGCTCCGGGCCAGTAGCGCTCGACCAGCGTGCGCACCCAGAAGGGCAGCCCGATGGCGAGGGCGTCGAGCGTCGGCACCGCCGAGATCAGCACCGGCGGCGGCATCTCGCGTCCCCGCCCCTTGGCGGCGAGCAACCGGCTGACCGCGGGCGGGTCGAACGCGTCGGCCGCGACGCCGTACACGGTGTCGGTCGGCAGCAGCACCAGCTCCCCGCTGCGGACGGCGCCGACCGCGGCCGACAGGCCCTGCTCGAGCTGCTCGGGGTCGGAGGCCTGGAAGCGCGTGGACACGACAGTCATCGTGCCAGTCGTGCCGTCAGGAAGCGCGGCCGACCTGCCAGGTCACGACGGTCACGGAGGTCGCTCCAGCGCCCTGCGCTCGCGAACACCGCCGGCGCAGCCTCCCCCTGCACGTCGGCGTGCTCGGCCCCGACCCAGCCGGCGGGACGCAGCAGCCGTGCCGCGACCGTCTCGAGCACCCGCATCGCCGCCAGGCCGTCGTCACCGGACCAGAGCGCCAGGCCCGGATCGTGGTCGCGGGCCTCCGGCGCCACGCTCTCCCAGGCCTCCGGGGGGATGTAGGGCGGGTTGCAGACCACCACGTCGACCTGACCGTCGAGCTCGGGCAGGGCGTCGACCATGTCCGCCTCGACCAGGTGCACCCCTGAGCCGGCGAGGTTGCGTTCGGCCCAGCCGGCCGCTGCGTGGTCCAGCTCGACGGCGTGCACCGATGCGCCGGGGGCCTCGGTGACGACGCTCAACGCGATCGCCCCCGATCCCGTGCACAGGTCGACCACCACCGGGACGTGGCCGCTGACCTCGCGTGCCCGGTCGATCGCCCAGCCCGCCAGCAGCTCGGTCTCCGGCCGCGGCACGAACACCCCGGGGCCGACCCTGACATCGACGTGGCGGAAGCCGGCCGTGCCGGTGAGGTGCTGCAGCGGCTCGCGGGCGGCGCGACGGTCCACCAGGGCGTCGTACGCCGTGCGCTGCGGGGCGGTCAGTACCCCGACGATGGCGAGGCCACCCCTGGTCGTGCCGAGGACGTGGGCCAGCAGCTCGGCAGCGTCGTGGTCCGGGCTCTCGATCCCCGCCTCGCGGAGACGGGCTGTGGCGCAGCGGCGTGCCTCCGAGGCCGTGGCCATCAGGCCTCGAGGCTCCCGAGGCGGGCGGCCATGTCGGCCTCGACGCACGAGGCCACCACCGGGTCGAGGTCACCGTCGAGCACCTGGTCGAGGTTGTAGGCCTTGTAGCCGGTGCGGTGGTCGGAGATCCGGTTCTCCGGGAAGTTGTAGGTCCGGACCCGCTCGGACCGGTCCACGGTGCGCACCTGTGTCCTGCGGGCCACGCTCGCCTCGGCGTCGGCCGCGTCCTGGGCAGCCTGCAGCAACCGGGAGCGCAGGATGCGCAGCGCCTGCTCCTTGTTCTGCAGCTGGGACTTCTCGTTCTGGCAGCTCACCACGATGCCGGTCGGCAGGTGGGTGATCCGCACGGCCGAGTCGGTGGTGTTCACGCTCTGCCCACCCGGACCGCTGGAGCGGAACACGTCGATGCGCAGGTCGTGGTCGTCGACCTGGACATCGACGGGCTCGGCCTCGGGCATCACGAGCACGCCGGCCGCGCTGGTGTGCACCCGGCCCTGGCTCTCGGTGACCGGCACTCGCTGCACCCGGTGCACGCCGCCCTCGAACTTGAGCAGCGCGTAGGGCGCCTCCCCCGGCGCCGGTGTTCCCTTCGCCTTGACGGCCATCGTGACCGACTTGTAGCCACCGAGCTCGGACTCGGTCGCGTCGAGGACCTCGGTCCGCCAGCCGTGGCGCTCTGCGTGTCGGGAGTACATCCGCAGCAGGTCGGCAGCGAACAGGGCCGACTCCTCGCCGCCCTCGCCGGACTTGACCTCCAGGATCGCGTCCTTGGCGTCGGCAGGGTCGCGCGGCACCAGCAGGTGGCGCAGGTGCTCCTCGGCGACGGTACGGCGCTCCGCCAGCTCACCGGCCTCCCGCACGAACCCACCGTCGTCCTCGTCGTCCTCGGCTGCGAGCTCATGGGCCGCCTGCACGTCGTCGCCGAGCCGCTGCCACTCCCGGTAGGTGCGCACGATCGCGGTGAGCTCGGCGTACCGCTGGCCCAGCCGCCGCGCCCGGGACTGGTCACTGTGGACGGAGGGGTCGGCCAGCTGCTGCTCCAGGTCGGCGTGCTCGGCGACCAGCGCCTCGACACCTTCGAACAACGGGCTTCCTCCTTCCGGCCAGACGGGAAGCGGCGGCCCCACGACCGAGGTCGTGGAACCGCCGCGTCGCATGGAGCTACTTGGCCTTCTCGGCCTGCTGCTGGGCCTGCCGGCTCTTGGCGTACCTGGCCTCGAACCGGGCAACTCGACCGCCGGTGTCGAGGATCTTCTGCTTGCCCGTGTAGAACGGGTGGCACTGGGAGCACACGTCGGCGTGGATGGCGCCGCTGGTGGACGTGCTGCGGGTGGTGAACGTGTTGCCACAGGTGCAGGTGACCTGGGTCGTGACGTACTCCGGGTGGATGTCCTTCTTCATGGTTTCCTCTCGAGTGACGGCCGCCGGGTCGTCCTCCGCGGGGCGGGAGACGTGAACCGGAACCAGCGTCCAAGTCTGCCACCGGCAGGCCTCGGGCGCGAATCGAACCGTCGGCACAACGCCCGCGGGCGCACGCTTGTTCCCGGGCGCGGCCGGTCTCGTGCCCGGCGGACCGGGGACGGCTGCTCAGGCCTTGGCGAGCACCGAGTCGACCCGGGAGGCGAGCTCGCGCGGGCTGAACGGCTTGACGATGTAGTCGTCGGCCCCGGCCTCGAGGCCCTGCTCGATGTCGGACTCCTGGGCCCGCGCGGTGAGCATGATGATCGGCAGGCCGGTCATCGTGTCGTCGGCGCGCAGCGTGCGGGCCGCCTCCAGCCCGCTCATCCCGGGCATCATCACGTCGAGGATGACCAGGTCGGGCTTCTCGGCGCGGCATGCCTCGACGGCCGCGGCGCCGTCACCGACGGGGACCACCTCGTGGCCGCCGTGCCTGAGCTTGAAGACGACGAGCTCGCGGATGTCTGCGTCGTCGTCGGCGATGACGATCCTCGCCATGACTGGGATCCCCTTGAAAGTTGTCGGTGGTGGCAGAGCATAGCCACCCGGGAGGGCGCCCGTCGCCTAAACGGGTCCGGCGGCCTGGCCGGTCAGTCGTCCTTGCCGTTGACGCTCGGCGTGGTCTTCTGCACCTGCATCAGGAACTCGAGGTTGTTCTGCGTCTTCTTCAGGCGCTCCAGCAGCAGCTCGAGCGCCTGCTGGCCGTCGAGCCCGGAGAGCACCCGGCGCAGCTTCCAGACGATCGAGAGCTCCTCCTTGCTCATCAGGAGCTCCTCGCGGCGGGTCCCGGACTGCACGGCGTCGATGGCCGGGAAGATCCGCTTGTCGGCGAAGTCGCGTCGCAGCCGGATCTCCATGTTGCCGGTGCCCTTGAACTCCTCGAAGATCACCTCATCCATCTTCGAGCCGCTCTCGATCAGCGCCGTGGCGAGGATGGTCAGCGAGCCACCGCCCTCGATGTTGCGCGCCGCACCGAAGAACCTCTTGGGCGGGTAGAGCGCCGCGGAGTCGACCCCACCGGAGAGGATCCGGCCGCTCGCGGGCGCGGCGAGGTTGTAGGCCCGGCCCAGCCGGGTGATGCCGTCGAGGAGCACGACCACGTCGTGCCCCAGCTCGACCAGCCGCTTGGCGCGCTCGATCGCGAGCTCGGCGACGATCGTGTGGTCACTGGCCGGCCGGTCGAAGGTCGAGCTGATCACCTCGCCCTTGACCGAGCGCTCGAAGTCGGTGACTTCCTCGGGGCGCTCGTCGACGAGCACGACCATCAGGTGGCACTCGGGGGTGTTGGTGGTGATCGAGTTGGCGATCGACTGCATGATCATGGTCTTGCCGGCCTTGGCCGGCGAGACGATCAGGCCGCGCTGGCCCTTGCCGATCGGGGCAGCGATGTCGATGACCCGGCCGATCATGTTGGTCGACGTGGTCTCGAGGCGCAGCCGCTCCGACGGGTAGAGCGGGGTCAGCTTGCTGAACTCAACCCGCTCCTTGGCCGTCTCCGCGTCGGCACCGTTGACGGTGTCGATCCGCACCAGGGGGTTGAACTTCTCCTTGCGCTCCCCCTCGCGCGGCTGGCGCACCTGGCCGGTGATGGCGTCGCCGCGCCGGAGCCCGAACTTGCGCACCATCGAGAGCGAGACGTAGACGTCGTCCGCACCGGGCAGGTAGCCGCTGGTGCGCACGAAGGCGTAGTTGTCGAGCACGTCCAGGATGCCGGCGCAGGGCGCCAGCACGTCGTCGTCGAGGACCTGCAGGTCGGGTTCGTGTCGGCCTCCGCGGCTGGCGGTCTGAGTGGCGGTGTTGCCCCCCGCGCTGCCACCGGTGTTGGTGCTGCCGCCACGCTCGCGGCCGCGGCGGCGCCGGTTACGGCGGCTCCCGCCGCTGCCGTCGTCGTTGCGGTTGTCGGTCCGGTTGTCATTGCGGGAGTCGTTCCGACTGTCGGTCCGGTTGTCGTTGCGGCCGGGCTGGCCCTGCTGCCGGTCGCGGCCGTCGTCGCGCTTGCCGGCCCGGTCGTCGGCCCGGTCGCCGGCCCGGTCGTCGGCCCGGTCATCGGCCCGGTCATCGGCCCGGTGGTCGGCCCGGTGGTCGTTGGCCCGGTTGCCGCCGTCTTCGCGGCGAGCGCGGCTGTCGTCGCCGCCGTCGCGCGGACGGTCGTTGCCGGCCCCGTTGCTGGCGGCCGCGTTGTCGGCAGAGCCGTTCGCGCCGGACTGGTCGTTGCCGGACTGGGCAGCCCTGATCGCCGAGACGAGGTCGGCCTTCTTCATGCCGGAGGCCTTGATGCCCAGCCCGCCCGCGAGCTGCCGCAGCTCGGGCAGCAGCATGGCGCTGAGGCCGCCCTTGGCGCGGCCGCCCTGCCGCGCGCCGGCGTTGGCGCGAGCCTCCGGGGCGGTTTCGGTGGTGGTGTCCGTCATCGGGGTCCTTCCCCCTCGTCGGCCCGGCTGGTCTCGCCAGGCTCCTGTGCGGTGGGCCCGATCTGGGTCCGGCGCACGGCATCGGGTGCGTGCCAACCGGAGGGAGTCTGATCGGGAAGGAGTGCGTCTCGGCGATCACACCGCTGTCGCGCGGTGGCTGCGTCCGGACGCGAGGCCAGATTAGCACCGATGGACGCCCGCGGGAGCAAAGGGGGAAGCCGGGGGCGTGTTGGCCGGAAAGCCCTATTCCACGCGGGCGCCGGCAGGATCCACGTCGAGCACCCGGCTGGTCCACCCGTCCGGGACGCGCCCGGCGAGCCCGTCCGCATCGACGGAGGTCAGGGCCAGCACCGACGGGCCGGCGCCGGAGACGACGGCCGGCACGCCGTCCGCTCGCAACCGGCGGACCAGGTCGAGGGTCTCCGGCATCGCCGGCTCACGGTAGCGCTGGTGCACGAAGTCCTCGGTGGCGGTCAGCAGCAGCTCGGGGGCGTGCGCCAGGGCCGCGACCAGCAGCGCCGCCCGGCTCGTGTTCGCCACAGCGTCCTGGTGGCTGACCGTCGGGGGGAGCAGCCCGCGGGCGACCCGCGTCAGCACGCCGGTGGGCGGCACGAAGACCACCGCCCGCACTCCCTCGTGCACCGGCGACCGCCGGGCCCACACCTCCGGCTCCCCGTCGCCTGCGACCGATTGACCGCACACGACGAAGCCGCCGAGGAGGGCGGGGGCGACGTTGTCAGGGTGGCCCTCGAGCTGGTTGGCCAGCGCCAGCAGCTGGCCGTCGTCGAGCCGCTGCGTGCCGTCGCGAACCAGGGCCCGCGCCAGCACGAGGCCGCCCACGATCGCGGCCGACGACGACCCCAGGCCGCGGCCGTGGGGGATCCGGTTGCGGCAGTGCAGCCGGATGCCGGACGGGGTCACCCGCAGGGCGGCGAAGGCGCGGCGCATCGCCGTGACGACGAGGTGGTCCTCCGACCCGGGGACGGTGTCGGCGCCCTCCCCCTCGACCTCGACGCGCAGCCCGCGGTCGGAAACCTCGGCGGCCAGCCCGTCCCGCAGGTCGAGGGCGAGGCCGAGGCAGTCGAAGCCCGGACCGAGGTTCGCGCTGGTCGCCGGCACGCTGACCGTGACCGGGCCGTCGACGAAGTCGCCCATCAGGCCAGGCCGGCAGCTGCCGCGGCGGCGTCCACGTCGGCATCGCAGACGGTGTCGACCAGGTCGGTGAAGGTGGACAGCGCCGTGTCGATGTCCTTGAGCCCATGACCGGTGACAGTGACCGCGATGCGCTGGTCGTCGTACCGCACGCCTTCGGAGGCCTCCAGCAGCAGGCCGGCGACCCCGGCCGCCGAGGCCGGTTCGACGAAGACACCCTCGCGCGAGGCAAGCTCCCGCTGGGCGGCCAGGATCTGGTCGTCGGAGACGCTGCGGAACTTGCCGCCCGAGTCGTCGGCGGCTCGTACGGCGAGCTGCCACGAGGCCGGGTTGCCGATCCGGATGGCGGATGCGACCGTCTCGGGATCGGGCACCGGCGCTCCCGTGACCAGCGGCGCCGCGCCCTCGGCCTGCCAGCCCCGCATGACCGGAAGACGGGTCGCCTCCCCGGCGTCGCGGGCCTCGCGGTAGCCCAGCCAGTAGGCCGAGATGTTGCCGGCGTTGCCGGTCGGGAGGACGTGCAGGTCGGGCGCGTCGCCGAGGACGTCGATGATCTCGAAGGAGGCGGTCTTCTGGCCCTGCAACCGCATCGGGTTCACGGAGTTGACCAGGGCGACCGAATACTGCTCGGCGAGCCCGCGGCTCAACCGCAGGCAGTCGTCGAAGTTGCCGCGCACCATGATCACCTGGGCCCCGTGCAGGATGGCCTGGGCGAGCTTGCCGGCGGCGATCTTGCCCCGGGGCACGAGCACCAGCGGCTTGATCCGGGCACGGGCGGCATAGGCGGCCATCGACGCGGAGGTGTTGCCGGTGGAGGCGCACACCACCGCCTCGGCACCCTCGCCCACCGCAACCGAGAGCGCCACGGTCATGCCGCGGTCCTTGAAGGACCCGGTGGGGTTGTCGCCCTCGACCTTGAGCCACACCTCGGCGCCGGTGGTCTCGGAGAGCCAGGGTGAGTGCACGAGCGGGGTGCCGCCCTCGCCGAGTGAGACCGTGGGCGTGCCGTCGGGGATGTCGAGGCGGTCGGAGTACTCCTCGAGCACGCCGCGCCACTGCCGCGTCATTCGCCCTCGCCCTCGACCCGCATGACCGAGGAGACGTCACGGACGTTCGGCATCGCACGCAGTGTCTCGACCGTCGCGGCCAGGTCCGCGTCGCTCGCGCGGTGGGAGACCACGACGAGCTGGGCGTCGTCGCCGCGGCCCTCCTGGCGGACGGTCTGGATCGAGACCTCGTGCTCGGCGAAGGCCAGTGCCACCGAGGCGAGCACGCCGGCCTTGTCATCGACGTCGAGCTCGATGTGGTAGCGCGTCTCGGTGTCGCCCATCGGCAGGATCCGTAGCGCGGCGTAGGACGACTCCCCGGCGCCCCGCGCGTCGGCCAGCCGGTTGCGGGCGACGGTGACCAGGTCGCCGAGCACGGCGCTGGCCGTCGGCGCGCCGCCGGCGCCCGGCCCGTAGAACATCAGCTGTCCGGCGGCCCGACTCTCCACGAAGACCGCGTTGTAGGCCTCCCGGACGCTTGCCAGCGGGTGGCTGCGCGGGATCATCGCCGGGTGCACCCGGGCCGAGACGGCACCGCCGCCGGGCCCCTCGGACAACGAGCAGATGGCCAGCAGCTTGACCACGCAGCCCATCTCCCGGGCGGACGCGACGTCGCTCGCGGTCACCTCTGCGATGCCCTCTCGGTGCACGTCCGCGGCGGTGACCCGGGTGTGGAAGGCCAGGCTGGCCAGGATCGCAGCCTTGGCGGCGGCATCGAAGCCCTCGACGTCGGCGGTCGGATCGGCCTCGGCGTAGCCCAGCTCCTGCGCCTCGGCCAGGGCCTCCTCGAAGCCGCTGCCGGCGGTGTCCATCCGGTCGAGGATGAAGTTCGTGGTGCCGTTGACGATCCCGAGCACCCGGGTGACCCGGTCACCGGCCAGGGACTCGCGCAGCGGCCGCAGGATCGGGATCGCGCCGGCCACCGCCGCCTCGTAGTAGAGGTCGCGGCCAGCCCGCTCGGCAGCCTCGAACAGGGTGGCGCCGTCCTCGGCGAGCAGGGCCTTGTTGGCGGTGACCACGGACGCACCGTGCTCGAGCGCGGAGAGGATCAGTGCGCGGGCCGGCTCGATGCCGCCGATCACCTCGACCACCACGTCGACGTCGTCGCGGGCGACCAACGCTGCCGCATCAGTGGTGAAGAGCTCATCGGGCAGGTCGACGTCACGCTGGAGCGCCAGGCGGCGGACGGCGATGCCCACCAGCTCGACCGGCGCGCCGACCCGTGCGGCCAGGTCGTCGGCCTGCTCGTGGACCAGACGCGCCACCTGGCTGCCGACGACCCCGCAGCCCAGCAGGGCCACGCGCACGGGATTTCTCTGGCTGCTCATCGCGGTCATCTTTTCATTCATCGCTCGGCAGCGGAGCCGGCGTTCAGATCAGGGCCGATGTCGGTGGCCAGCAGGTCAGCCTCGGTCTCGCGACGCACGACGACCCGGGTCTCGCCGTCGCGGACCGCCACCACCGGCGGGCGCAGCAGGTGGTTGTAGTTGCTGGCCATCGACCAGCAATAGGCTCCGGTGCCCGGCACGGCGAGCAGGTCCCCCGGGGCGAGGTCACCGGGCAGGAACTCGTCCATCACCACGATGTCACCTGCCTCGCAGTGCTTGCCGACCACGCGCGAGAGCAGCGCCGGGGCCTCGGAGCGCCGGCTGGCCAGGGTGCAGGAGTACTCGGCGTCGTAGAGCGCGGTGCGGAGGTTGTCGCTCATCCCGCCGTCGACCGAGACGTAGGTCCGCACCGCTCCCCCGTCCAGCTCCACCGTCTTGACCGTGCCGACCTCGTAGACGGTGCACATCGCCGGGCCGGCGATCGCGCGGCCGGGCTCGATCGACAGCCGGGGTACGGCGATACCCCGCGAGTCGCACTCGTCGCTGACGATCCGGGTCATCTCGGTCGCGAGCTGCCCGGCGTCCGACGGGTCGTCCTGGGTGGTGTAGGCGATGCCGAAGCCGCCGCCGAGGTCCATCTCGGGGAGCTCCAGGCCAATCTCCTCGGCGATCTGCTGGTGCAGCGCGAGCACCCGGCGGGCAGCGACCTCGAAGCCCGCGGAGTCGAAGATCTGCGAGCCGATGTGGGAGTGCAGGCCGAGCAGCTCCAGCCCCGGGTCCGCGTGGGCCTGCCGCACCGCGTCGAGCGCATCGCCGGTGCTGATCGACAACCCGAACTTCTGGTCCTCGTGGGCGGTGGCGATGTATTCGTGCGTGTGCGCCTCGACGCCCGCGGTCACCCGGATCATCACCCGCGCCGTGCGGCCCAGCGACCGGGTGATCCGCGAGAGGCGCTCGAGCTCGTGGAAGGAGTCGACGATGATCCTCCCGACGCCGAGCTCGACGGCGCGCTCGAGCTCGCCGACCGACTTGTTGTTGCCGTGGAAGCCGATCCGCTCCATCGGGAATCCGGCCCGTTCCGCGACCGTCAGCTCCCCGCCCGTGCAGACGTCGAGGGAGAGCCCCTCCTCGGCAACCCATCGGGCGATCGTCGTGCACAGGAATGCCTTGCCGGCGTAGAACACGTCCCAGTGCACGTCGGGAGGGGTCCCGAAGGCGTCCCGGAAGGCGCGCGCCCGGGTCCGGAAGTCGGCCTCGTCCAGGACGTAGGCCGGTGACCCGTGCTCGCGCACCAGGTCGGTGACCCGGACTCCGCCCACGGAGAGGACGCCGTCAGCGCCCTTCCGGGTCGTTGCGGGCCACAGGCGCGGCACCAGCGCATTGGCGTCCTCGGGCTGAGGCAGCCAGCCCGGTCCACGGACGGACACGGCGGCATGGGCCCACCCCGCCTCGTGTGCGCGCACAGGTCACATCCGCTCGGGGGCGGAGACGCCGAGCAGGTCGAGGCCGTTGGCCAGCACGATGCGGGTCGCGGCGACCAGCAGCAGCCGCGCGCGATGGAGGTCGCTCGGCTCCTCGTCCCCCATCGGCAGCACGCGGCAGTTGTCGTAGAAGCGGTGGTAGGAGGCCGCGGTCGCCTCGAGGTAGCGGGCAACCCGGTGCGGTTCACGCAGTTGCGCCGCGGCGGCGACGACGCGGGGGAACTCCGCCAGTGCCCGGAGGAGCTCACCCTCCTTCTCGTGAGTGAGCAGCTCCGGGTGCGACTCCGGGGCCAACCCGAGGTCGGCGGCGTTGCGCAGGATCGAGGCGACCCGGGCGTGGGCGTACTGGACGTAGAAGACCGGATTGTCGCTGGACCGCTTCGCCCACAGGTCCAGGTCGAGGTCGATGGTCGAGTCGGATGTGTAGCGGGCCAGGGCGTAGCGGGCAGCGTCGACACCGATGGCCTCGACCAGGTCGTCGATCCTCACCACGGTCCCCGCCCGCTTCGACATCCGCAGGGGCTTGCCGGCGCGCAGCAGGTTCACCATCTGGCCGATCAGGATCTCAAGATTGACGTGCGGCTCGTCACCGAAGGCCGAGCACATCGCCATCAGCCGGGCGACATATCCGTGGTGGTCCGCCCCGAGCATGATGAAGCACCGGTCGAACCCGCGGTTGCGCTTGTCGAGGTAGTAGGCGAGGTCGCCGGACAGGTAGGAGCCCTGGCCGTCCGACTTGATGATCACCCGATCCTTGTCGTCACCGAACTTCTGGGTCCGCAACCACAGCGCGCCGTCCTTCTCATAGGTGTTGCCGAGCTCGGTGAGCCGCTCAACCGCCTTCTCCACCGCGCCGCTGCGGTGCAGCTCGTCCTCGTGGAAGTAGACGTCGAAGTCCACGCCGAAGTCGTGCAGGCTCTGCTTGATCTCGTCGAACATCATCTCGACGCCGACCTCGCGGAAGACCTCCCGGGCCTCCTCGTCGGGCAGGCCGAGCACGTCGGGGCGCTGCCCGATCACCGCGCGGGCGAGGTCGTCGACGTACTGGCCGCCGTAGCCGTCCTCTGGCGTCGGCCTGCCGTGGGCGCGGGCCAGCAGCGAGCTGCTGAACCGGTCGATCTGTGCACCGTGGTCGTTGAAGTAGTACTCGCGGCTGACCGTGGCGCCGGTCTTCTCGAAGATCCGGCCCAAGGCGTCGCCGACCGCAGCCCAACGGACCCCGCCGATGTGGATGGGGCCCGTCGGGTTCGCGGACACGAACTCAAGATTGATCTTCTCGCCGGCAAACGTGTTGGAGGCGCCGTACGCCTCCCCCGCTGCCACGACGTCGGCGGCCACCTCGCCCTGGGCTCCCGCCTCGACGGTGATGTTGAGGAAGCCCGGCCCGGCGATGTCGACAGCGCCGATCCCGTCGACCTCGCGCAACCGCTCGGCGACCAGTCCGGCGAAGTCACGCGGGTTCGTGCCCGCCTTCTTCGCCAGCTGCAGGGCGACATTGGTGGCGTAGTCGCCGTGCCCCTTCTGTCGCGGTCGCTCGACGGTCACCGTGGTCGGCACGCCGTCGGGCAGGGTGACGGCCCCGTCGTCGGTGAGAGCGGCGAGCACGCCGACGATCGCGGTGGAGAGTTGCTCGGGGGTCACCGGGCAAGGGTATCGACGGCCTGCCGCCTCGCCCCACCGGCTTTCAACGGCGGACGCCCTGCGGAGTGGCCGTCCGGCAGCCGACTCGCAGGACGTCACGGGCCGGTGTAGCCTCTCCTGCGTCCTGGGCCCCCGTAGCTCAGGGGATAGAGCACCGCCCTCCGGAGGCGGGAGCGTAGGTTCGAATCCTACCGGGGGCGCCACGAGAATTGCGGCGCTGACCTGCGGTTTTACCTTGGCGCCGGGCCCGCGCCAAGTCGATCACCTGGGCGCTGGGCAACACTGGGGCAACAGCAGGATCGGCCGGGGCAACGGCAGCGGCGGCCTCGCGGGCCAATTTCTGGGCCGCAGCGCGGGCGGCGTCCATCGCGTCGGCGACCTCGTCGAGCCGGTTGTGGAACAGGTGTCCGTAGGTGTCCATGGTCATCGTGGCCGAGGAGTGGCCGAGCATGTGCTGGACGACCTTGACGTCGGCGCCCGACGCGATGGCCAGGCT
>JAICXL010000073.1 GCA_025980475.1 Nocardioidaceae bacterium | reverse complement strand
CGTCACCGGCCTGTAGGGCGGTCCGCGCGACCGGTCATCCCTCCACCCGCTCTCCGCTCTCGTCCCAGTGCCCGGCGACCTTCTTGCTGGGCTGCACCCGCGGCGGCTCGCCGGGCATCTTCGGGTAGTCCGGCGGGAAGTTCAGCTCGACCGGGTGCTCCCCCCACAGCGCGAGCAGCGGCTCCAGCGAGTGCTGCACGTCGTCGATGCCCGCCCACGGGTCGTCGCGGCCGGGCACGGTGACGATGTTGAGGTCGCGCGGGTCGTCGATCGCGGCCAGCTCCTCCCACGTGACCGGTGTCGAGACCGGGCCGCCGGGCAGCGGCCGCAGGGACCAGGCCGAGGCGATCGTCCGGTCGCGGGAGTTCTGGTTGAAGTCGACGAAGATGCGCTCGCCGCGCTCCTCCTTCCACCAGCTCGTCGTGACCCCCCGGTCGCGCTTCTCCAGCTCCCTGCCGAAGCCGATCGCGGCGTGCCGGACGTCGAGGAAGTCCCAGCGCGGCTCGATCCGCACATACAGGTGCACGCCGCGGTTGCCGCTGGTCTTCACGTAGCCGGTGATGCCGAGCTCCCCGAGCAGCTCGCGCCCGACGCCGGCGACCCGGACCGCGTCGGCGAAGGTCGTGCCCGGCTGCGGGTCCAGGTCGATGCGCAGCTCGTCGGGGTGGTCGTTGTCGTCACGGCGAGTCGGCCACGGGTGGAAGGTCAGCGTGCCCATCTGTGCGCACCAGGCGATCGTGGCGACCTCGGTCACGCAGACCTCGTCCGCCCGCCGGCCGCTGGGGAAGGTCACCCCCGCGGTCTCTACGTACGGCGGCGCACCCCTCATCACCCGCTTCTGGTAGAACGCGTCGGCCTTGTCGCCGTACCCCGTGCTCAGCCGGATGCCCTCGTGCACGCCCTTCGGCCAGCGCTCCAGGGCCACCGGACGGTCGCGCAGCGAGCGCATGATGCCATCGGCGACGCTGAGGTAGTACTCGACGACCTGCAGCTTGGTGACCGGTGGCGTGCGGTCGGTGGCCTCGTAGATGACGCGGTCCGGGCTGGTGACGCGCACGGCCCGGCCGCCGGCGTCGACCTCGGCTGCAGGAGTCGCCATGGACGAGACCCTACGGCGTCAGCGCGCGTTCCTCGATCACCGAGTTGGGCTCGAAGACGGCCCGCCGGTCGACCCACTCGGCCTCCGGCCGCACGTACTCGAAGCCGGAGGTCGTCACCAGCGCCCACGAAGCGGGCGGGTGCCCCTGCCCGAGGACCCCGTGGTCGCTCCCCCACGTCGCCACGGCCAGCTCGGCACAGGCGAGGTGGGTGGGCGGGAAGTGGAAGGCGTTGCGGCCGGCCTCCTCGGTGCTGCCCAGGAACGCCACCGGTCGGGACAGGCTCTCCCCGCACACGCCGCAGATCCTGCTCAGGGCGCACTGGGTCACCTTGCGCCGGTCCAGGCCGAGGTCTCCCCTGCTGGCGAACGGCAGCTTCCCGAGGAAGTGCCCGAGCCCGCCAGCAGGCATGTCGATCATGCAGTGGCCCGCGACGTCCAGCCACCCGTCTCGGTCCTGCGCACCGGCCGCTCGTCGTCGGCGCGACGACCGCGCGGGATCTCCGGCGAGTGCGGGCCGTCGCGCCGGTCGGAGGTGGTGAACCGGTTGGGCAGGGAGAGCTTCAGGATCGTGCGCAGCGCCTGGCCGTACTGGCGGTGCAGCGGACCGGTGGTGTAGGGGATGCCGTACTTCTCGCACAGCGGGCGGACCCGCTCGGAGATCTGCCCGTAGCGGTTGCTGGGCAGGTCCGGGAAGAGGTGGTGCTCGATCTGGTAGCCGAGGTTGCCGGACATGATGTGCAGCAACGGGCCACCGGTGAAGTTCGCCGCGCCCAGGACCTGCCGCAGGTACCACTCCGAGCGGGTCTCGTCCTCGATCTCCTCCTCGGTGAAGTGCAGCGCGCCGTCGGGGAAGTGGCCGCAGAAGATGATCATGTAGGACCACAGGTTCCGGGTCAGGTTCGCCAGGGCGTTCGCGGCAGCCGTCTGCACGAAGGCGGGGCCGGTCAGCGCCGGGAAGAAGACGTAGTCCTTGCCCACCTGGCGGCGCACCTTGCGCCAGATCTGGCGCAGCTGCTTCTTCATCACCTTCGGATCCTTCTCGCGCTTGCGGATGGCCTCGATGTCGAGGTCGTGCAGCGCGACGCCCCACTGGAAGAGGGTGGCCAGCAAGGCGTTGTAGACCGGCTGCCCCAGGTTGGCGGGGTGCCACTTCTGCTCGCGGGCCATCCGCAGGATCCCGTAGCCGATGTCGTTGTCGTAGCCGAGCACGTTGGTGAACTGGTGGTGGATGTAGTTGTGGGAGTGCTTCCACTGCTCGGCCGGCTGCGCGGTGTCCCACTCCCAGTTGCTGGAGTGGATCTCCGGGTCGTTCATCCAGTCCCACTGGCCGTGCATCACGTTGTGGCCGATCTCCATGTTCTCCAGGATCTTGGCCACCGCGAGCAGCCCCGCCCCGGCGAAGAACGCCGGCTTCCACCTGCTCGCGAAGAGCGTCACCCGGCCGGCGGCGGCCAGCGTCCGCTGGACGGTGATCAGCCGGTTGATGTAGGCGGCGTCCGCGTCACCGCGGGACTCCTCGATCTCGACGCGGATCTGGTCGAGCTCGCGGCCGAGCTCGGCCACCTCCTCCTCGGTGAGGTGGGCGTACTCCTTGACGTCAGCGATGGCCATGCTGCCTCCTGGGTGTCGGGCTGGGTCGTCGGGCTGGGTCGTCGGGCTGGGTCGTCGGGCTGGGTCGTCGGGCTAGATGTCGAGCGTGCAGTCACCGGCGGCGGCGGTGACACAGGTCTGGACGGGTTCGTTGGGGCCGGAGAACTCGTTGCCGTTGCGCAGGTCGCGCACCGTGCCCTGCACGAGGGTCAGCGTGCAGGTGTGGCAGATCCCCATCCGGCAGCCGTAGGGCATCCCAACGCCTGCCTGCTCGCCGGCCTCCAGCACCGTGGTGGCACCGTCGGCCTGACAAGTCTTCCCCGAGTTGATGAAGGTGATCGTGCCGCCCTCCGCCGTCTCCCCGCCGAGCACGGGATTGAAGCGCTCGAGGTGGAGACGCTCCGTCAGCCCGGCGTCGTGCCAGTGCTCCTCGATCGCGTCGAGCATCGGCGCCGGCCCGCACGCCCACGTCTCCCGTTGCCGCCAGTCGGGGCAGACCCGGTCGAGGTCGGCCATCGCAAGCATGCCGTGGGTGTCGGTGTGCTGCTCGTGCAGGTGCAGGGTCGGGTGCCGGGTGGCCAGCTCGCGCAGCTCCGCGCCGAAGATCATCCGCTCGGGGGTGGGCGAGCTGTAGGCCAGCACCACGTCGGGCAGGGTGCCGCGCCGGTCCAGGGTGCGCAGGATCGCCATCACCGGGGTGATGCCGCTGCCGCCGACCAGGAAGAGCAGCTTCGCTGGTGGTGGCTCGGGCAGCACGAAGTCCCCGTTGGGCAGCGCCAGCCGGACGATGGTGCCCGGCTGCAGCCCGGAGACGAGATGGCTGGACAGGAAGCCCTCGGGCATCGCGCGCACGGTGATCGCGATCGTCCGGCCGGAGCGCTTCGGGGGCGAGGAGACCGAGTAGGAGCGCCAGTGGAATTTGCCGCGCACCTGGACGCCGATGCCGACGTACTGGCCCGGCCGGTGGTCATAGCGCCACCCCCAGCCGGGCCGGATCACCAGCGTGGCCGCGTCCTCGGTCTCCGGGATGACCTTCTCCACCCGGCCGCGGAGCTCGCGCGCGGTCCACAGCGGGTTCAGCAGCGAGAGGTAGTCGTCAGGCAGCAGTGGCGTGGTGAAGCCTGCACCGACCTTGCGCGCGGTCTCCCGCACCATCTCCGTCGCGCCCATGCGTCGACCTTCCGTAGCGGCGATTACCTCGTCAACGAAACCGGGGTCCGGCGTCAGGGTCAAGTTGCCCGAGATTCGTCTCAGCATGCGTACTACGGGTATGCCAGTAGGCTGGTGACATGGTCTACCAGGTGCAGAAGAGCGACGAGGAGTGGCGCGAGCAACTCAGTGCGCAGGAGTACGACGTGCTCCGCGAGGCGGCCACCGAGCCGCCGTTCGTCGGGGAGTACACCGACACCGAGACCACTGGGGTCTACCGCTGCCGAGCGTGTGGCACGGAGCTGTTCCGCTCCGACACGAAGTTCGGGTCCCACTGCGGCTGGCCGTCGTTCTACGCGCCGCTGGCCGAGGACCGCGTGGAGTACATCGAGGACACCACGCTCGGCATGAAGCGGGTCGAGGTCCGCTGCGCGAGCTGTGGGTCACACCTCGGGCACGTCTTCGAGGGCGAGGGCTACGACACCCCTACCGACCAGCGCTACTGCATCAACTCGATCAGCCTGACGCTCGAGCCGGCCCCTACGGCAGCGCAGTGAGCAGCTCGGCCGGCGACCGCCGCCGACCGGTGTAGAACGGCACCTCGAGCCGCACGTGCCGGCGGGTCGCCGATCCGCGCAGGTGCCGCATCAGCTCGACGATCCGGTCGAGCCGGTCGGCCTCGAAGGCGAGGATCCACTCGTAGTCGCCGAGAGCGAACGCCATCACCGTGTTGGCCCGGACGTCGGGGTACTCGCGCGCCATCTGGCCGTGCTCGGCGAGCAGCGCGCGGCGCTCGTTGTCGGGCAGGAGGTACCACTCGTAGGAGCGGACGAACGGGTAGACCGCGACGTAGCCCTTCGGGTGCTCCTCGGCCAGGAACGACGGCAGGTGCGACTTGTTGAACTCCGCCGGCCGGTGCAGCGCCATCTGCGACCACACCGCGTCGAGCCGGCGGCCGAACCGGGTGCGGCGCAGCCGGTTGTAGGCGTCCTGCAGCTCGTCGGAGGACTCCGCGTGCCACCAGACCAGCAGGTCGGCGTCGGCCTTGATGCCGGAGACGTCGTAGAGGCCCCGCACCACGATGTCCTCCGCGGCGAGCTTGCCGACCAGCTCCTCGACCTCGGCGATCTCCTCGCTGCGGTCGGCGTCCCCGAACGCCTCGCGGAGGGAGAAGACCGACCACATGGTGTAGCGGATGGTGTCGTTGAGGTCACGCGCCTTGCTCATGGACCCATCCTCCCATCGGCGCCAAGGTCGCGCAGGTCGGCCAGCACTTTCGTGGCAGCCAGGTTCGCCGAGGCGATGCAGGCCGGGATGCCGAGGCCGTCGTACGCCGCTCCACAGACCGCGAGGCCGGGCAGCGAGGAGAGCACCCGGCGGACCGTCGCGACCCGGTCGAGGTGGCCGACGGCGTACTGCGGCAGGGCGCCTCCCCACCGCTGCACGTGGCTGTCGACGGGCCGCACGGAGAGCCCGATCGCGTCGGTGAGGTCGCGCACGGCGAGGTCGACCAGCTCCGCGTCGGACACCTGCAGCACGTGCTCCTCGCGGTGCCTGCCGATCGAGCAGCGCAGCACCAGCACCCCGGCGCCGGCGTCGCGAACCCAGGCCCACTTGGCGAAGGAGAAGGTCGCGGCCTTGATCACGTGCCCGTCCACCGGAGGCACCAGGAAGCCAGAGCCGGGCACCTCCGGCAGGTCCCGCTCGGCGAACGCGAGCGTGACGATGGCCATCGACGCGTAGTCGATGCGCGCCAGCTCCAGTGCGGCCTCCGGGGCGACGTCGCTCAGCAGCCGGGCCGTCGGCCGGGCGGGCGTGGCCAGGACGAGCGCAGCGGCCTCGACCAGCCGCGGGTCGCGGGTGGGACCGACCACCAGCCGCCAGCCGCCGTCGGGTCGCCGGACCACGTCACGCACCGTGGTGCCGGTCTCGACGGTGGCCCCGGACGCTGCGGCGACCGCGTGCGGCAGCCGGCCGAGGCCGCCGCGGATGCCGGCGAAGACGGGGACGTCCGAGGAGGGTCCGGCGAGCACGGCCGCGGCCGCCCGCGACATCGAGCGGTCGCGGTCGAGCAGCGCGACGACCTGGGGCACCGCCGCCCTCGCGGAGATCTCCCGGGCGTGCCCGGCGTAGACCCCGCCCAGCAGCGGCTCGACCAGCCGGTCTACGACCTCCTTGCCGAAGCGCTCCTCGACCAGCGCGCCGACGCTGACGTCCGCGTCGCCGAGCGTGCTGGCCGGGAGTACGGCGTCCATCGCCGCTCGCGCCACGCCCTTGCGGGAGACCACGTGCTCGAGCGACGACAGGTCCGTGGGCACGCCCATCAGCGTCCGCGGCATCGGCACGAGGCGGTTGCGGTTCCACAGCTGCGCCGTCGTGGTGGCCGGGTGCACCAGGTCGTCGCCGAGGCCGACGTCGCGGGCCAGGGCGACCGCCTCGGGCCGGCGGTTGAGCATCGCCTCGGCCCCCACGTCGAGCTGCACCCCGCCGACCTCCGCGCGGCGGAGCTTGCCGCCGAGGTCAGGTGCGCCCTCCAGCACGGTCACCGTGAGCTCGGGATCCTGCCGGCGCAGGGTGTGCGCGGCGGCCAGCCCGGCGATGCCGGCACCCACGACGACGACGTGGGTGGGCGACGGGGACACGGTCACAGATTGGCAAAGGTTTGCCGGTGCGCCAAACGGGAGGGAACGGTCGGACCGTGCGCTGCGTCACAGCGGCATGAAGATGATCAAGCCGATCGTGCTGCTGCCGGTGCTGCTCCTCGTCGCCGCCTGCGGCGGCGCCGGGGCGATGAGCGCCGACAGCGGCAGCGCCAGGGGGGCCAGCCCCGCCAGGTCCGGCCCGGCCAACGGCTACGCAGCCGTCACGGGCACGGCCGCCGAGCCCGCGCACGGCCGGCCGGCCGCGCTGCAGCGTGCGGTGATCTCGCACGGCAGCCTCGAGATGACGTCGCGCGACGTGGCCCGCACTCGCGACGACGTGCTCCGCCTGCTGGCCCGCTGGGGCGGGCAGGTCGCCAACGAGGAGAGCGGCTCCGACGCGCACGGCCGGATGACGAGCGTGTCGCTGGTGCTGCGGGTGCCGAGCGCGGACTTCGAGACGGCGATGGCCGATCTGGCGAAGGTCGCCCACACGGTGCACCAGGAGATCTCCTCGCAGGACGTGACCACCCAGGTCATCGACGTCACCGCGCGGCTGCGGGCGAAGGAGGACAGCATCCGGCGGATCGAGCAGCTGCTCGGGCATGCGAAGAGCCTCGGCCAGATCATCGCGATCGAGACCGACCTGGGCAACCGGCAGGCGGAGCTGGACTCCCTGAAGCGGCAGCACGCGTGGCTGGCCGACCAGACGTCACTGTCCACGGTCGACGTGAGCATCTCGCGCACCGTGCCGCCCGTGCACCACAAGCACCACGCCAGAGCCGGCCTGCTGGCCGGGCTGTCGGCGGGCTGGACCGCCCTCGGTGCGGTCGCGATCGGTGTGCTGACCGTGGTCGGGGCCGTGCTGCCCTTCGCGCTGGTCGTCGCGGTGCTCGGCTTCCCGGCGTGGCTGGTCTGGCGGCGTCGGCGGTCCCACCACATCTCCGCCGGGGCCGCCGACGCCGGCTGAGCAGCTAGCGCGCGGACCGCTCGTGCACGAAGTCGGTCAGCCGGGCCAGCTGGTCGGGATCGGTCGACGGGATCACCCCGTGGCCGAGGTTGAAGACGTGTCCCGGCGCCGACCGACCGGCCTCGATGATCTCCTGGGCGCGGGTGGTCATCACATCGGTCGGTGCGAAGACCAGGGTCGGGTCGAGGTTGCCCTGGACGGCGCGGCCCGGCACGCGCTCGATCGCCGAGGCCAGCGGCACCCGCCAGTCCACGCCCACGACGTCCGCGCCGGCCGAGCTCATCAGGTCGAGGATCTCGCCGGTGCCGACGCCGAAGTGGATCCGCGGGACCGTGCCGACCGAGGCCAGCACCGACGCCGAGTGCGGCAGCACGAACCGCTCGTAGTCGCTGCGCGAGAGCGCCCCTGCCCACGAGTCGAAGAGCTGCACCGCCGAGGCACCCGCGGCGACCTGCACCTGCAGGTAGGTCGCGGCGATCCCGGCGATCTTGCGCATCAGCGCGTCCCAGACGTCGGGCGCGCCGAACATCAGCGCCTTGGTGCGGGCATGGTCCTTCGACGGGCCACCCTCGACGAGGTAGGACGCCACCGTGAACGGCGCCCCTGCGAAGCCGATCAGCGGGACCGCCCCGAGCTCCGCGACCAGCAGCCGCACCGCCTCGGCGACGTAGGACACCTGCTCGGGCACCAGGTCCGGAATCGCCGCGACGTCGGCGAGCGACGACACCGGTCGGGCGACCACGGGTCCCGTGCCCGGGACGATGTCGAGGTCCACCCCGACGGCCTTGACCGGCAGCACGATGTCGGAGAAGAGGATCGCGGCGTCGACGCCGTACCTCCGCACCGGCTGGAGGGTGATCTCGGTGACCAGGTCGGGCCGCATGCACGAGTCCAGCATCGAGATGCCCTCGCGGACCCGGCGGTACTCCGGCAGCGACCGGCCGGCCTGCCGCATGAACCAGACCGGCGTGTGCGGCACCGGCTCGCCCCGGGCGGCCCGGAGGAACGCGGAACCGGGCAACTGGGGCGACGCGGGGGGCGCGCCGGACGCCGGGTCGGACGCCGGGTCGGACGCCGGGTCGGACGTCGGGCCAGGGAGCGGGCCGGGGATCGGATCGGGCATGCCGCCGATCTTCGCAGGTCAGGGCGGCGAGTCGGCTGCCGGCACCCGGCCCGGCCGCCATAGTGTGGACGACATGTCCGCCCCCCAGCAGCCCCGGATCGGTGAGCCCCTCGCTCCCGCGGAGTTCCGGCGTGCCGTTGCCCGGATGCGAGAGGCCCGGGTCCGGCCCGAGGTCTTCGTCGAGGAGATGCCGGCCCCGCAACGGATCGCGCCCTTCGCCTCCGCGTTGTCCGCCGACGTGACCGTGGACGGCGAGGACATCGGCAGCGGCCGCATCGTCGTGCTGCACGACCCGGCCGGCAACGAGGCCTGGGACGGCACCTTCCGGTGCGTCGCCTACGTGCGGGCCGAGATCGATCCCGACCTGGTGACCGACCCGCTGCTCGCCGAGGTCGGCTGGAGCTGGCTGACCGAGGCGCTCGAGGCCCACGACGCGACCTACGCCGTGCCCTCCGGCACGGTCACCAGCGTCTCGTCGGAGAGCTTCGGCGGGATGGCCGGTGAGCCGGGGAGCGCACAGATCGAGATCCGGGCCTCGTGGAGCCCGATCGGCGACCTGGCCGCGCACGTCGAGGCATGGGGAGAGCTGCTCTGCACCGCCGCCGGGTTGCCGCCGGTCCCGGAGGGCGTGGCCACGATGCCGAGCCGCCGCGGGCAGCGCGGCACCGACTGATGGTGACGGCCTGATGGCTGGACCCGGCGAGGACCAGGCCGAGCCAGCCGAGCCGGTCGAGCCGCTCGAACCCGCACCCCTGCTCCTCCTGCGCGAGGGCCTGTCCGCGGCGGTCGACAGCGAGGCGGGCCTGGCTGACGTGGTCCGGCGGGTCGCCGCCGGCACCGGCCCGGTCGCCCTCGACGCGGAGCGGGCGTCCGGCTACCGCTACTCCGCGCGCGCCTACCTGATCCAGCTGCGCCGGGAAGGCTCGGGCACGGCGCTCATCGACCCGACCGCGTTCACCGACCTGGCAGCCCTGAACGAGGCCTTCGACGGTGCCGAGTGGATCCTGCACGCCGCCACCCAGGACCTGCCCTGCCTGCGCGAGGTGGGCCTGCGACCGACCCGGCTGTTCGACACCGAGCTGGCCGCGCGGCTGCTCGGCTACCCCCGGGTCGGGCTGGCCACCCTGGTCGAGTCGATCCTGGGCCGGTCAATGCGCAAGGAGCACTCCGCGGTCGACTGGTCGAAGCGACCGCTGCCCGACCCGTGGCTGGAGTACGCCGCGCTCGACGTGGAGGTGCTCATCGAGCTGCGCGACGTGCTGGGCCGCCAGCTCGTCGAGACCGGCAAGGACGCCTGGGCCGAGGAGGAGTTCACGGCGCTCGTCGACTTCCGTCCGCCCGTGCGCATCGACCCGTGGCGGCGGACCTCGGGCCTGCACAAGGTGCGCGGCCGGCGATCGATGGCTGCGGTGCGCGAGCTGTGGTCGACCCGCGACGCGCTGGCCGCCGACCTCGACACCACCCCGGGGCGGCTGATCCCGGACTCCGCGATCGTCGCTGCCGCCAATGCCCTGCCGACCAACCGCAAGGCTCTGGTCGGCACCCCCGGGTTCCACGGCCGGGCCGCCAAGCGCTACCTCGACGAGTGGCTGGCCGCGGTCCGGGCCGCCCGCGAGATGCCGGAGTCGGAGCTGCCCCCCATCGCCAACCGCAGCGACGGGCCACCGCAGGTGCGGGCATGGGCCGATCGTGATCCCGTCGCCGCGGCCCGGCTCGCGCGGGCCCGCGCCGGGATCACCGCGCTGTCCTCGGAGCTCGACGTGCCGGTGGAGAACCTGCTGACCCCCGACTACCTGCGCCGGGTGCTGTGGGCGCCCCCACGGGCCACCGACGACCAGCTCGACGAGGCCGTGGCTGCGGAGCTGCGCCGGCTCGGTGCCCGCGAGTGGCAGATCGGCCTCACCGGGCCGGTCATCACCGACGCCATCCGCCACCCCCATCAGCCGGTGGACCTGCCCGACTGAGCCGGCTCGCCCGGGGCACCCTTCGCTTGCGTCCCAGCCCGGTGGCGGCGGTGCGGTTGGGCTGCCCGCCCTGCGACGGCGTCCTACTGTGGTGGGGTGACCGAACCCGGCGACCGTCGCCACCACCGGCCCTCGATGCCCGGCTCGATGCACTTCGAGGGCATCGAGGGTGGCGTCGACCCGGCGACCCTGAGCGAGGCCGCTGACCGGGCCGCAGCGGCTCTGGTCCGGGGCGCCCGGGCAGATGGCGACGAGGACCTCGTCGAGCGGGTGGTGCACCTCGCGGACTCCGAGGGCCTCGAGACGCTGGCCAGCCTGTGGTCCGGCGCGCCCGCGGACTCGCTCGCCGGCTCGCTGTGGCGCCTCTACCTGCTGCGGCAGTGGGTCTACGCCGATCCGTGCACCGCCGCAGACGAGTTCGACCGCGGCCGCCACCACGTGCCGGTCTCCGAGGCGGTCTCCGGGGTGGCCGACCCGCCGGGGCCGACGGAGGTGCAGGTGCTGGTCGACGCGGTGCTGCGCGGGGTGGTGCAGGGCGAGTACGCCGACACCTTCTTCCGGGCAGCCGCCTTCGCCCGGGTCGCCGCAGCGGGTCGGGCCCGGCGGGAACACGACGAGGAGGGCACGTCGTACGCCTCGGACCTGGCCGCCTCCCGGCTGCTCACCCTGGCCGACCAGCTCGAGCACGCCGCCCGGCTGGAGCTCGAGGACGCCCTCGCCTGACCGCCCGTGCAGGGACGTCGGCGGATCCCTGGCCGTTCGTGCAGAGGTGCGGCGGACGTGCGGTGGGCTCGCACGAGGAAGTAGAGCGCCGGGCCGGGAGCGCCTCACGGCGCGTGGCCGCTCGCAGCGGCTTGTGTTGGGACCCGGGGCTGCCACGGCCCGGCGCGCCCCCCAGTCTAGCGACGCGACCCTGAGTTCAAGCCCAATCCACAACCCCGCTGACCGGTCAATTCCGGCGCGCATCAGACCGCCGACCGGTCAATTCTGGCGGCGCCGTCGCGTTTGCCCTTCGCAGAAGTTGACGGCTCGGCGTTCTCCACCCGCCAAAGTCGACCGGTCGGCGTTCTCCACCCGCCAAAGTCGACCGGTCGGCGTTCTACGCCCGCCAAAGTCGACCGGTCAGCGGTCGAGGAGCTTGCGGATCCGGGCGTCGGAGACCGGCTGGGAGGTGCCGAGCCGCTGCGCCCACAGCGAGACCCGGTAGTCCTCCAGCAGCCAGCGCACCCTGACCAGATCCTGTCCCGGCGGGCGACCGGGAGGCAGCGCGTCCATCCGGTGCTGCCAGGACTGCTGCAGCGGGCCGATCCGGGCCATCAGCTCCGCGTCGCGGCGGGGCTCTGCGTCCAGCCGTTCGCGCCGGTGCCGGAGCGCCGTGAGGTAGCGGGGGTACTCGCGCAGCGCCGTCGCGCCCACCTCCCCGATGAAGCCGCGGTGCACCAGCCTCTCCAGGCAGCCCTGCATGTCCGACACCGAGGCCAGCAGCGTCAGCTCCACCCGCCCGCTCAGCAGCCGGGAGACCTCCCGCCACTCGGCGAGCACCCGAAGCACCTGCGCAAGCACCGACTGCGCGCGCGCGCCGAGCTCGCGGCGGGCCAGCGCCACCAGGTCGCCGAAGGCCGCCTCGTCACGCACCTCCGCGCGCTGGTCGACCAGCTCTCCCGCAGCCGCGAGCACGCAGTCGTCCAGCAGCTCGCGGACGGCCGGGTAGGGCGAGCCGGCGAGGGCCAGCTTGGCGGCGTTGTCCAGGCCCGCCAGCAGGCCGGGGTGAGGTACGACGAGCAACAACAGCCGGCGGACTCCCAGCCGGTGGCGCGCGGCCTGCTCGTCGGCGGAGCCGAAGACCGCCAACCCGACGGAGGCGCCCTCGTCGACGAGCGCGGGGAAGCCGTGCACCTCGTGGCCGGCGCGCACCTGCACGAATGACGGCTCGATGGTCCCGAACGTCCAGGAGGTCTGACCGGTGACCGTGACCCCGGCAGCGGCCGTCTCCATCGCCTTCTCGAACGACGACCGCAGGGGCTCCTTGAGCGCTTCGAGGTCCTTGCCGCGCGCGACCTCCTCGCCGGTGTCGTCGAGGACCCGGAAGGTCGGCCGCAGGTGGGCCGGCACCTTGTCGAGGTCCCAGGCGTCGGCCGGGACGTGCACCCCGGTCTGGGAGCGCAGGTAGCGGGCCAGTGCCGCCGGCAGCGGCTCCTCCCCCGGTGGCACGGCCGCCAGGAAGGTCCGGGCGACGTTGGGCGCGGGCACGAAGTTGACCCGCAGCTGTTTGGGCAGCGACCGGATCAGCGCGGTGACCAGCTCCTCGCGCAGGCCCGGCACGTTCCAGGTGAACGGCGCTGGCCCCACGGTGTTGAGGGTGGCCACCGGAACGTCGATGGTCACCCCGTCGTCGGCCGAGCCCGGCTCGAAGGTGTAGGACACCGGCAGCTCCGCAGAGCCCTCGCGCCACTCGTCGGGGAAGTCCTCCGGGCGCACCTCGTCCGCGGCCTGGTTCACCAGCATCGCCGGGTCGAAGGTGAGCAGGTCGGGGTGGTGGCGGCGCTCCTGCTTCCACCAGCTGTCGAAGTGCGCGGCCGACACCACGCCGGCGGGGATGCGCGCGTCGTAGAACGCGAAGAGCGTGTGCTCGTCGACCACGATCCCCCGCCTCCGCGCCCGGTGCTCGAGCTCCTCGGCCTCCTCGAGGAGCCGCCGGTTGGTGTCGAAGAAGCGGTGCCGGGCCCGCCACTCGCCCTGGACCAGGGCGTGCCGGATGAAGAGCTCGCGGGCCACCTCCGGCTGGATCTTCCCGAGGCCGGTGAGTCGGTCGGCGACGAGCGGGACGCCGTACAACGTCACACGTTCGTAGGCCATCGCGGACTCGCGCTTGCGCGACCAGTGCGGCTCGGAGTAGGACCGCTTGACCAGGTGGGCGCCGATCTCCTCGGCCCAACCGGCGTCGATCGCGGCGACCTGCCGGCCCCACAGCCGCGAGGTCTCCACCAGCTCGGCCGCCATCACGAAGGACGGTTGGGAACGGTGCAGGCCCGACCCCGGGAAGATCGCGAACCGCGCGCCGCGGGCGCCGAGGTAGTCGCGCCGCTCGGGGTCGCGCAGCCCTATGTGGGACAGCAGCCCGGACAGCAGCGCCTGGTGGATGCCGTCCGCGTCCGGCGCGTCGGCCGGCTTCCCGGGCCTCAGCCCGATCTCGCCGGCCACCTGCCGCAGCTGCCGCTCGAGCTCCTGCCACTCGCGGACCCGCAGGTAGTTGAGGAACTCCTCGCGACACATCCGCCGGAACGAGCTCGAGCCACGCTCGCGCTGCTGCTCGCGCAGGTGCCGCCAGAGGTTCAGCCAGGTCAGGAAGTCCGAGGTCTTGTCACGGAAGCGGGCGTGCATCTGGTCTGCGTGCGCCTGCTGGTCGACCGGCCGTTCGCGGGGGTCCTGGACCGACAGGGCGGCGGTGAGCACCAGCACCTCGCGCAGGCAACCGCGCCGGTCGGCCTCGAGGATCATCCGTCCCAGCTGCGGGTCGATCGGCAGCCGCGCGAGCCGACGACCGGTGCCGGTGAGCTTGCCGCGCCCGGACAGCGCGCCGAGCTCCTCGAGCTGCTGCACGCCGGCGCGGACGTTGCGCTTGTCCGGCGGGTCGACGAACGGGAAGCGGGCCACGTCGCCAAGCCCGAGCGAGGTCATCTGCAGGATCACGCTGGCCAGCGACGTGCGCAGGATCTCGGGCTCGGTGAACTCCGGCCGACCCTCGAAGTCCTCCTGCGCGTAGAGCCGGATCGCGATGCCCGCCTCGACGCGCCCGCAGCGCCCGGACCGCTGGTCGGCCGAGGCTCGGCTGATCGGCTCGATCGGCAGCCGCTGCACCTTCG
>JAICXL010000055.1 GCA_025980475.1 Nocardioidaceae bacterium | reverse complement strand
CCTTGGCGAGCGCGTGCCCGGCGGCGTAGAGGCCCAGCGCCCCGAGCCCCTCGGTCCCCATCAGCCCGACGCAGCAGAGCATGATCCCGGCGTGACTGACCGTCGAGTAGGCCAGCAGCCGCTTGATGTGCCGCTGCAGCGTGCACATCAGGGCGCCGAGGACGGCGGTGACCACGCCGAAGCCGAGCAGCACCTGCCCGACGGCGTGCGCGTCGACCGCACCGGCGAAGACCACCCACCACCAGCGGGCCAGCGCGAACGCCGCCGCGGTGACCATCGCCCCGGACAGCAGCACGCACACCGGCGTGGGTGCCACCGCCTCGGCGTCCGCGGTCCAGAAGTGGAACGGCACGATCGCCAGCTTCACCAGCACCCCGGCGAACAGCAGCACCAGCGCCACCTGGACGAGGTGACCGCCGGGCGCGTGGTGCAACGAGCGGCCGACGGCGGCGAGGTTGAGCTCGGCGGTGCGGGCATAGAGCAGCGCCACGCCGACGAGGGTGAACGACGCCCCGACCGTGTTGACCACGCCGAAGGTGAGCGCACCGTGCACGCTGCGCGGCTCCTCGACCCGCATCCCGGTGAGCGCGTAGGCGGCCACGCCGATCAGCTCGAACCACACGAACGCGTTGAACAGGTCACCGGCCAGGCAGAAGCCGGTGATCGCCCCGAGCAGCACCAGCACGAGCACCTGGTAGCCGGCGCCGGTGTCCTCGAGGAAGTGCCACGAGTAGACCAGCGCCGCCAGCGTCAGGAACGCCACCAGCACCACGACCAGCAGCGCCGGCAGGTCCGCCACGATCGCGATGCCCACCGATTCCCCATGGTGCGGGCGCCAACCGGCCAGCCAGACGACCGCGCCGTGGTGCCGGGCCAGCGCGAGCGCCCAGCAGGCCCCGGCCAGCTCGACGGTCGCGACGAGCACCGTGAGCAGGTCCGCGCCCCGCCGTGCCCACGGCAGGGCGGAGACTCCCCCGACGAGCGCTGCCCCGAGGAGGGGTACGACGACCAGCAGCACGGCGAGGCTGCCGAGGAGACCGCTCATCCGTGGTCGTCCTGGTCGCTCTCGAGCGACCGGACCTCGTCGGGGTCGAGGGTGCCGTGGCGCTTGGCGAGCTGCACGGTCAGCGCGAGCAGCAGCGCGGTCACCGTTGCCCCGACCACCACGTCGGTGAGCGTCATCGCCTGCACCACGGGGTCGACCACCCTCGCCTTGGTGGAGATGTCCCCGAACACAGGCGCGGTGGCGTGCGGTTCCCACCCGATCGCCAGCAGCAGCAGGTAGGTCGCCGACTGGACCACAGCCAGGCAGACCACCGCATGGACGTAGTTGTTGCTGACCACGATGCCGACGCAACCGACCAGCAGCACCCAGCCGGCCACCGCGTAGGGCAGCCACGCGAGCACGGCGTCAAGCATCCTCGCCCTCCTGCCGGATCAGCAGCGCCTGGTCCAGGAACCGGGCCACGAGGAGCACCAGCGCCGCACCGACCTCGATGCCGACCAGGCCGTTGAGGATCGGGACGGTGCCGGCCGAGAGCAGGTCGCCGAAGGTGCCCAGCGGCACCCAGTTGTCCAGGAAGCTGCCGGTGAGGCCCATCCCGATGAGCCCGACCGCGAGGAACCCGGCGACCGCACCGGACTCCGCGATGTCGAGGAGGCTGCTGGGCCGGAGCCGCTCGAGCACGCGGTAGTCGCCGGCAAGGTAGGCCAGGTGCATGCCGGTGGCCAGCACGACGCCTCCCTGGAAGCCGCCGCCGGGGCTCAGGTGACCGTGCGCGATCACGTAGCAGCCGACCAGCAACGTGATGGGGAGGAACGCCGCACCGGTCAGCCGGAGCGCGCCGAAGACGTCCTCGCCGCCGTAGTCGTGGCGGGCCTGCTGCTCCTCCTCGTCGCGCATCCGGCGCAGCAGCATCACCGCGCTGGTTGCTGCGGCGAACATGATCAGCTCCTCGCCCATGGTGTCGAAGGCGCGCTGGTCGAAGGTCACCGAGCCGACCGTGTTGGCTGCGCGGTGGGCGAGTGACGCCGCGACGGCGCGCACGCCGTACCCGTGCTGCACGTCGCCGAAGGACGGCAGCGCGCCGAAGCCGACCACCAGCAGCGCCCCCACACCGGCGACGCCGGCGGCGAGCAGCACCAGCCTGCCCGCCAGCCGGGCGGTCACCCGCCCTCCCGGTGCTGGTCCTTGCGGTGCTGGGCCAGGATCCGGTTGCACTTCATCACCGTCAGCAGCACGATCAGCGGCACGATGGCGGCGCCGACGGTGATCTGCGACAAGGCGACGTCGGGGGCCTGGAGAGCCAGCATGATCACGCCGAGGACGAGGCCGTAGCCGCCGAAGACCAGTGCCTGGCGCCCCGGGTCGCGGGTGAAGGCGGTGGCGGTGCTGAGCACCACCACGGCCGCGAAGAGGATGACCAGGACGACGCCGTTCACGAGCGTGACCTGCGGCGTGCGAGGGCCCGCGCCGTGGCCGTGGTCAGGGCCGGAGAGCCGACCATCTCCAGCACCGCGATCACGACCAGTTTGGGCGCCTGGTCGGGGGTGCTGAAGATCTGCGAGACCAGCACCAGCGGCAGGCCCGCCACCGCACCGAGGCTCATGTAGTGCAGCCGGTCCAGCACCGTCCCGGCGAGGCTCGTGCCGACGGCGGCCACGACCAGCACCAGCACGCCGGCCCAGAGCAGCACCGCCTGGACGAGGTCCGGGGCCGTCATCGCAGGCTCCGGCCGAAGAACCGCGCGTAGACCAGCGTGCCGGCGAACGACAGCAGCACCATCAGCAGCGCGACATCGAGGTAGGAGGTCCGGCCGTAGAAGGTCGCCAGCAGCACCACCACCGCGGCCAGCACGGTGGAGAGCGTGACCAGGGCGGCGAGCCGGCTGACCGGGTTGCCGCGGCACAGCCCGTAGAGGCAGGGCGCTCCGGCCCCGAGGAGCAGGACGACGACGGCGACCCCCGTCATGCGGTGGGCCCGGCGCCGGTCCGGTCCAGCGTCCTCCGCAGCGCCGGACCGGGGTCGGTTCGGCTGTGCAGGCTGAGCTCGACGCCACCGTCGGCCGGATCGGCGTCGACCACGAAGCCGCCCGGTGCGGCCGAGGCGACCAGGACGGCCCAGGCTGCCTGCGCCTGGGTGTCTGCCGGCACGGTGCGGGTGGTGCGGCTGCCGTGCCGTCGCAGTCGCGGCAGCCCGGCGACGAGCTGCCAGACGTCGCGGGCGATGTCCAGCGGCACCAGGGCGAGCACCAGGGGCCGGCGTGGGAGGCCCGGCCGGACGTCGAGGACGCTGGTTGCGAGGGCGCCGACGACGGCGACGAGACCACCGACGCCGACGGCCAGCAGCCACTCGGCGAGGTCGGTCGACTCGTTGAGCGCCGCGCAGACCGCACTCAGCAGGACCCAGAAGAGCAGGAACCTCACGACCGGGTTCCAGAGCACCGGCGTGGATCTCATTCCGGCTCCTTTCGGACCACTCTCGGCGAATCGTTCTCGGCGAATCGTTGCCGCCACCGTACCCAGCCCGCACCGGAGCGGGCGGCCTCTCCCGAGGCATGTTCCGGCAGCGGGCGGGAATACTCACCGGGGAGAGCCACCGGGAAGGGAGCACGGATGAGCGCGAGGCCGACCTACCTCGACGACCACTGGTCCCAGCAGTTCCCGACCAACGCCCTGCGCGAGTACGCCCTGCTCGCCGACGGGGAGCGCGGCATCGTGGTCGGCCCCCGTGGCGAGCTGGCCTGGATGTGCGCGCCGCGCTGGCACGACCCGGCGGTGCTGGCCACCTTCATCGGCGGCCGCGGGGTCTTCGCAGTCTCCCCGGTGGGCCAGCGCTACGTGTGGGGCGGGCACTACGAAGAGGGCACGCTGATCTGGCGGAGCCGGTGGGTCACCACCGACAGCGAGGTCGAGTCGCGGGAGGCGCTGGCTCGCCCGGCGGACCTGCACACGGCCGTCATCCTGCGCGACGTCGTCGGCATCGAGGGCGTCTCCCGGGTGCGCGTGGTCTTCGAGCCGGCGGCCGACTTCGGCCGGCACGGCCTGGCCGACGTGCACCGCGACGACGACGGCACCTGGACCGGCCGCACCGGGCCGCTGCACTTCCGGGTCACCGGGCTCGCCGACGCCCAGCTGGACCGCGACGCGCTGGTCACCGAGATCGTCGTCGGCCCCGACGACCGGCGCTCGATCGTGGTCGAGATCTCCGACCGGCCGTTGCCCGAGGTGGCGCCCCCGGCAGCGGCCGCCTGGACTGAGACCGAGCGGTGCTGGAAGCACGACGTCCCCGACCTCGGCCACCTCCGCGCCTCCCGCGACGTCCGGCACGCCTACGCGGTGCTGCAGGGCATGACCACCTCCGGGGGCGGGCTGGTGGCGGCCGCCACGACGTCCCTGCCCGAGCGCGCGGAGATGGGCCGCAACTACGACTACCGCTACGTCTGGATCCGCGACCAGGCCATGGTCGGCCAGGCGATCGCGCGGGTCGGGGACCACCCGATGCTGTGGGCCGCGACGGACTTCATCACCGACCGGCTCCTCCAGGACGGGGCGAAGCTGCGCCCGGCCTACGTCGTCGACGGCAGCAACGTGCCCGAGGAGCAGAGCCTCGACCTGCCGGGCTACCCGGGCGGCAGCGACACGATCGGCAACAAGGCGGCCGAGCAGTTCCAGCTCGACGCCTTCGGCGAGGCGCTGCTGCTCTTCGCCGCGGCCTCGGACCTCGGCGACCTCAGCGCCGACATGTGGAAGGCCGTCGAGGCGGCGGCATCCGCCATCGGCGAGCGCTGGCAGGAGCCCGACGCCGGTGTCTGGGAGATCGAGCCGCAGCGGTGGACGCACTCCCGGATGATCTGCATCGCCGGCCTGCGGCGGGTGGCCGGGCTGGCCTCAGGGTCGATGGCCGCGGCCTGGACCGACCTGGCCGGCCGGATCGCGCGACAGATCGAGTCCGACAGCGTGCACCCGGAGAACCGGTGGATGCGCGCGCCGGGTGACCAGCGGGTGGACGGCTCGCTGCTGATCCCGGTCCTGCGCGGCTCCATGCCGGCCGACGACCCACGCACCCGCAACACGGTGCTGGCGATCAAGGAGAACCTCGGGCAGGAGCACTACCTCTATCGCTTCCGCCACAGCGAGGGTCCCCTGGAGGCGGCCGAGGGTGCCTTCCTGCTCTGCGGTTTCCACATGGCGGCGGCGCTCGACGCGCTCGGCGAGGACATCGAGGCGGCCCGCTGGTTCGAGCGGAACCGGTCAGCCTGCGGTCCGCCGGGACTGCTGACCGAGGAGTTCGACGTGGTGCAGCGGCAGCTGCGCGGCAACCTCCCGCAGGCCTTCGTGCACGGCGCACTGATCGAGGCGGCCGCGCGGCTCAGTCACTGACGCGTGAGCCGGTTGGCCAACCTGTTGCCGCGACCGGCGAAGGCCCAGGCCAGCTTCTGCTGGAAGCTGCGGTCCTTGCCCTGCTTGTCGAACCGGCCGTGGCTGCCGTAGTCGCGCTCGGCGTCCTGGGCCCGGAAGAGGTTGCCCTCCTCGTTGTCCCGGTGCCCGGCGACCGGTTCGTCGGTCTGCTGGGACGTGATCCCGGTCCGGGCGAGGTAGCGGTCGAGGATCCCCGGCACCACGGCGTTGGCCATCAGCGTCAGCGCGGTGCTGCCGCCGACCCAGCGCTCCCGCCGGCGCGGGTGGTCGATCGCGTGGGCCACCGCGCGACCGGCCACCTCGGGCTGGTAGATCGGCGGCACCGGCTGCGGGCGGTGCGGCAGCTTGGCGCGAACCCAGGAGAACTGGGGAGTGTTCAGCCCGGGCATCTGCACCATCGTCACGTCGACGCCGCTGCCCTCGGCGAGCAGCTCGCAGCGCAGCGACTCGTGGAAGCCCTGGATGGCGTGCTTGGAGGCGCAGTAGGCCGACTGCAGCGGGATGCCGCGGTAGGCCAGGGCTGAGCCCACCTGGACGATCACCCCGCGATCCCGGGGGCGCATCCGGTGCAGCGCGGCGAGGGTTCCGTAGACGTAGCCGAGGTAGGAGACCTCGGTGGTGCGGGCGTACTCCTCCGGCGTCACGTCCCAGGTGTGCGCGAAGACGGTGGCGAAGGCCACGTTGACCCACACGTCGATGGGGCCGAAGGTCCGCTCGACCTCGGTGGCGGCCGAGTCCACCGCCTGGAAGTCGGAGACGTCGACCTGGAGCGGCAGCGCCGTACCTCCGGCTGCCTCCACCGCGCGGGCCGCCGCGTGCAGCCCCGCGTCACCCCGCGCCAGGAGCGCCACCCGGTCACCGCGGCGGCCGAGCTCCTCGGCGATCGCTCGGCCGATGCCGCCGCTGGACCCGGTGACCACGATGACGCGGCCCGACCCGCCGCGGGTGGTGCCGCGGTCGGTCTGCGGTTGTGCTGTGGTCATGTGGACAACCCTTTCCTGCCGGCTTCCCGGCCGGTCCTGTGAGCCGGTGGTCCCACCCGAGTCAGGGTGCGACCTCGTCGTCGGCGATGGTGTGCACAGCGGCCTCCTCCGCGCCTGCGCCGGCCCCGTCGATCCCGACGTCGCCGGCCACCAGGTCCTTCTCGGTGTCCTCGGCGAGGCCCTCGTCCGGCGCGACCAGGCGACCGCTGCGCTCGTCGCCGGCGAGCGGGTCACCCTCGTCCTGCTGGTCGCTCTCATGGGCATCGGCGGTCTCGCCGTAGACGATGTCCTGCTGCGGATCGGGCTCCTCCTGCGGGAGCCGGTCGTCGATGGTCTCGCCCTCGGTCTCCCCGGCGGGCGTCACCGACTTGGCGTCCGACCCGCGCAGCTTCTCGGGCGGGGAGATGCCCTCGTCGAGGATGTCGCCCACCCCGCGGTCGTCGAGAGTCTCCTGCGGCTGCAGCTGGTCCCCCTCATTGGTCGGCATGGCGGTGCGGTACCCGGTGCCTACCCGTTGATGCCCGCGGCATGGCCCGGCAGGCGCGGGGTACGGCGGCCCCGGAGCGGTCACCGACGTGGCCACCGAGGAGGCCGACGTGGACATCAACCCGGGCAACATCGACACGATCGTGCTCGACATCGACGGCACGCTCGTGGACTCCAACTACCAGCACGCGCTCGCCTGGGCGCGGGCGTTCCGTCGGTGCGGCCACGTGGTGCCGCTGTGGCGGATCCACCGGTGCATCGGCATGGGCGGCGACCGGTTGGTGCCGAGCCTGGTCGGTGAGGAGGTCGACCGGGAGCAGGGTGACCAGATCCGCTCGGCGTGGGCGGAGGAGGCGAACCGGATCCTGGACGAGATCGAGCCGCTGGCCGGTGCCGCGGAGCTGCTCGAGGAGCTCGACCGGCGACCGGTCAAGGTGGTCCTGGCCAGCTCCGGCAAGCCCGAGCACACCGAGCACTCGCTGCGCCTGCTGGGCGTGACCGGTGACGGCGCGGACGTCGACAACGTCGAGACTGCGGGCGACGCGGCCACCAAGCCGGCGCCGGACCTGCTCGACAAGGCGGTGGAGTCGGTCGACGGGCACGCGTCGGTCGTGGTCGGCGACTCGGTCTGGGACGCCGAGGCGTCCAGGCGGCACGGCGCGCCGATGGTCGGGCTGCTCACCGGCGGGTTCGGCCGGGACGAGCTCACCGCCGCAGGGGCCGTGCGGGTATTCGAGGACGCCGGCGAGCTGCTCGCCCACCTCGACGAGCTCGTGCCCCGACCGGGATAGTCCGCGACTATCCGCGGAAGGCGGGGAGCACCTCACGGGAGTAGAAGTCGATCATCTCCCGGTAGTGCGGGCCCATGTTGGCGATGTTCACCTCGTCGTAGCCGGCGTCGGCGTACTCCTTGAGGTTGGCCAGGTGGGCGTCCAGGTCGCTGCCCGCGGTGACCGAGGAGCGGGTCATCTCCTCGGTGACCAGCTGGGAGGCCTGCTCGAAGTGCCTCGGCGAGGGCAGCACCTGGGCGAGCTCTCCGGGCAAGCCGCTGTTGGCCCAGAGCCGGTGGGCGATCTGGACGCCCTCGTCCACCGTCGGCGCCCAGGCGACCTTGCCGCCGGCGACCGCAGGCTTGCCGCCTGACCCGTCCTTGAACTGCTTGACCACGTCGGGGTCGGACATGGTGGCGATGTAGCCGTCGCCGATCCGGGCGGCGACGTCGATCGCCTTGGGTCCGAAGCCGGAGACGTAGATCGGGGGCGGCTCGTCTGGCAGGGTGTAGATGCGGGCGTGGTCGACGTCGTAGTGGTGGCCGTACTCGGTCACGAAGCCGCCCTCCCAGAGCCGGCGGATCAGGGCCACCGCCTCCTCGAGCATCTCCAGGCGTACGTCGACCGAGGGCCACGGGTCGCCGAAGACGTGCTCGTTGAGCGCCTCGCCGCTGCCGACCCCGAGCACGAACCGGCCGCCCAGCATCACCGCGCTCGTGGCGGCCGCCTGGGCGATGATGCCGGGGTGGATCCGCACGGTCGGGCAGGTCACCGCCGTGGTCACCGGCAGGTCGCACACCTGCGAGACGGCACCGATCACCGACCAGACGAACGGGCTCTGTCCCTGCTCGTCGTTCCACGGATGGAAGTGGTCGCTGATCCACAACGACTCGAAGCCGGCGGCCTGGGCGAGCCGTGCCTGCTCGACCAGCTCAGCAGGTGAGTACTCCTCGCAGGAGAGGAAGTAGCCGACCTTCATCCGCGCTCCTCCTCGGGGTCCTCCGGCACCGCCTGGCTCTGCTCGTAGACATCGGCCTCATCGGCCTCGGTGGCGCCGGTCGGTGAGGGGGTCGTCGTACTCTCGGTGGGGTCCTCCTCCTCGGGCGCGACCGGCCGGCGTTGATCGAGCTCGTCGGGCGTCAACGCCTCGGGGGTCAGCTCTTCGTCGGTGGGCATGTCCTCCTCCTCCTGCTGGTCCGGCTCGTGCGGGCGGCCCGTCACGCCCAGAGCGCGATGATCGCCCAGAGGACGCCGAAGGCGACCAGCGTGCCGATGACGACCAGGACCAGGTAACCGATGGCGGGCTTCTCACGCACCGCTGGGACACCCCCTTCCGGACGGGTCCTGCGCGCAGGTACCCAGCGAGAAGAGCAGGATGCGGTCATGGCTGTGCTGACCGAGCGACTGGGCGACGTGCTCGTGGTGACCATCGACCGGGCGGAGGCGCGCAACGCGGTGGACCGCGCCACGGCCGCGCAGCTGGCCGCGACGTTCCGGGCGTTCGAGGCCGACGACGGCCTCGCCGTGGCCGTCCTCACCGGCGCCGGCGGCACCTTCTGCGCCGGCGCCGACCTCAAGGCCGTCGGTGAGGGCCGGCCGAACCGGCTGGAGCCCGACGGGGACGGGCCGATGGGGCCGACCAGGATGCGGCTGGGCAATCCGGTGGTCGCCGCCATCGAGGGCCATGCCGTGGCCGGCGGCCTCGAGCTGGCGCTCTGGGCGGACCTGCGCGTTGCCGCCCGCGACGCTGTGCTCGGCGTCTTCTGCCGGCGCTGGGGCGTGCCGCTGGTCGACGGCGGCACGGTGCGGCTGCCCCGACTGATCGGGGAGTCCCGGGCGATGGACCTGGTGCTCACCGGTCGGGCGGTCGGCGCCGAGGAGGCGGAGCGGATCGGGCTGGTGAACCGGGTCAGCGAGCCGGGTCACGCCCTGGCGGACGCAGTCGCCCTGGCCACCGAGCTGGCGGCGTTCCCGCAGACCTGCCTGCGCAGCGACCGGGCCAGCCTGCTCGGCCAGGCGGGGCTGGAGGAGGAGTCAGCCCTTCGGCAGGAGTTCGCGCTGGGCCAGCAGGCGCTGGCGCACGAGGCCGTCGCAGGCGCGCGGCAGTTCAGCCAGGGTGCCGGACGGCACGGCACCTTCCCCCGTTGACCGTGCCGTCTGGTCAGTCGCGGGCGTTGCGCTGGGCGGGGATGACGTCCCCGAGCAGCTCCTTGACCTCGGACTCGCGGTAGCGGCGGTGGCCGCCGAGCGTGCGGATCGCGCTCAGCTTGCCGGCCTTCGCCCAGCGGGTCACGGTCTTGGGGTCCACCCGGAACATCGCTGCGACCTCCGCAGGGGTCAGCAAGGACTCGGATTCCGTCGGTCGCACCACCATGGTTCACGGCCCCCTTCTTGGGTCAGGCTCGGTGTCGGTCGGGCCTGCCGGCCGACGTCTTCGATTCTGACACTCCGGTACGAACGTTGTGAAGGGGACATGTCCGATATCCAAGTCTTTCCCTGTGATCGACGTCTCGTAGACTAGACCACCGTCGGCACCACCCCGCCGCCACTTGACAACAGGCTCCGCCCCACCCCCGGCAGGGCCGCGCACAGAAAGGTCACCACCGTGGCCCAGCAGCCGCAGTCCCCCGTCTTCGAGCACCTCGACGGCCACGAGCAGGTCGTCTTCTGCGCCGACGAGCGCACCGGCCTCCGCGCCATCGTCGCCATCCACTCGACCGCTCTTGGCCCAGCGCTGGGCGGCACCCGCTTCTACCCCTACGCATCCGAGGCCGACGCGCTGCGCGACGTGCTGAACCTCTCGAAGGGGATGTCCTACAAGGCGGCCCTGGCCGGGCTCGACCTCGGTGGCGGCAAGGCGGTGATCATCGGGGACCCGGCCACGGCGAAGTCCGAAGGCCTGCTGCGCGCCTACGGCCGGTTCGTGCAGTCGCTCGGCGGCCGTTACCGCACGGCGTGCGACGTGGGCACCTACAGCGACGACATGGACGTGATCGCCCGCGAGTGCTCCTACGTCACCGGTCGCACGGTCGCGCACGGCGGTGCCGGCGACTCCTCGGTGCTGACCGCGTACGGCGTCTTCCAGGGGATGCGGGCCGCTGCCGAGGCGGTGTGGGGCGAGCCGAGCCTCGGCGGCCGGACGGTCGGTGTCGCCGGCGTCGGCAAGGTGGGTCACCACCTCGTCGAGCACCTGCTGGCCGACGGCGCCAGGGTGGTGGTGAGCGACGTCGCCGAGGCCGCCGTGCTCCGGGTCACCGAGGCCCACCCGGAGGTGCGCACCGTCGCCGACACCGACGCGCTGGTCGCCTCCGCCCTCGACGTCTATGCGCCCTGCGCCCTCGGCGACGCGCTCACCGACGACGTCGTGGAGACGCTGAGCGCCAAGGTCGTCTGCGGCGCCGCGAACAACCAGCTCGCGCACCCGGGCGTGGAGAAGCTGCTCGCCGACCGCGGCATCCTCTACGCCCCCGACTACTGCGTGAACGCCGGGGGCCTGATCCAGGTGGCCGACGAGCTCGAGGGCTTCTCCTTCGACCGTGCGAAGCAGCGCGCGACGAAGATCTTCGACACCACGCGGGAGGTGTTCGGGCTGGCCGAGGCCGACGACGTGCCGCCTGCGGTGGCCGCCGACCGCCTCGCCGAGCAGCGGATCGCAGCCGTCGGGCGGCTGCGGGGGCTCTGGGTGGGTTGACCCGGGTGGGTTGACCCGGATCACCGGGCCGCCGTCAGGCGCCGCGGTCAGGGGTCAGTCGCGACGCGGGACGGCACTGTCCGCCCAGCCGTCGTCATCCTCGGCGTCGGCGTCCGGGGAGTCTTCGCCCCCGTGGAGTTCCTTGGCCAGCGCCCCGAAGTCCGTCTCGTGAGTGCGGTACTTCAGGTCGCGGGCGACCTTCGTCTGCTTCGCCTTAGCACGGCCGCGCCCCATCGGGTCGACCCCCTCGCACACTGGGCCGGCCACCGCCATCGCGAGGCCGGTCTGAGTTTCGTCTGATCGTGGGACCAACCGTACCTGCTCGGGTGTCATTCCCGCACATCGGACCGGGGAGTGGCGCGCGCGCGCTCCTGCGGCGCCGGTTCGCGCCGGCGTCAGGAGTGCGAGCCGGTGAGCACCGCCCGGCCGGCGTCGTCACTGCCGGTGGCGTCGGCGACCTCCCCGGCGACCCAGGCCGCGACTCCGTGGCCGGAGAGCACGGCGAGTGCCCGGTCGGCGTCCTCCACGGCGACGACCGCGACCATGCCGACCCCGCAGTTGAGGGTGCGTTCGAGGTCGGCCGTCGCCATGGCGCCGGTGTCGCGCACCAGCGCGAAGACCGGCGGCAGCTCCCAGGTCGACCGGTCCAGGGTCGCGGTGACCGAGGCAGGCAGCACCCGCTCCAGGTTCGCGGCGAGCCCGCCGCCGGTGACGTGGGACATCGCGTGCGTCGTCGTCGTACGGGCCAGGTCGAGGCAGGCCTTCGCATAGATCCGGGTCGGCTCGAGCAGCTCCTCGCCCAGTGTCCGGCCGAGGTCGTCGACGTGCTCGTCGAGACGGCGGCCGGCCCCACCCTCGGACGGCGCCGCGAGCAGCACCTGGCGGACCAGCGAGTAGCCGTTGGCGTGCAGCCCGCTGGAGGCCATCGCGACCACCACGTCTCCGGTGCGCACGCGGTCGGCGCCGAGCAGGTCCGCTGCCTCGACGACACCGGTGGTGGAGCCGGCGAGGTCGTAGTCGCCGGGGCCGAGGAGGCCGGGGTGCTCGGCCGTCTCACCGCCGACGAGCGCGCACCCCGCCTCGACGCAGGCCTCGGCGATGCCTCGGACGATGGCGGCGATCCGCTCCGGAACCACCCGGCCGGTGGCGATGTAGTCGGTGAGGAAGAGCGGCTCCGCGCCGCAGACGACCAGGTCGTCCACGAGCATGCCGACCAGGTCGAAGCCGATCGTGTCGTGCTTGTCGAGCGCCTGGGCGATCGCGACCTTGGTGCCGACGCCGTCGGCGGAGCTGGCCAGCAGCGGCCGGTCGTAGGACTTGAGCGCGCTGGCGTCGAAGAGGCCCGCGAAGCCGCCGATGCCGCCGAGGACCTCGGGTCGTCGGGCCCGGTCCACCCACGCCCGCATCAGCTCGACCGCGCGGTCGCCGGCGTCGATCGAGACCCCGGCCGCCTCGTAGGTGGCCCCGCCGGTCGGGAGCGTCACGGCCGGTCCAGTGCGTCGACCGCGCCGCCGCCCAGGCGGGAGGTGGCCAGGCCCTCGGCCTCGACCTCGACACGCAGGTCGGCGGTGCTGTCGGGGGCCGGCGTCTCGAGGAGGTGCTTGCCGAGGTGACCCTCCTCCGGCAGCGGCACGGGGTAGACGCCGTCGAAACAGGCGCGGCAGAGATCGTCCCCGGGCAGCCCGGTCGCCTCGACGAGCTGCTCCAGGGAGATGTAGCTCAGCGAGTCAGCACCGATCGACTCGCAGATCTCCGCGGGCGTCAGGCCGTTGGCGATCAGCTCCGCACGGGTGGCGAAGTCGATGCCGTAGAAGCAGGGCCACTTCACCGGGGGGCTGGAGATGCGCACGTGCACCTCCCGGGCACCGGCCTCGCGCAGCATCCGGACCAGCGCCCGCTGGGTGTTGCCGCGGACGATCGAGTCGTCGACGACCACGAGCCGCTTGCCCTCGATGACGTCGCGCAGCGGGTTGAGCTTGAGCCGGATGCCGAGCTGACGGATGGTCTGGCTGGGCTGGATGAAGGTGCGGCCGACGTAGGAGTTCTTCACCAGGCCCATGCCGTAGGGGATGCCGCTGGCCTCGGCGTAGCCGATCGCGGCTGGGGTGCCGGACTCCGGCACCGGGATCACCAGGTCGGCGTCGGCGGGGCTGCGGATGACCGTCTCGGCCCGAGCGAGCCGACGGCCGACCTCGACGCGGACGCTGTGCACGCGCTGCCCGGAGATCCGGGTGTCGGGGCGGGCCAGGTAGACGAACTCGAAGAGGCAGCCCTTCGGCTGCGCCTGGGCGAACCGGCGGGTGCGCAGGCCGTCGGCGTCGACGGTCACCATCTCGCCGGGCTCCACCTCGCGGACGTAGGACGCCCCGACGATGTCGAGGGCAGCCGTCTCCGAGGCGACCACCCAGCCGCGCTCGAGGCGGCCGAGCACGAGCGGGCGGATGCCCTGTGGGTCGCGGGCGGCGTGGAGCGCCTCCTCGTCCATCCAGACGAAGGAGAACGCCCCGCGCACCTGCGGCAGCAGCTCGGCTGCACGCTCCTCGAGGCTGGTGTCGGGATGGTGCGCGAGCAGCGCGGTCACCACCGAGGTGTCGTTGGTGCTCAGCTCGAGATTGCGCGCGTGGATGTCGAGCTCGCCGGTGAAGCTCGGGAGGCCCCGGACCTGCTCGGCCAGCTCCCGGGTGTTGGTGAGGTTGCCGTTGTGCGCCAGCGCGATCGACCCGTCGGCGGTGGGGCGGAAGGTCGGCTGGGCGTTGTGCCAGGTGCTCGCCCCGGTCGTCGAGTAGCGGGCGTGCCCCACCGCGACGTGACCCTTGAGCGCCTCCAGGGTCGACTCGTCGAAGACCTGGCTGACCAGGCCCATGTCCTTGTAGACCAGGATCTGGCGGCCGTTGCCGACCGCGATGCCGGCCGACTCCTGGCCGCGGTGCTGCAGGGCGTAAAGCCCGAAGTAGGTCAGCTTGGCGACGTCCTCGCCGGGCGCCCAGACGCCGAAGACGCCGCAGGCGTCCTGGGGTCCGAGGTCCTGGGGGTCGAGGTCATGGGTCAGTCGGCCGTCTCCGCGACGGCCCGCGTTGCCGGCCACGCCACGAGTCTAACGGCCGCCGGGGGGCCGCCGGACAAGGCACCGTCGCCCGGAGGCACATTTTGCGACTCGCTGAAATGTCGGGTTTATCCCGGTTGTCCTGCACGGCTTGGGCGGCACAGGGCATGCTATAGCAACACCAGGGGGTGCTGGGACGTGGAGCACGAAGATCCGACGCGACTGATCAACGAGGTGCTGGCCGAGGCATGGTCACGCACCGCGCTGCAGGACGCCCTGCAGCAGATCGCCGAGGGCGTCACCGAGGTGGCCGGCTTCGGCGTCGCCGCGGTCAGCGTGCTGCGCGAGTCCGGGGAGTTCGAGGTGGTCGCGGTCGCCGGCAACGACGACTGCCGCGAGACCCTGCTGGGCAACTTCACCCCGCTGGCGGACATCGAGGCCGAGCTCGCCGTCGCCGAGGAGTGGGGCCGGCTGCGCTTCGTCCCGCACGAGCGGCTGCCCGAGGGGGTCGCGCTCGGCTGGATCCCCGACCAGGCGCCGCTCCAGGTGGAGAACGCGTGGCACCCGCTCGACCTCCTCGTGGCGCCACTCCTCGACGACGACGGCCGCTGGCGCGGGCTGCTGGCCGTGGACCTCCCCGAGGACGGGATGCGCCCCGACGAGGTCCGGCGCCGGACCCTGGAGATCTACGCCGTCCAGGCAGGACGGGCGCTGGCCAGCGCGGTCGAGCGGCAGCGACTCGTCGAGCAGGTCCAGCTCGCCTCCGCCGCCCGGACGATCGTGCGCAAGGCCAGTGCCCGACTCAACTTCGACCAGATCCTCGACGAGTGCAAACAGGCCATCGTCGACGGCTTCGCCGCGCAGGGGCTGTGGATCCGGATCTTCGACCAGGTCGCCGACCCCTACGGCCAGATGTACACCGCCGAGGGCGAGGAAGCCCCGATGACCGACGACATCGTGCGGATCGCGAACGCGGTCGCGATGCGCTGCTGGGAGGAGCAGACGGTGGGGCTGGTCTCCCGACGCCGGTCGACGATCCGCCCTCAGCTGTCGACCGAGGACGCCCGGGCCGTGATGGAGTACGTCGACACCCTGGGCATGTCCTCGCTGCTGTTCGTGCCGCTCGGGGCGGGCGCCGAGTGCCTCGGCAACCTGGCCATCGCGCGTGCCCCCGGCCAGCCCGAGTGGACCGACGTGGAGACCGACGCGGCCCTCGACATCGGCCACGACCTCGGCCGGGCGCTGCTGAACGCCCGCCTCTTCGAGCGTGAGGAGCGGCTGGTCGACGAGCTGCGCCAGCTCGACGGCTACAAGAGCCGGTTGATCTCGACGATCTCCCACGAGCTGAAGAACCCGCTGACGGCCATCCAGGGTCACCTGGAGATGCTCGACGAGTCCGACCTGCAGCCGTCGGTGCGGCACGCCCTCGAGGCGATCGGCCGCAGCGCCGGCCGGGTCAGCCGGATCGTCGAGGACCTGCTGGTGCTCTCCCGGGTGGAGAACCCGAAGCTGCCCTTCGAGAATGTCCCGGTGGACCTGCAGAAGGCGGTGGAGAGCTGCCTGGACGTGCTCGCCTTCCAGGCCGCCAGCAAGCAGCTCACGGTCAGCCTGCGGGTGCCCTCGGACGGACCGGTGCTCGCCCTCGGCGACGAGCGCGAGCTCGAGCAGGTCTGTGCGAACCTGCTGTCCAACGCGATCAAGTACACCCCCGCCGGACGCAGCATCACCGTGACCATCTCCCGCGAGGGCGGTCGGGCGGTCCTCCAGTTCGCCGACGACGGCATCGGGATCTCCACGGAGGACCAGGTGAGCCTCTTCGAGGAGTTCTTCCGGACCGGCAACCCGGAGGCGCTCGAGCAACCCGGCACCGGTCTCGGCCTGGCGATCGTGCGCCGCATCGTCGAGCGGCACGGCGGCAGCATCGACGTGCGCTCGACCCTCGGCGAGGGCAGCATTTTCCGGGTGGCGCTGAACCCCGCCTGACCGCTCGAGCTACCCCGCCAGTCGGGCCAGCAGCAGGGACTCGGCGAGGCAGACCCGCTCGAACTCCGCGAGGTGCAGCCCCTCGTTGAGGCCGTGCGCACGGGTGTCGGGGTCCTCCACGCCGGTGACCAGCACGCTGGCCTCGGGGAACGACTCCAGGAACTCGGCGATGAAGGGGATCGAGCCGCCGACGCCCATGTCGACCGGCGGGGTCCCCTCCCACGCGTCGGTGAACGCCCTGCGGGCAACGTCGTACGCAGGTCCGGTGGCGTCGATCTGCGTGGGCTGGCCGTCGTCGACGAAGGTGACGCTGAGCTTCGCGCCCCAGGGGACGTGCTTCTCGAGGTGCTCGACGAGGCGCTGGTAGGCCTGCTTGCAGTCGTCGCCCGGGGCGAGGCGGAGGGAGAGACGCGCTGCGGCCCTCGGCACCAGGGTGTTGCTGGAGCCGGCGACCTTGGGGGCGTCGAGCCCGATGATGCTCAGCGACGGCTTGGTCCAGAGTCGCTCGACGGCCGCGCCGGTGCCGATCCACTGCACACCCTCGGTGGCGCCGGACTCCGCGCGCAGCCGCTCCTCGGGGTAGTCGACATCGGCGGCCGGCGTCGAGACGAGGCCGGCGATCGCCACGTTGCCGTCGTCGTCGTGCAGCGTGGCGACCAGTCGGGCGAGCGTCATCAGCGCGTCGGGGACCAGGCCGCCCCACATGCCGGAGTGCACGGAGTGGTCGAGGGTCTGCACCTCGACGTCGGCGCGGACGAGGCCGCGGAGGCTGGTGGTCAGGGCCGGGACGCCGACGTCCCAGTTGCCGCTGTCGGCGATCACGATCACGTCGGCCTCGAGGTCGGCCTTGTTCTGGCGGAGCAGCTCGGGAAGTGTCTCCGAGCCGACCTCCTCCTCCCCCTCGACGAAGACGGTGACCCCGACGGGCAGGTCGTCGCCGAGCGCGCGGATCGCCGCGAGGTGGGCGGCGATCCCGGCCTTGTCGTCGGCGGCCCCGCGGCCGTAGAGGCGATCGCCCCGCTCTGTGGGCTCGAACGGCGGGGAGTCCCACTGGTCGTGGTCACCCTCCGGCTGCACGTCGTGGTGGGCGTAGAGCAGCACCGTCGGCGTGCCCGCGGGACCCGGCCGGTGCGCGATGACGGCGGGGGCGCTGCCGTCGTGGGCGGTGGCGATCCGGGTGGCGAACCCCTCGGCCTCGAAAAGCTCCTTGACCGCCTCCGCGCTGCGCCGCACCTCGGCCCTGCGGGCCGGGTCGGCGCTGACCGACTCGATCCGGACGAGGTCCTCGAGGTCCTTGCGGATGCCCGGCAGGACGTCGCGTACCCGGCTGCGCAGCTCGTCGATCTCCATGTCTCCTGACCCTAGCCCCCGTCGAGTTGGGGCTTGTGGCCCGTTCACTTGGGGCTTGCGGCCCGTCGAGTTGGGAGTTGTGGCCCGTCGAGTTGGGGCTTGTGGCCCCGGTCGGGTCCGAAGACGGAAGTCACCGGGCCACGAGGCCCGAGTGAACGGGCCGCGAGGCGGAAGTCAACGGAGGGGGAGGTAGCTGGAAAGGTCGGTGCGCTCGCCGCTGGCACGCACCCGGCCGTCGGCGACGGCCGTCTCCCAGCCGAGTGATCCGGTCGCGAGGCCGACCCAGGTCTCGGCGTCGGTCTCGACGACGGCGGGGGGCGTGCCCCGCGTGTGTCGCACGCCCGGGACCACCTGGGCGGCGGCGTACGGCGGCACCCGCACCTCCACGCTGTTACCCGGGGCCTTCTCGGCGAGCAGCGCGAGGTAGTGCTTGGTCAGCAGCCGCAGGTCGGCCGGCGTCCAGGAGCCGCGGCGGGACAGCGCATCGGTCACGGCAGCGGCGTTTTGCGGACGCAGGTGGACGGGCACGAGGCCATTGTGCCCACGCGCCTACCGTTGGGCCGGACGGAGGTGACGCATGCACGTGCTCGTCCTCAACGCGGGCTCGTCGTCGTTGCGCTACCAGGTGCTCGAGCCCGAGTCGGGCCAGGCGCTGGTGAGCGGTCATGTCGAGCGGATCGGCGAGCCGCACGCGAAGCTCACCCAGGACGCGCACGAGGAGTCGGTCCAGGTCGCCGACCACGCCGCCGCTCTCGACCTGATGCACCGACTCCTCGAGGAGCAGGGTGGCGTCGAGCTGGCCGCGGTCGGCCACCGCGTCGTGCATGGCGGTCCGAGACTCACCCGGCCGAGCCTGGTCGACGACGACGTGCTCGCGGAGATCGACCGGCTGGCGGTCTTCGCGCCGCTGCACAACCCCGCGGCCGCCGCCGGCATCCGCAGCGCCCGGGACTCCTACCCCGACCTACCGCAGGTGGCGTGCTTCGACACGGCGTTCTTCGCCACCTTGCCACCAGCGGCCGCCACCTATGCCATCGACCGGGAGCTCGCCGAGCGCCACGAGGTGCGTCGCTACGGCTTCCATGGCATCTCCCACGAGTACGTCGCTGGGGAGGTTGCCCGGCACCTCGGCAAGGCGGTGGACGGGATCGACCAGGTCGTGCTGCACCTGGGCAACGGCGCGTCCGCAAGCGCGATCAGCAACGGCCGGCCGGTCGAGACCTCGATGGGCCTGACCCCGATCGAGGGCCTGGTCATGGGCACGCGATCAGGTGACCTCGACCCGGGCCTGCTCCCCTACCTGCAACGTCAGGCCGGCCTGGACGCGGATGCCCTCGACGACCTGCTCAACCACCGCTCCGGCCTGCTCGGGCTGACCGGACACACCGACTTCCGCGATCTCGAGGCGGCGCTCGCCCGCGAGGATCGTGAGGCGCAGGCCGCGTTCGACGTCTACGTGCACCGGCTGAAGAAGTACGTCGGTGCGTACGTAGCCGTGCTCGGCGGCGCCGACGCGCTCACGTTCACCGCGGGCGTCGGCGAGCACAACGCCCGCATGCGGCTGGCGGTGTGTGCGGGCCTGGAGGTTCTCGGCATCGTGCTCGACGAGGACGCCAACGCGGCTCCGGATGAGGGGGCCCGCACGATCTCCGGTCCCGGGTCCGCGGTCGCCGTGCTCGTCGTACCCACCAACGAGGAGCTGGCCATCGCCCGCAAGACGGCCGCCCTCCTGCGCTGACCGGTCACCTCTGGCGCGCAGCGAGCGCCGACCGGTCAATTTCGGCGCGCAAAAACTGACGCCTCGGCGCACTGGGGCCGCCAAAGCTGACGCCTCGGCGCTACTGGTCGGCGCTGGTCCGCGACTCCGCCGTCACCGACGGCGACCGCCCGGGGCCCGGCGCCTCACCGTCGGCCCCGACCCACTGCCACTGCGCGACCTCGGGCAGGTCGTCCCCGTGGTCGCGGGTCCACTGCCGCGCCTCGATCCGCTTGTCCGCCATGTCCTGGCGCAGCTGGGCGCACCGCGAGCCGAGCGACGGCACCCGGTCGATGACGTCCATCACCAGGTGGTAGCGGTCCATGTCGTTCATCATCACCATGTCGAAGGGCGTGGTGGTGGTGCCCTCCTCCTTGTAGCCGCGTACGTGGAAGTTGTCGTGGTTGGTGCGCCGGTAGGTCAGCCGGTGGACCAGCGCGGGGTAGCCGTGGTAGGCGAAGACCACCGGCCGGTCCGGAGTGAAGACCGTGTCGAACTCCCGGTCCGACAGGCCGTGGGGGTGCTCGCGCTCGTCCTGCAGCCGCATCAGGTCGACCACGTTGACGAAGCGGACCTTGAGCTCCGGCAGGTGCTCACGGATCAGCGAGACGGCGGCCAGCGCCTCCAGCGTCGGCACGTCACCGGCCGCGGCCACCACCACGTCCGGCTCGCCGTCGTCGTTCGACGCCCACTCCCAGATGCCGGCGCCGCGCGTGCAGTGGACGATCGCGTCGTCGATCGACAGGTAGTCGAGCGCCGCCTGCTTGCCCGCGACGATCACGTTCACGCAGTCGCGTGAGCGCAAGCACT